>CALWJW010000088.1 GCA_944381095.1 uncultured Clostridia bacterium | reverse complement strand
ACGAGCTTTTCTTTGAGCTTCGCGTTCGTTAGACAAAGCGTCATCCGTTCTCTTATTATAAAGATTCGATTAAGCAGGTTGTTCCGATTTTGCAGGGGGCGAGCCCCCTGCAAAAATCGCGTCCGCGTCACGAGCCAAAATGAATCGTAATAAGCTGAAACGGTTACATTGCAGAAACAACAAACAGGAGGTTTTTCTATGATCTGCGTTGGTATCGACATCGCAAAAGGAAAAAGCACTGTGTGCTTTTTGAAGCCGGGCGGAGAGGTGCTGAAAGCACCTTACGACATCGAACACACCGCCGAAGAAGTCGGAAAGCTTATACGGGATATTCGCTCGTATGGCGAGGAGGTTCGCGTGGTACTGGAAGCCACAGGACACTACCACTTGCCCGTGATAGCACAGTTACTTGAAGCAGACATTTTCGTTTGTGTGGTGAACGCATTACGTATGAAAAAGTTCTGCTCCCAAGACATCCGCAAAGCAAAGACGGACAAAATAGACGCCGTAAAGATCGCTGCATTCGGTCTTACCTATTGGCAGGACCTGCATCGAGCCAAACCGACGGATGAGGTATACCGCGAGCTGCGACTGCTCTCACGGCAGTATTTTCAGCTTACGTCTATGCTCGTAAAAGCGAAAATCTCGCTGGGTAATCTCTTGGATAACGTTATGCCGGGTATTACCGACGTACTCCAGGACCGGGATCCACACCACAAATTAACGGATTTTGTGCTGAAATACTTGCATTTTGACAAGATCACCGCCATGGGGGAAAAGAAATTTGTCTCAGGATACTGTTCTTGGGCAAAAAAACAGGGATACCGCATGTACGAACGCCAGGCAGAAGAGATCTTCGCCCTGGTTCAAAACAGTATCCCTGCGCTTCCTATGACCCCATCCACCACGATTGTCGTCAAGGAAGCTATTCGAGTTGTGCGCGAGATCGAAACCTCCCGCTCCTCTATTTTATCACAAATGCAAGCATTTGCCAAGTCCCTTCCCGAATATTTTTTAATTCGTGAAATGGCTTGTGTTGGAGATACGCTGACTCCGCTTGTGATTGCAGAGATCGGTGACGTTCGGAACTTTCACTCCAAGCACGCTCTGATTGCTTATGCAGGGATCGATGCGCCGCCCTACCAATCCGGCGGATTTAACGGAACTGAGCGACATATTTCAAAACGGGGGAACGGGTATCTTAGACACGTCGGCTTTGAGATCATGCAATGCAAACTTCGTCTGAAGCCCGAAGGCGATCCGGTCTATGAGTTTATCCAAAAGAAACGCTCGGAAGGCAAATGCGGCAAGGGAGCCATGGTCGCAGGCATTAACAAATTTCTTCGCATTTACTACGGCAAGGTTACCGAGCTGTACCGTGAATTAGAGGCTTAAATACATACAACTGAATACCTTTCGGGCGAAAAAATTCACTCCTTTTCGCCCTTTTGGTGCTTCTCATATTAACTCGAATTTTCTCAAAATTTTTCTCAACTTTTTGCGTAAAACCTATTGACTTTTCTTAGCAGGTTTGACTACTGCGATTCAATATTTGATTTCTTACCTTATATAATTATATTGTGTTGCTGAAATTATTTCTATAATATTTTTGGAGTTTTCGTTGACAAATCCAGATTTGTATGGTATAATAGGCACACTTAAGGCAGGAAGGAGGCGAATCGATGAGAGGCGTGATCTATGCGCGATATTCCTCAGACAATCAGCGCGAGGAGTCTATTGAGGGGCAGATTCGCGAGAATACGGCGTATGCCAATAAGAATGGCATTGATATCGTGGGAACGTATATCGACAGGGCATATTCAGCCAAGACAGATAACCGTCCTGAATTCCAGCGGATGATCAAGGATAGCGCGAAGAAGGGCTTCGACGTTGTTATCGTGTGGAAGCTCGACCGATTCTCTCGCAACCGTTACGATTCGGCAAAGTATAAGGCGATGCTGCGTAAGAACGATGTGAAAGTTGTATCCGCTACCGAATCCATCTCCGAGGGTGCGGAAGGTATCATTCTTGAGTCCGTTCTTGAAGGTATGGCGGAATATTATTCCGCTGATCTGGCTGAGAAAGTTTCGCGAGGCATGACCGAGAATGCGCTCAAGGCTCGCTTCAACGGCGGTCAAATTCCGCTTGGTTTCGTAATAGATGATGAACATCATTATCAGATAGATCCCGAGAAAGCTCCGCTTGTAATTGAAATGTTCCGCAGATACGCAGGTGGTGAGTCCATCACCGACATCATCGAAGATCTGAATACAAGAGGCATCCGCACGTCCAAGGGCAACCGCTTTAATAAAAACTCCCTTGCACGTATATTTGCCAATCGCAGGTATATCGGGGAGTACGCATACAAGGACGTGGTGATTCCGGGTGCGATACCTGCCATTGTTTCCAAAGATGTTTTTGAAAGAGTAGCGGTTCGTATGACTCAAAACAAGCACGCAACGGGCAAAGCGAAAGCTCCTGAAAGATATTTACTGACAACAAAGCTGTTCTGCGGAACGTGCCAATCGATGTTTGTGGGTGACAGCGCAAACAAACCGAACGGTGTGATATACCGCTATTACAAATGCGCCAGTGCCAAACGGCACGAATGTGACCGCAAGGCAATTCGCAAGGACTGGATTGAGGACAAGGTTATCGAGCAGATATCCGCTTGGCTGAATAACGATAAGCTTCTCAGCGATATGGCTGACGATGTAATGGCTCTTTTGGATGAAGATGACGAAATGATCCTCGCGCTTGAGGCTCAGTTGAAAGATGTCCGCGATTCTATCGACAACATTATGAAGGCTATCGAGAAGGGCGTTGTCACTCGCACGACCAAGACTCGCTTGGAAGAGCTTGAAGCAGAGGAAGAAAAAATCAAGTGGAATATCAAGGCTGAAGAAGATAAGCGTCCGAAAATCACCAAGGACTTCATTCTGTTCACGCTGCATAAGTTTCGCAACCTCGATCTGAGGTTTGAGAAAAATAAGGAACGTTTGATTGACGGACTTGTCAAGGCTATATTCGTTTACGATGATTACATCAAGCTGATCCTTACCTTTGACGATAAGCCAATCAACATTCCCACATCAGATGAAATTGAAAATATGGCTAATAGTTCGGACATCCAATCGAACGCTTCACCAAGAGAAACGCACAAGGAAAGCCTTGTGCGTTTTTTGCTTTTATGCACTTACAATTTTATCACCACAAAATGGCATCGACGTATTTCATAACAGAATGGTTAATCATAACGTTATTTATTTTTTGATTGTTATATATTTTCATTTGGGCAGTTATTTCGTTTTTGTACTGCTTAGCAAACTCAATAATATCGACCATTCCTTGACAATCCAATATCGGTTTTATGTTTTGTTGTCTCATTGTAGCCTTTACTTTTGAATCATATGCAGGAATACAGCCGAGCGTAATTAACATAATTTTACTTATCAACGTTTCGCTTGGAGCAGGTTTACCGAATGCGTTCAGCAACCGATTTTTGATTTCAGTTACATCGTAAATGTAGTTTGTTTTATTAAAACCGCTACTGTAAACGTCAACATCAACAAGCCAATCGTATTTGCTGTTACATACAATTTTAACGGCATCAGTCAATACTTGATAATTATGTTGCATCAGTAAACTTTTACGCGAAATCATGCCCCAACTCGCAAGACATGCATAAAGATTGACTGACAGCAAATTCAAAGTCTGTGAATTACTAATGTTTTTTCTTTTCTGAACGAATTCATTATGACAATCGTCATATGATTGGGCACGTGGATAAGGTAGGTTATAGAGTGTCATAAAATTCTGAATTTTAGTTGGTATACGGGCTGCAAATTTTGAAGAATAAACCGGTGGCATTTGAATACCTCCGATATAAAAATATTTATTATTCGGGAAATCCGAGTAAAAACTACGGGAAAAATGCTTTACCGGGAGTTATTTTGAATTGCGTTTGAAATTTTTGTGCATGGTGAATCATGAGTTTTTGCATGAAATCAAGTTTCCGGAATTTTCACATTCAAATCTGTGGAAGAACTTTTTTTAAGTACCCGACATAACCCGGAAATGCAATTTCAGGTTCGGGAAGGCTCGGCACCCATTTCTTTTCCCACTCAAAGGAAAGGTAACCGTCATAGCCGTCGCTTTTCAGCCATCCGAGCAAGGTCGGCACCGGTATTTCACCTTTTCCGACAAGGCAAAGCTCAAAAGGCTTGCCGTCCTTTGCACGTATGTAGTCCTTTACATGGACGTGGCGCACATAAGGGGAAATGAGGCGATAGAAGGGAAGCACGTTGTCTCCGTACGCCCTGTCGCTGTGCTCTATGTCCCAGAGTATTCCGAAGTACGGATTGTTTTTCAGTTCATTCAGTACCGGTGTAAGCGCTTCAACGGTATTGAAATCACCGTGTATTTCAAGATAAACGTTTACCCCTTTTTCTTTTCCGTATTCGCAAAGCTCTGAAAGTCCGGAAATCACATCGGAAATTACCGCTTTTTCAGTCCTTTCGGGTGCTAAACATTTATTACAGCATACAAAGAAAAATTTTAAAATCTCTTTGCTGTAAAAATCTGCTTTTTTAAATCAAGGATTTTTTTCCTGAAATAAAAACCCAGCGTTGGTTGAAATATATTTGCTCATCTTTAATGTACGGAAAAAATCCGGTTTTAAGTCCGCCGTTTAATTCGTTTTTCATCCGTTGTATTATTTGTTGTTGGGTTGTTTCCGGGGTTTTGGTCAGTTTCATCCAGTTCTGCAGATTCTGCGGTATTTCTGTTATATCCTTTTCTTTTAATTCAAGCCGATACTTTTCGAAAAGTGACTGTATTTCTTCAGTACTCAGATTTTTCACATGTGATGGATCGCGCAGTGTTTCAATTTCATCTTGTATTTTGCGCAACTCTTTCACTGTCGCCCCCATATCGATTACTATCAATTTACCTCCGGGCTTCAAAACACGGAGCATTTCCTTAAACGAAGTTTCAACGTCAGTGAAATGATGGAAAGACAGTCTTGATAAAACGATGTCGAAAGAATTTTCCAAAAACGGAAGATCTTCTGAAAAACCTTTTATGAACGTCATGTTTTTCAGATTATTTTCTTCAGCTGCTTTTTTTCCGATTTGCAGCATGGCGGGCGTCGCATCAAGACAGACGACCGAATGTACAAGCGGTGCCAGAGAGCGTCCGCATATACAAGTTCCTGCCGCTGTTTCCAATACTGTGTCTTGTTGCTGTGGCTTTATAAGGGAAATTGTTTTCAGCAGATAGTCTTCTTTTGAAAACTGAAGCAGAGTACTTTCGAAGTTTGGTGCTTGTGTCTCAAACGATTTGCGTATTTTGTCTAAATTCTGTGGATTCATATTTATTTTTCTTTCCCGTTACATTGTGACGTTTTATCAATTGATTATTGATGAGTTAACTTTTGTATGAAATACAGATTGCAAAATCCGTTGATTCAGAAAATGATGCCTGCAATCCGTGGGGCAGCGGACTATCCGTGATCGCACTGTTTTTTTGTGTTAATTTTCCTGCAATTTTTATTACGTTATAACCGAAAGCATAAGCAAAGCACACAGGATAGCATATGTTTTCATAATACGTTTTTGGTATTACGGAGTTTTCAATTCACATAGACTTTCAAATAATAATTTTTCTTATGTAATTGACGTAATCCGGAAATGCAATTTCAGGTTCGGGAAGGCTCGGCACCCATTTCTTTTCCCACTCAAAGGAAAGGTAACCGTCATAGCCGTCGCTTTTCAGCCATCCGAGCAAGGTCGGCACCGGTATTTCACCTTTTCCGACAAGGCAAAGCTCAAAAGGCTTGCCGTCCTTTGCACGTATGTAGTCCTTTACATGGACGTGGCGCACATAAGGGGAAATGAGGCGATAGAAGGGAAGCACGTTGTCTCCGTACGCCCTGTCGCTGTGCTCTATGTCCCAGAGTATTCCGAAGTACGGATTGTTTTTCAGTTCATTCAGTACCGGTGTAAGCGCTTCAACGGTATTGAAATCACCGTGTATTTCAAGATAAACGTTTACCCCTTTTTCTTTTCCGTATTCGCAAAGCTCTGAAAGTCCGGAAATCACATCGGAAATTACAGCGTTCCGTGTTCTGTCTGACGGAAAACTGTTGCCGAAAACCCGTATAAACGGGATGCTCATTCTTTCACATACGTCAATACTCTTTTTGCCCTGACTGATGTTTTCAGGATATTTTTCCCGGTCGTGAAAGGAACAGGATGTGCCGAACCCGATCATTTTCAGATTCTTCTCTTTCAGTTTGTTTAAAGTATTTTCGGCGTTTTCGGGTGAAAAGCGTTTAATTTTGTCTGCGTCCGTTTCTCCTTCAAGTCCTCTTATTTCTATACCTTCGATCCCGAGCCTGCTGAATTCGATCAGTATTTTCTCAAAGTCCCAGTCGGGACAGCCAAGTGTACTTGCGGCAAGCTTCATGTACTACCTCCGTGATATCTTTTGTTTTTTATCCGGCGTGACAGCGCAAAATAGCGTAAGCCGGACCGTAGGTGTAATAACAAAAAACCGTGGCAGGTCGTCCCCGAACATTATTTTTCTGAGGTCGCGACGTTTATGACGGCGCGGTTTTTGCGTTTCCGGGCCGGGTCGGATTTTTACCGGGGGTATGTTTTCAGAATATTTTTTCCGTGGCTCCGTAATTTTCGATGTACTTTCTCAGCGCCTTTGCAAAGCACCTTCCGGAGACGGTCAGATTCTTTTGGTCCACCCTGTTTTGCTGCGTCCCGAAATATGCCGTTTCGAGGGTAAAAGCCAGAACGTTTTCCGGACGTGAGATCATATACTGTGAAAAATTGTTGCTTTTCAGATTCCAGCCGTGCATGAACGGATAGTCGTTTTCATGGCGGTATCGGAAGGCTTTTTCCGTCATTTCCGATTCCAGAAGTTTGCCGAATGCGTCAAGTCTGTCGGCTTTTTCAAATGAGTTCTGAACTATGAACATACAGTCGTTCACATCTCCGATATGCCACGGAGAATGAAAGTCAAAGCCGTAGTGACATCCGTGCTCATCTGCATACCTGCGTATTTCAGCGGTTTCGGGGTAAATTGAAGGCTGATTTTTGTCATAATCCCGGTTATGGTCGTGCGGACGTCTTGCTTTTCCCTGGTCTCCGTCAATTACACCGTCATAATCGACAAACGGAACACAGAGGACTTTTGCGTCCGGCAGAGGATCTCGAAGCAACTCCGAAAGCACTCCTTCAAGAACGTAGCTTCCGGTCGATTCGCAGGCATGGTGCCGCGCGGTCAGTATAACACTGCGCTTACCGCACCCGAAAACCGTATAAGGTACGCTTCTGCCTTTACGGCTACGGCAGAATTCACTCACTTCGAGCTCGTGTGCAGCGGCAAATCTCAGAAATCTGTCAGGATGATAAAGCATACTGTGTGCAAAAAACACCCTGTTTTCATCCTTGCCGAAGGTGTATGTAAAGGAATTTTTTCCGTACAGAAAAGAATGTCTGCTTTTATCGGTTTCGGAAAGCCATTTCCAGTTTACAAGATCGCGGCTTACCGCCGGACCGAAGTACCCGAGCCTGTTTTCCTGAAACCGGAATGTAACAGTTTGTCCTGCCGCATCTTCGACACAGAAAGCCCAGTAGAACCAGTCCTGTCCGCTGTCACGCAGCTCATTTTCAAGATATACTTCGTTCCCTGATCGGCGTACCGTTTTTATATTGCCTCCGGCAAAATCACTGTGTATGATCATTCGGCTACCTCTGTTATGCTTTGATGAATTTTTACCTTGTCGGAAGTTTTTATCCTCATCCGGCAAATTGCCGCGTTAACTCAGTTGTCCTGATTTGTTGTTTTCTTTATTTACCGTAAAAGCCGCACAGAGCGCCGAAAGCGGACAACCGGCACATTTCGGGTTGCGGGCATTACAGGTTTCTCTGCCGAACCACACCAGGCGGTGACAAAAATCCGTCTGTTTTTCGACAGGTACAAGAGGGGTAAGAATTTTTTCGACTTTAACGGCATCCTTTAATGTCTGCGGATAGAATCCGAGACGGCCGCAGATCCGTATGCAATGTGTGTCTGCTACGATACCGCCGAGTCCGAAAAGGTCTCCGCGTATAAGATTTGCTATTTTTCTGCCGACTCCGGGCAGTTTCAGCAGCTGCTCCATATCGCACGGAACTTTTCCGCCGTATTCTCCGGCTATGATTTCCGACATTTTCTTTATATTTGCGGCTTTTACGCGGTAAAGTCCGCAGGGCATCACCAGCTTTTCAAGAGCTGTCGGGTCTGCCTTTGCCATTGAATCTGCATCCGGATAGACTTCAAACAGCCTTTTGCTTACCTGATTGACTCTGAGGTCGGTACACTGTGCTGAAAGCCTTGCCATGACGGCGAGTTTCCATGGATCTCCCGTGTATTCCAGCGCACAGTCGCTGCGCACATTTTTTTCCAGCAGAGAGATTATCTTGCCCATTCTCTCTTTTTCTTTATCTTCACTGACTTTAATATCTTTCAATTTTTTCCTCCGGAAAACGAATTGATTACTGCGGACTTTGTTTCCGGCGACAATGACGGTTGTCGGATACATGACCGACTGCACCGGCGTGTTGCAATAAGATACCGGCTTTGATGCGGGGTTTCCGATCCCGTACCGACCTTACGGCAGTTTTTTCCCGCAGTTATTGCAATATCCGAATTCCTTTCCGACCGGAACTCCGCAGTATGGACAGAACCTGTTTTCGGTCTCCCGTATTTCGTTTGTGTCATTCTGCTTTTCCTCTTTTTGAACTGTGCCGGATTTTTGGTTAAGAGG
>CALWJW010000087.1 GCA_944381095.1 uncultured Clostridia bacterium | reverse complement strand
CTACGTCCGTAACCTTCATAAAGTTATTATTAGTCCATATACTCCATTTATCGGACGAAAAAGAAATATCAATGCTGTCTGTTTCTTCTCCGCTTTCATTCAATTTATACAGCTTCGGCTCTGCAATATACCATTCCTGCGCAGTATCCTTGTCTATGGCAAAATGCAGCCATAATTTATCTGTTTCGGCGGTAAATGTATAAGAAAGCTCACCGGTAGCAGGATTATATTCCGCACCGTTTTCGGCAGTTTTACCTAAAAGCAGAGTTGTGCGGGGCCAAGCACTCGTACCGCTTATACGCACTAAAAGATTTTCGCCTTTTACAGCCTTTGTTAAAATAGAAAATTTATACTTACTGTCCTTTTCAACAGCCATTCCTGTAATCTCGATAGAACCGCTGTAATTTGAAGAGGTTGCTTTTTTGGCGGTAATTGTATTATTTGCCGTTTCAGCCAATACCGCCGGAACGTAAAAGCAAGACGCAAAAATCATTAAGCAGGATAAAAATGCTGCAAATATTTTTTTCATAATTTTCCTCCTATCATAAATATCCACTGTTTTGCTTCCAGCAGATTTTTATCCTTACCGCTTAGCTTTCGACCAGTAACCGGACATTTGTTCCAGCGTGATAACACGCGGTGTAAGTTCAGAGCCTAATTCATCATTATCATAGTAAAAATACGGACCTACATAAGCCACCTTGGCACCGCGGTCGATACGCGCTTCTACTATTTCCAACGATTTTTTCAGTGGATGTTCGGTTATTGTATAGGTGGCATCTCCGCCGTATTCCGGAATCACATAAGGCTTGTTCCCGCAGTTTTTTATTGTATCGGTATAAAACCTGTTAAACTTACCGACAGTCGGGTCATCCACCTCGTTATAATCGGGACTGTTGCTTACATACCAGTTGGTTGCAAGAATATCTACATATTCATTCCCCGGATACCAGTCACAAAATTCTTTATCATAACCTGCAACAGCCGTACAAAACTCCCACAGAATATTATCAAGACCGTGTGTTACGGTAAAATAATTGTAAACATACCTATAAAGATCGGCAACGTCGCTCCCAGTGATTCCCATATCCTTATTGATACCCCACCAGAACCAGCTGCCGTTACCCTCATGCAGAGGACGGTATATAACAGGTACTCCGTTTTCTTTAAGTTTTTTCAAAAAATTCGCTTTAATTTCAAGCTCCATCAAAAAGTTTTTATTAAGTGTTGTGCCCTCTGTCATAACCTCGCGGTATTGCTTTTGCGTCAGTGTTGTCCTACTGTCATTTGCGCCGCCGTTTGTCGGATGCTGCGTATAATTCGTAAGAGGTGTAAGCCAATGATCAGCTATTGCGACAAATCCGCCTTTCTGTGCAAATTTAGTAAGATTTGTGACTGCTGTTTCGATCGAGCGCTCAGATGCATATTCAAGCGCGTGCATATCGAAATCTATGTAAGCAGGTTCTTTGCCGAAACGTTTTTTAAAGGACCGTATCCCTTTGTTAACGTCAAGGTCGCCGAACAGGTGTACACCTATGGCGTAATTATCCGTTTCAAAGGTAAGGTAATTAAGCAAATCTAAAAGTTCTGCTTTGGTATGTATGGGTTTCACCGGATCCGGGTTTGAAGTGGTACCGCCGGGATTTGACGAGTTAGAACTATTTTCAGAAGATGCAGAACCGGACGGAACATAAGCCGGAGGACTGTAATCACCGTCTACCCACGGTCTCGGATGTGAATATGATGATGTATCATCAGTAATATCTGTTCCGGAAGATATAACGCTGTCGATATTTTCACCAACATCAGAGCTTGAATTTTGACTGCTGTCAGCAGGGCTGCCTGAAGGCGTTTTTTTCTTAGTTTGCGTATCGCCTTTACCGGCGCATCCGGCACACAGCAACAAAGCAAGCAGTAAAGAAAAAAGTTTTAGAAAAAATTTATTATTTTTCATTAGGATCGCTCCTTATTCTAAAAAATCACTTTGGCAAATTTTTTGCTTCTTCATTATACTTCTTTGCCTCTGCTTCAAATTCAGGTGCGTATTTATCGCATATAGCTTTTACCTGATTAGGTGCAGACTGCTGAATTTCAGTTATAAAGTCATAATTGTGAACGCCTCCGCCAACAAAGAACGATTTATTCTGTCTTCCCCTTTGGATTGACCATTCAATAACCTCAGCAGAATTAGGAACACTGTAAATCGTTTCAATATTATAGCCCTTACGATCCTGTATATAGCGTATAAAGTATGGAACTGCTTCACCGTTTTTAGCGCCTACCGGTACACCATGTGCAATATGTTGATAAAGCACCTGTTTAGTAGAATCTGTCGGGATCGGAACAATGCCCAAATTATTACGCTTTTTAAGCTGTTCAAAGTATATATTGGGCTGAGCGTTTATACCCCAGTCCCAGCAGAACAGCGTATTTCCCATCTCAAAGCCCGAAGCTGTGGGGCTTATATATTTTTTCTGCATAGCGTTTGAAAGTATTTCCATATGTTTAACGTATTCGGGGGTTTTTACATTTGAAACAAATTTGCCGCTTGCGGGATTATAATCCATATTTGCAAGTCCAAAGCAGCGCATATAAGCGTAAATATATGTCTGCGGACAGAGGCAGCCGTAATAACCGTCACGATTGCCATTGCGACTTAAAAACGTATCGCAGACAGCGAAAAATTTATCCCACGTCCAGTCATTAGGGTTATTCTTCCAAATGGTGTATGGATCCATATTATCCATTTCTGCCTTTTTTAATGCTGCCTTATTATAGAAAAGCACTGCGACAGGGGTAAACGGTGTATCGGCAAGCTGCATAGAATAGGTTCTTCCGTTATACGTGGCGTAATTCATTAAATCCCAATCCCACGCTTTGTCGTTAAAATTATAATTAAGATTTTGTATTGGCTGCAAATTTTTACAGACAAATGGTAATACTTCATCGGTACGAAATACATCGGGTGAGTTTCCGGCTGCAATCCTTGAAGCCAAAACCTTATACTTCTCTCCCAAAGCCACCATTTCTATTTGCACTTTAATACCGGTTTTATTTTCAAACTCTGCAATAGCATTTTTTTCCATGGTTTCTCTCGGATTATCCCACGTCATATATTTAATTGTAGTGTTTTTTAACTTGGCCGGCATATTTGCCATAACCTGGTCGCGAGTAAGATTCGTTTTTTTCGCGCTTTGCGAATTAGGTGTTGATGATGTTGTCTGCTGATTAGAATTCTGTGATGAACTTGGTAAAGAAGTATTGCTGTTATTCTGTTCAGAACTTGCATCATCAGAAGAAATGTTTGAACTTAACTCAGGTGTGCTTAAACCGCTGTCGGATTCCGTCTTACCGGATTTGCAGGCAGTCATTTGAAATACCATTGCTGCACAGAGAAACAATCCGAAAAGCATTTTCATTTTTTGTGTTTTCATTTTAATTACTCCTTAATAAAGATTTAAGAATGTTATCCTACTATTCCTACCCTATCTATACTTGCAATAAAATGCTTTTGCAAGAATAAATACAATACCATAGGCGGCGCAATAAACATTAAACATGCTGCCATCGGTGCGCCGTAATACAGCGACTGACTTGTAGCTATCAGTTTACTGGTCCATGCCTGTGTAATAAATTCCTGTATATTTTTTATCATATAAGCTAATGTGTGATGATCTGACATATACATTGTAGCTAACAGCCAGTCATTCCAATGCCATATAACAGAAAAAATAAATACAGTAAGAATAACAACACCCGAACTCGGTATTATTATAGAAAAAAATGTTTTTACAGGACCGGCGCCATCTAACCATGCCGCTTCCTCAAGCTCATTTGGAAGCCCCTTGAAAAATTGCATATAAATATAAATAAATAACCCGCCTTTAAGTCCTACGCCGAGTATAGACGGAAAATAAAAGGTCAAAACCGTATCGGTTATATTCACCCGTAAGTCTATACCGGTTATGTTTTTAAAAAGACCTAATATACCGAATAAATCCATATATCGGAAATTTGTTATACGCGGGATTATCAGCATTATATCAGGAACAAGAATACTGAGAATGAGAAAAAACATTAAGACCTTTTTCAATCGAAATTTAAAGCGTGCCAAACCGTAAGCATATACCGCACAAACAAAAACCTCAATAACAGCACTGATAAGTTCAAATGTTACCGTGTTAATCAGAGAGTGCAAATAATCCATTGAAATCCACGCAACCTTATAGCTGTACAGAGTCGGTGCGAGAGAAAACCATTTGACCGCCGGGTTTAATGTATCGGACTGTATTTTAACAGATTCGGCAATCATAAAAATCACCGGATAAATCAGTATAAATGCAAATGCAAGCAAAAAAATCGCACGTAATAAAGATACGAACTGTTTTTTTGTTTTGCGCATAAGCAAGCTGTTTGTCATAGCAGTTTTATCCTTTCCAATTGAAATTTTATTCCCATTTTCTCATACAAATCCGATAAAAGATCAGCATAACTAAGCCTATCAGTAAACCTACAGCCCCAAAATACGGCCAAATCATTGCCGCGCTTTGTGAATACTCCATTGCCGAAATGGAAGTGAGTACTTTATCTATCAGTTCTCCCTTTTCAGTGAACAGCTCCACCATTGTGTAAAATATTACCAGTAACACAATACGGCTCATCATCGGAAAAGTAATATACCAAAATTCTTCCCAAGCTGATATTCCTTCAACCTTTCCGGCTTCATAAAGCTGTGCGGGAATTGTTTGAAGTCCGGCCACGAAAAGCAATATCTGAACACCGCAGCTCCAAATAAGATTAAATGTATCATTTAAATATCCTAATACTAAATCGTTAAGCTTTCCCGGAAGGTTAAGTCCGTCAAGAAGTGCCGCGAAATCAATAACTTCCATAAATTCAGCCGCTTGCTTTGTATCTCCCGAACTGACAGCGGCAGTGATACCCTGATTCATATTAAAATTTGTCAGGATTTCCATAACAGCACTTGAAGCAATAATAACCGGAAGAAAAAATACCGCACGCGCCAATGTTCTGCCACGGAAATTTTGATTAAGTACTAAAGCCAGTATCATTGACAAAGCTACTACAATCGGCAAAGAAGTTACAAGACTTGACAAAGACGAAAGGAATATGTTTGAATAATACGGATATTCTAAAAATACATATTTATAATGCTTAAGACCGACAAATGTAGTCTGCAAACCTTCAGGTGTCATAGCAACATCTGAAAAGCTGTAATAAAAAAATGTAATAATAGGTATCAGTACAAAAAGCGCTATTCCTAAAATCCACGGTGCCACAAATAAATAACCGTACCTTCGTTTAATCGCTTCTATACCGCCTTTTTTATTTTTCACAGCATATACCCCCTTTCGTCATTCTTCAAAAATAAAGGACATCGCCGCTATTTCATTTTTCTCTGTTTTTACGGCAGTATCATTATGATTAACCGTTACCGAAACACCGTTATCAAAAAGCGTTTGAGTTACACCGGTTTGAATCGTTTTGTGCGAAATAATTACAGCATCAGATATTTTTTCAAAAAAGTCCGCCGAAGCTTCAATCATATTACATATCAAGCCTTTGTTATTTTTAAAAACAATTCTGCTGGACGGCGCCGAATCAGATACAGATAAATCCGAATCGTATGTCCGGCTTAGCATAAATGACGGTGAAACACCCGCTTCTACGGCATTAAGCAATTGTGCTTTCGGATTAGGCGACAAATTTAACGGTGTGCTGTAAAGCGGAATTGAGCCACGGTACACCATTGCATAAAAAGGTACTGTTTCATCAAGTGCGTCATAACCGCCGTTTTGCAGCGGTACATCGGTAATACTGTCTGCCAAACCTGCCGCATATCCGTTAGCGGCGCTTAATGTAATATTGTGATTTTGGAATTTGCTTAACACATCGCTCATTTGCTCAAAAAGATAACCTTTGAGCATATATTTTTCTTCGCTGTAATCGGAATATGCTGTTTTTCCTAACGAAGATAATCCTACGCCGGAAACGCGGTCATCGCAAAAATCTGCAAGCTTATCAGCTGCTTTCACTAATTTTGAACGTTCAAGAATCCGTATTTTACGCGCTTCTTCATTTTCCGTCAGAACATTGCGCTTAACAGGATACAGCGCCGAACCCTGCATATTAGCTGTAAGCGCACTGTTTTTCAGTACGCTGAAGCCGCTGCCGGACTGTGAAAAACAAATTAAATCAAAATCTGTAAATAAAGAAATATTCTCGGAACCGCAGTATTTTTCTAAATCTTGCTGTCCTTTATTTTTATTTAAAGCATTTGCAAATTCAAATCCGCCTGCAACCTTTCCCGCATTAAGACCTGTTTTACCGAACCCGGACAGTTTAACCTCCGGTTTTCGTTCAACTGTTTTTACAAGCTCCTCCAATATTTCCCGGGCTTCGCTGAAGGTAGTAAGCGAAAGCAGCGATTTGTGCGGAATCCCTAACGTGTATGTATCAATCTCCGCTCCGCCAAGCACATTAATGTGAAAGCCGGCCTGTTTTTGTTTGCTCATTTTCAGTTTTTCCGTATTTTTTAAAATTTTACGGTAACAATCTGCCATTCCGCTGTAATCGGCATTCTCTCCCGTAAGAGGATAATAGCCTACCGCAAATTCAAAATCATTGGGCTTACTTTTGCTCAGTATAATTGTACTGCCCGTTCCCAGCTCAGCATTATTATAACCGCGTACATTAAAAGTAGCATAAACCGCAGAATATCCGTTAGCGGGATTCCCCGAAAGAGCATTTATCCTAGCTGCTCCGTCACCTTTTTCAATAACAGAAAAAAGAGCATTGCCGCCATTCTTTGCTCCAAATACCGGTAGTCTTATAGGTTCCTCTTCTCCCGCTATGGCAAGCTGCTTTCTGACAGGATCATTCCCATATACTTCGCCTGAAAAGGAGCGCGGATTTTCATTCGGTGAGGTATCTGTATACATAAGCGCTCCCGAGCCGGACGGTACAAACAAATATGATGAGCGGTTTTCAGTATTTTTCACAGCACATAAATACGGTGCTAAGGATACATTAAGCAGTTGGTTTGTACCCGCCTCTTCTATATCCGAGGTATTGAAAGAAATCAGCAGTGAATCCTCACGCAGTGTATATAAGACCGATACCGTTATTTTTACCTCATCAAAATAAAAGCTAACCTTTATACCGTTTTGCGCCTTTTGGGCGGAAACCATACCGTAATCAATACATTCTGACGCATTCAGGGTATTGATAGAGCCATCCTCGGTATTATAATATTCAATCATAATAGGCGAACAAAGGTTATAGTTGCTTCCCCCGGCTAAATAATAATCATACGGTGTAGTTGACCAGACAAAACCGGAGTCTAACGACCTCATAAAAACGCATTTCTTTTTATCATCCCATTCAAGACTGTATTTATCATTTTCGGCTATCACTTTATCCTCTACATTTGCCATTGTATCGGGAACACTGTATTTTATCTCACTTTCTTCCGCACAGGATGACAGCAATAACGAAACACATACAATCATCAAAATACCAAATCGTCTTAATTTTCCCTTCAAATAATCCGTCTCCCTTCTATAAGACAGGAAAGCTTTTAAAACCGTCTTATTGCTTCCAGTATAACCTCTGCAAAAAAGCTCCAGAATTGTGTAAGCAAAATGCCTATCATAAATACGACAAAAATAATAAGTATAATAAACAATAAAGAAATAAAGGCCGTTATAAGAAAGCGCGGGAATGAATAATCGTGTATAATCATAAGTCCTACTGTCAGAATAATAGCGCTGAAAATAAGTGCAAGTATGTGCAGACCCGATATAAGCGTGCTCTCCGATGAAGCCACAATATGCGTAAGCGGAATATATATTAAATTATAAAGTATGATCGGAAAAACGCTATATGCCGTGACGATAAATACCTCTTTAAGACGACCTTTACCGTTTTGCAAAGTACTTATACCCCAGTTGGCAAGTGACCATACCGCTACCAAACCAATCGTCCTAACTATCTGAAACAAAGTATTATATGACGCAGAATCATATGATGTATAACGGAAATCACTCCAAATAGTCGCTGCCGATCCCGATAAATAAAAAAGAAACGTTAATATAAAAGCTATTTTAAGCGAACCCATTTGTTTGTATTTAACATCATTAAAGCTTTCAAACGGGTGCACCAATGTCCTTGTTAATGTACGCAATTCGGCATTCTTAATCAAAACCACCTGTTTGCGTTTTGTTAATACAAGAAGTACGACTATTCCGCCGACCAATGCGATCACAAGCAAAAACAGCCAAACAAAATTTCTACTGATAAATTCATTCTGAAGCTTTTGGCGCGCCTGACTGTATAATTCAGCATTATTGCATTCCTTTGCATAATACATAGCTTCTGAATATTCGCCGCTTTGGTAGGTTGCTTTAGCAAGTCCCAACAAAGCCATTCTATTTACCGGATCAAATTCAAGCACTTTGTTCCATAAAGGACGTGCCGCGTTATAATTGCTGTTCATGGTCAGTTCCTGGGCAGTACATAAAATCTCTCCGTATTCTGTTCGCTCAAAAAAAGTTACAGTACCGCGAAGAGAATCAGACACCATAATTCTTGAACCGTTTACAGCGATCGAATTTGCCGCAGAAAAAACGCCCGTTTGTTTACCTTGACCTACCCCGCCGCCAAAAGCCGCTACTATGTTTCCTTCCGTATCGTAGATATAAATAAGCCCAAATCCGCTGTCAAGAGCATATATCAGCCCGTTTCCGTCAGATTGTATCCCCGTAAAATTCTGTCGTATCTCGTTATCCATACGTACAACCTTATCGGTTTCGCCGAAATTAAAGCTCTCCGCACCGGAAAGTATTCCGTCTCCGCCCGGACTCAACATTCGTATCTGCCCTACTGAATCATCAGAATTAAGTCCCGTGCTAGT
>CALWJW010000086.1 GCA_944381095.1 uncultured Clostridia bacterium | reverse complement strand
CGTGAGCAGGTGCTTGCACTGTTCAAATTCCTGAAAAGAAACGCCAAAGGATTTGAAAAAGCGGTGCTGGCGTCAACGGCTATGCGGATAGGCGTCAGGGAGAGCAGAATGATAGTAGGAGATTACGTGCTGACGCAAGACGATCTTACGGGTTGCCGCAGATTTGAGGATTCGATAAGTGCATGCAATTACGACATAGACATTCATAATCCCGAAGGAAGCGGAACAAGTCATTGGTATTTCAAGGACGGCACGTACTACACGATACCGTACAGATGTCTGATCCCTACGGGAGTGGATAATCTTCTGGTAGCCGGAAGGTGTATATCTTCAACACATGAGGCGCAGGCGTCTTACCGGATAATGCCGACCTGTTGCACGCTCGGACAGGCGGCAGGCACTGCGGCGGCAATGGCGGCAGCGTCGGACGGAAAAGTCAGAAACGTAAACGTCGGAGAGCTAAGAAAAATTTTGACGGAAAACGGAATGTTCATATAAACGGAAAACGGAGAATAATACAGTGGGAAAAATATTCAGCGGAATCTGGCACGAAATCAGGATGGCGTTCAAGACCGTTACATTTCACTTCAAGCAATATTTTTGCTTTTTTCTGGCTATACTTGCAATGGAAGTTATGTTCGGTATCATCGTGATGTCAGCGTCAAATAACCTATATCAATACGAAAAGACTGTAAACGACGATTACGATTATCATTTTTCGCTTACCAATCTGACCGAGGGGCAATATAACTATTTCATTCAGAATCAACAGCTGAAAATGAATCCGTCATACACAGTCAGCTATGACGGGACTTTCGTCTACGTTTACATAGAAACTGAGGCGATAGAGTCGGTTCAGGACAAAATGAGCTTGGAGGAATATTACGACAACTTTGCGGCAACGTATATCAAGAAGGCTCCGGGTACAAACGACAATCCGATAGTAACGCAGTTTTCACCATTGTATAATCTCGAAAGCAGCCTGTCGGAAATGAGACTTCAATGTGCCGGAAAGCTTTTTGTACTTGCGCTGGTATCCATTGCAGTCATAATTCTTCTGTTCAATATCAGGCTAAACCATTTCAAATTCACTTACGGAATCTACATGTCGTTCGGAGCCGATACCAGAAAGCTGTTCTCCACGAGTTTCTGGGAAATGATGATGATCGGCGTTCTTACGCTGATACCGGCAGCCGGAATAGCGATCCCGGTCGACTATCTTTTTTATAGTGTCGAGGACTATAAATATCATTTTGCTCCTCAACTGATGGCATTTTGCCTGCTTTTCATAATACCGATCATACTGCTTTCGGTATTCCTCCCGATAAAGTATACCGCGGTAAAACCGCCGCTTAAACTTCTGCTCGCAGAGGATAACTCAAACCTTGTATCATCACCGAGAATTTCTGCGCAAATGGGCAGAAGAAAGTTTCCCGGAGGATATGAAACACTTGGACTATGGAGATTCAGACGGTACTGTGCGACGCTGGTCGGAAGTTCTGTACTTTTTGCCGCAATATTTGTGTGGATAAGCTTCTATCAGGGAATTTATGCGTTCAATATGGATATGGAACAGGCTGAATTTACAGTGAATTCCAAAAAGGAAGTGAACGAGTATACGGAATGGCAGCTAACATCTGACAGTAAAGATGTTACCGAGGAATACTACACAGCCCGCAGTAAAGTGTATACACAGACGTCAAGTGAAATTGACAGAGCGGAATTTGAAAAATTCTACACGGATGATTACGTTATAAACAGAAATGATGACGGATATGTAACAACGGTTTATGCGCGCAGCAATATGGAAGAAGACTTATCAGATAAGTATGTTGAAGCCAGAAACAAGGTATTGACTAAGGATATACTTGATTCGCTTCAACCTTACTCTGTCAACGGCGACGAACTGAGATATAACGCTTACAACAAGACTCTTGCAAACTTCGAAGAATATCTCAATACAGAGAGATATGAGTGGACGGGAGACGGAAACAACAGACGCCTGATGAAGAAGGAGCAGGTTAAAGTCGTCGAAGAAGTGTATCATGAAATCTCAGACAATGATATGATTTTACTCGATAACCTCGTCAGCGGATACGGGTCGCTTTACAAGCAATGTGTTAAAGATGCTTTCACCAGCAATTCGTACGTGGCATTCAATAAGAGTGATGTTAAGATGTTTTCCGGATTTCAGGTTAATCAGAACGATAAAAGCCAGAAGATCACAAACGATGCGGATTATTTTGTGGCTGACAGGGATGCTATCAACTACATAAAAAACAATTACAACTATGAAGGAGATCTTGACAGAATATACGAGACAGGCGCAAACGGTGAAAGGTATATAGCCATAACGGAAACTGCGGCAAACAGAGGCGTACTGAAAATCGATGTGGGCGACACAGTGCAGATATCAGTGTTACAGAGTATAGACAGACAGCCGTCGGGAAATCTCGAAAGCGATAAGTATCTCGAACACATAATAAAGTACGGCGAATTCCGCAATACAACATTCGTGGTTTGCGCTGTGATAAAGAATATGCCGACAACCGAAAATATTGCCATTTACATGGACGCGTCTGATTTCGAGCAGATAACCGGTGAAAAAGAGAACTACAATCAGGTTCTGGTATATGTCGACTCAACATTGCAAAGCAGCGAAATTGACACTATGTATACTGATCTTGTCAAGTGGGGCAACGGCGACGGTGAAATGTTTGCAACCGTGACGTGGAACAATGCGGTCGCAGACAGCAGATCGGACAGGGAGATGAGAAATTTACCTGTTATACAGACGATAGCCTTGTTTTCTCTGATTCTGTCCCCGCTTTTCTGGTTCTTCTCGCAGATAATGTTTTTCGGCAAACGTCAGGGAGAATTCGAAATTCTGCGTGCGATGGGTGCAGTGGAAAAGGAAATAAAGAAAATTTTCCGTAAAGACGGATTACTGCTGGCGCTGACCGGAATTGTTGCGACAGTCATCATGAGCCTTATCGGACTGTACGTAATATACAGGTTCAATATGAGCTTTGTCGCGAGATTTGACGTCCAGGCAAGGACGCTTTACAGGTTTGAGATGCCGTGGATACCGCTCGGAATAGCAGTGGCGGTGACGGCGCTGTGCGGTTATTTTTCTTCGATCATTCCTTACCGCATCGACAGAAAAAGATATTTGAAGAAAAAGTCCACTGAATACGGTGACGGCTCCGAAGAGTTTTCGGAAGCGTAAAAATTAAATCGGAAAGGCTGAGTACAACCAGATGTCAATTTTAATAGCGGAAAATGTAATTAAACAGTATAAACAGTACGATGAAGTGGTGACTGCTGTAAACAGGGTTTCAATAAAGATAGAAGACGGGGAGTTTATAGCAATAATAGGAGCGTCCGGATCCGGAAAAAGTACCTTTCTGAATCTGTGCGCGGGACTTGACAGACCTAATTCCGGTTCCATAAAGATAAGAGGAAACGATATAACGCAGATGAAGCCGGATGAGCTGAGCAGATTCAGAGGAAACTTTCTCGGATTTATCTATCAGAGACACAACCTGCTTCCTCAGTATACTGCGCTTGAAAATATCCTGATACCCACGATAATGTGTAACAAAGAGGAGTTCAGATATGAAGAAACCCTGAAAAAACTGATAAAAGCTCTCGATTTGGGTTCGCGACTTCATCATCTTCCGTCTGAGCTTTCAGGAGGTCAGCAGCAAAGGGTGGCAATTGCAAGAGCGATGATCAACCGTCCGCAGGTTTTGTTTGCGGACGAGCCGACGGGTAATCTTGACAGAGAAAACGCTGACGAGGTGCTGAATCTGTTGCTGGCGACCAAAGAGCAGATGGGCCAGACTCTTCTTATGGTTACCCATGACCTGAAAATAGCGGATCACGCAGATAAAATCTATAAAATGGACAACGGAGAACTGATGCTGTTCAAGGACAAGGACGGATACAAGAGAAATTCGTTTGAAAAGGAATCAACGGAAACTAAGGAGGCTTTCAACTGAAAAGCCGGGAGGAATTTGTATGGCGAATCTGTTCAGGGAATTCAATGAGGAAAAAGTAAAAGAGATAAAGAACCATCCTTATTTTGCGGGGCTGGTTCCGGCGATATTGAAACAAGCCGAAGCATTCATGGCAAAAGAACCGGAAAGAATCAAGTTCAGTATGATACACCTGTTTGCGACGACCGGAAACAGGACAATATTCCAGAGGGTATACGAAAATTATGAAAGCCGGATGAGATGTTATTTTCTGGCCTACATTTTTACCGAAGATGAAAAGTATATCGAGCCACTGGCTGATATAATATGGAATATATGTGATTTTGAGTCATGGTCGATACCGGCGCACGTAGGAGAAAATCTCAGCCCGGAAATGCGCAGAGTAAATCTCGATCTGACGTCAACCATAATGGGATACAGAATAGCCGAAATACTCTATTACATAGGAGACAAGCTTCCTGACCTTGTAAAACGCAGAGCTGAATACGAGGTGAGACTGAGGGTCATTGAGTCATACAAAAAGTACGATCATTTCTGGTGGATGAGAGCGGAAAACAACTGGTCAGCCGTATGTATAGGAGCTGTATTTTCAGCGTTTGCGTATCTGGCTTCACGGGAAGAAACCGATGCACAGCTCGAAAGAATGATAAAAACCTCGGAATGCTACCTGCGCGGCTTTGATGACGACGGTTGCTGTAAGGAAGGATACGGTTACTGGAACTACGGATTTTCATACTATTGCCTTTTTGCCAGCATGGTAAGGGATTACACCGACGGAAAAATCGACTTGTTCAGAAATCCGAAAGTTCACGCGATAGCACTGTTCCAGCAGAATGCAGCTATAAACGAAAAAGAAACCATCAGCTTTTCAGATGCAGGACGTGGCTTTTCTCCTTCGCCGTGGCTTTCGCATTTTCTGAAAAATGAATATCCGGATATTGAGATTCCGTCGATGAAATGTCCTATGTACGCAAGCGCCGGACTGAGGTATATTTTCTGGATGCGTCCGGAGTTTGCCGAATGTAAGATGAATCCGAAGTCACACATATACCACGATAATCAGTGGTTTATATACAGGAGTGATAATTACAATTTCGCATGTAAAGCCGGATGCAACGACGAACCGCATAACCACAATGATGTCGGATCATTCATAATTTCAAAGAACGGAAGAACATCATTTACCGATCCGGGCGGAGGGGAATATACCCGTCAGTATTTTTCAAAGGAGAGATATGATCTGATTGCCTGTTCGTCAAGGGGACACAGCGTTCCGATTATTAACGGTCAGTATCAGGTCACCGGTAAGCAAAAATCCGTGATTTACACAGAAAAAGAAAACGAATATGAATTTTCTATGGAAAACGCTTATGCTGTTCCGGAACTTGAAGCGCTTAAACGTCACGTTGTCTGTGAAAAAGACGAAGTAGTGATTTCCGACACCTACAAATTTTCCGGAAAACCGACCGAGATCAAAGAAAGGTTTGTTTCGGTGATAAAACCGACAATAAATGAAAACGGCACTGTCGAATGCGCAGATACAGTTCTTGTTTATGACAGTAAACAGTGTGACGTTGTTCTTTCCGAGGAAATTCTCAGGAAAAGCGGTTATGACGAGACAGTTTATCTTCTTGACCTTATAGTAAAAGAACCGGAAAAAGAAATGACAGTGACTTTCGCTCTGAAATAACCTGTAACCGGGTGATAGGTATAGTTAGGTTAACACGCTCGGGGCAATACAGGCTTGTAAAAAGATCTTTGCGGTTCAAGCAAGAGATTAGTGTACAGAAAAAACAGGCAGTTCCGTGTTGTATGACACATTAAGCCGTTGGATATCGTGCGGGTTTCTGCTAAATTAAACTCTCCTTGGCAACGTTAAAACGGTTGACGGGGAGAGTTTTTTAAAGATTTCCGGACAGCGGTTTTTGGTTGTAACTTGGCAGATACAGATATCTAGTAAAACGGAGGATTGTTTTGGTTTTATTTTTAAGCAAAATATTAAGCAGCGTTATTCAGATTTTTTTGTTTTCGATCATCCCTTTTCTGTGGTGGTTTTTTACGGCAAAAAAAAAGGAAAAATTCACGAAATGGATAGGACTGAAAGCAATATCCGGAAACAAAAACAAATGTGCGGTCGCCACAGTGATGCTCGCATTGGTTTTTATATTTTCGGGAATACTGACGCTTTATCTTATAAAAGATGTTGAGACGGCAGTATCTGAATTTTCCGGCCTCGGGGCAAATGCTATCCCTGCCATAATTATTTACGCAGCATTCAATACAGCTTTACCGGAAGAGCTTCTTTTCAGAGGTTTTTTACTCAAAAGATTGTGTAAAAGGTTTGGTTTCATTTTTGCAAACTGTTTTCAGTCGATACTGTTCGGACTGTTGCACGGAGCGCTGTTGTTTGCTGCGGCAGGACTTGACAAAGCTGTGATTATAGTGCTGTTGACCGGTTTTATTGCCTGGTTTATGGGCTGCATAAATGAGAAATATGCCGATGGATCTATTTTACCGGGCATAATTATCCATGCCGTTTCAAATGTGTTTTCGGGAATATGTACTGCGTTTTCGCTGATTTGAATCAACCGGTATACTGATTTAAAAGTTATTTTAATCGGTTTTTTGATGCCGGAACGGTGACCTAACCTGTAATGAGCTATCCGAATATTGTAAATTATTATTTATGACTTGGTCAGAGTCGTGGTGGAAAAATGATTTTCCGATAACTGAATGGCAGCTTAAATTTCATTTTCAGTTACAGAACGCGGACTTTACTGGGAGATACGCGAGAGCGAGCGTTCAAAAAACATCTGATCTATTCAGTATCCTAATAAAAAAAGCCGGCTTGCCGGCTTTTTTTATTATTGTTACATTTTCTGACAGAGTTCGGAAAGTAATCAGGCTTTTTTAACACCGTTATGTTTTCCGATAAAATTCAGATATTCAAGTTATGAGGCAGAAACTATTTCGACAGCTCCGCTGTCGGGAACTATGTCAATATAAACATATCTGTTACCGTCGGAATCATTAAGCGTTGACAGAGTTTCCCCACCGACTGTTACCGATGTCCAGGTGTCCGGAACGGTGACTTTGACTGTAAGCGGGATATTATAGATATCATTACGGCTTTCCCCGTCTGTAAGTGTAACTGTTATTTTGTTATCACTAAACGAAGAGGTAACCTTTGAAGTAGACCACTCACAGTAGTAAAGCATTGCTTCTGTGAAGTTAGCAATCCAAATATCACGTCCGATAGACTGCGTGTAAGCGAAAAGTTCATCAGCCTGACTTTCAAGTATGTAATGTCCGCTCATAGGTTGCGCCGAAATATTGTGGATACAGAAGCAAGCCCAGCCGCCTTTATCTACTGCGGTGTCAATATAGTTTTTCCAGTAAGCAATGTTTTCTCCTGCGTTGGCATCGACTATCATAAACGCGTTTACCTTCATACGGTTATCAATGCTTTTAAGGTAATTTTTTGTGTTTACGTAGTCTTCAAATCCTGTTTTTGCCTGGAAGGTTGAACGCGATCCGATGTAATCCCCCTGCATTACAGCGGTTTTCATCAGTTGATCGTAATACGGCTTGTAACTGATCACCGTCTTGTCTCCTACCGTAGCAGAAGAGGTTTTGACGCCTATACCCGGCTCAACCATGGAAATGGCTTTTTGAGACGGATAAAGTGAGCTCGGGAACAGATCCTGAAGAATCTGTTTTGAGGCATAAATTTCTTTTTTTGTGCTTCCGACCGGTAATTCCGATGAAGTGTGAAGCTGACCGGCATTGTCTACATATTCGAAAACTCCGCCGTCGTCATTTGTACCCCAGAAGCTGTGAGTGTGCGTATGAGAAACAATTTCAGTTCTTCCGAGGTCAAGAATTGATTTCCAGTATTCGTAGTTGGCATTGTTTACGTCATATACGTATTTGCCGTCCTGCATAACGTATTCTGTTTTTCCGTCCGGAGACGCCTGCGTTTTTAGTGTTGCCAGATCCTTGGTCTCAACCGCAAAAGTCAGATTGAGAAGACTGTATTTTGAAAGCATCGTTTTGGCAAAATCAGCAGTTGCCTTTGCTCCGTCATCTATTACATAGGTTACTACCGCCGTTGCCCCTCCTTTGTTCACCACTTCCGCCCTGCTTTTGAAGACATCCGGTGTGTCCGTATCGTCTTCGTTCTCATTATTTGCGCAGGAAAACATTAAAAGGCAAAGTACGACTGCTTCGATAAGAGCGATAAGTCTTAAAACTAAGTGTTTGCTTGTTGCGGCTATTTTCATAATATTTCTCCTATGTTCATTTTTTTAAATGTTATGCACCGAATAAGAAAACAGATAAAATGAAAAATGCAGTTATGCAGCTTGTCAGAGTAAAATACAGTCCTTTGACAGTCACGGTATTTTGATGTGAAGAGGAAAGCCTATCCTGAAAATTTTGGATTTTAAATTAAGGCAAAACAACGGCACGATCAGCAAAAACTAAAACGGCAATTTGTCTGAAATTGCCGCAACCCGGCTCAGTATTTTAAGCCGGAGTTTGAAGATCATCAGATCTTCGTCAGGCAAATCTTGCTATCATTTCGTCTTGAAGTTCTCTCGGAAGATCAATAAAATGAGCGGAAACACCCCACAGACGTACAATAAGATCCTTATATTTTGACGGATTTTTTTGTGCGTCACGAAGCAGTTCAACGTCTGCAATGTTAGGCTGATGCTGAAGTCCCCCGATCGAAAAATAAGCGGTAATGAGCTGTTTGAGAATTTCCTTGCCGTCGTTTCCTCTGAAAACCGAGGAAAAATAATTTACCATTACACAGAAATTCCATTGAACGAGCGAGGTGTCGATTTTTGTTGCTGATTTCAGCGCTGCGGTAGGACCGTTCCGCATGGTACCGCTTTGCGGAGTCAGGGTAACTGTGACCGGAGCGCCCTTGTTTCTGCCGTCCGGAGTTGCCATAAGAGTAGCCCCGGTTGGAACCGGATGCGGCTGGTGGATTCCGACGAGCTGTTTTCCGCCTGAAAATGTCCGGTATCTTTCCGCCTCTTTCAGAGTATAGTTAAGTATGTCTGACGCTAT
>CALWJW010000085.1 GCA_944381095.1 uncultured Clostridia bacterium | reverse complement strand
CAACAGATCACGGCTGTTTCGGCGGTTGCAAACGGCGGCAACGTTATGAGGCCGTACGTGGTCAGTGAAATCCGGGAAAAAAACGGCGAGATAGTGTATTCGGGAACCGTAAAAGTAAAAAATAAAGTTTTTGATGAGGAAATATGTCAGACAATAAGCAATATACTAATGGAAGGAGTTGACGGTGACGGCGGAGCAAAAAACGCGGCGGTGGCAGGATATGATATAGCGGCAAAAACAGGTACTTCGCAGATACGCGACATAAGAGACGAAAACGGAAATTCTTATCTTTACGTCGGCTCATGCGTCGGATTTGCGCCGTCCGAAAACGCTTCGATAGCGGTAATAATAGTGGTTGACCAGCCGCACTGTCAGAATTACTACGGAAGTACGGTTGCAGCTCCTTACGTCGGCTCTTTTTTTGAAGAAGTGTTACCGTACCTCGGGTATGAACCGGAATATACCGAAGAGGAAGAGGGTAAACTCAATGTAACGGTCGGAAATTATGAAAATATGACGGTAAGTCAGACAAAAATTGCTGTAAATCAGTTAGGACTGAAACTGACAGTGATAGGAAGCGGCGACAAAGTTATATCTCAGATACCGG
This sequence comes from uncultured Clostridia bacterium, assembly GCA_944381095.1. Taxonomy (GTDB): domain Bacteria; phylum Bacillota; class Clostridia; order Oscillospirales; family CAG-272; genus SIG673. The sequence continues at coordinate 8,563 of CALWJW010000085.1, read as the reverse complement.
CAGCGGGAAGCAAATTGAGTAAAACCGACGGAAATATAATTGTTTATACAGACGGAGAGTCGGAAAGTACAGGCGAAGTTCCGAAAGTAAAAGGTCTCACTGCGACGGAGGCAATAGAAAAGATAGTCAACGCCGGCTTCAATATAAGGATAGAGGGTGTTACCGATTACACAAAGGGAGTGGGTGCGACAGTAATCGAGCAGGATATAGCAGGAAGCGGTATTGAAAAAGGCAGCGTTGTTACCATATGGCTGAGATACCTTGATGTTAAAGAATAATGCAGGGAAAGGACGATAACTTTTCGCCGGAGCGATATAATTCAAAGAGTTATTACAGTACAGTGGGCTATTCAGTCCAAAACGAGTTGGTGAAAAATAAAAAGCAGTCCGGCTACCATGAAACAGAGAGAGAGGAAATATGTACAATTTATTTGAGCTTCTGAAAGGAATAGAATACCGCCTTAGCGAATATAAAAACGAAAAGATATATGTGACCGGCGTGGCTCATGACAGCCGAGAGGTTTTGCCGGGTAATATATTTATCTGTATAAAAGGCAAAAAAAAAGACGGTTTCAGCTATATCAAAGAAGCTGAGAAACGCGGAGCAAGAGTTATAATTTGCGAAAATACTTATAATTATAAGTTAAAAAATGCTGTATTTGTGACTGTAAAAAATATCCGGAAAACATACGCACAAGTTATCTCCAATATGTACGGAAATCCTTCGGAAAAAATGAAAATTGTCGGTGTAACCGGCACAAACGGGAAAACAACTGTATGTCTGATGATAGCCGCCGGAATCAAGGCAGCCGGAAAGAAATGTGCGGTTATAGGTACACTCGGCGCATATTTTGAAGGTAAAAAAACAGATACGGATACGCTTACCACACCGGACCCGGAACTTCTTTATAAGCTTCTTAAAGAATATGCCGACGCCGGCGCAGAATATGTTGTAATGGAAGCATCAAGTCATTCGATTGAGCTCGATAAACTTGAAGGTATACAGTTTGCGTGCGGCGCTATAACAAATCTGACGCCGGAACATCTTGATTTCCACGGAAATATGGAAAACTACTATAAGGCAAAGAAAAAACTTTTTGAACGGTGCGACGCAGGAGTATTTATGATTGACGACGAATATACTTTAAAAATGTACAGAGAGGCAAAATGCCGCATCAGATCAAGCTGCTCAGTTGAAATCCCGTCTTCCGACTACTACTGCCGGATAAACTTTTGTTCTCTTGCCAAGGGATGCAATCTGACAATTACCCACTGCGGCAAAAGCGCTGAATATTTTTCACCTGTGCCGGCAGAGTTTACCGCTTCAAATGTGCTGCTTGCAGCTGCGGTACTTGATTGTCTCGGAATAAAAAGCGCTGATGCGGTCAAAGGCATCGCTTCCTTGGATAATATACCGGGGAGAATGGAAAAAATCGGTACAGATGGCGATTTTGAAATTTATATAGATTTTGCTCATACTCCGGATGCTCTTGAAAAATTGCTTACCGGGATAAATCATCTGAAAAGAGACGGTCAAAGGGTAGTGACTCTTTTCGGATGCGGCGGTGACAGAGATAAGAGTAAACGTCAGATTATGGGAAAAGTCGCGTCAGCGCTTTCTGATCTTGTGATTATAACGTCTGACAACAGCCGATCAGAAAAAACTTCGGATATAATAAAAGAGATTGAAAAAGGTGTGGACAAAAGTAAACCTTACCTCATAATTGAAAACCGTGAGAAAGCTATTGAATACGCAGTCGACAACGCCGCCGAAGGTGATATAATACTACTTTGCGGCAAAGGTCATGAAAACTATGAGATAGATATGAAAGGTAAGCGTGAATTCAGTGAAAAAGAAATAGTTCAGAGATTGCTGAAAGAAAACAAATGAAGAAAGTTGCCTGTAACAATTACCGGTTTTTGTGTGGGCTGATTAAAAAATATTGCAGAGGTTCTAAAATATTTTCGTAAATAGAAATGCTTTTCATGCAAAGTCAAATACCGTAAAATTTGAGCTCCAAAGTTATATTTTTACTTAAACTATGCCCTGAAATGTTGGATACGGTAAATAAATTTTCAGTTGCGATCTGATAGAAAATATTTAATTGATATCAGTGCATTTAGTTATGTTACCGGTCGACAATTACTTGATAATGATAAAAATAACAATATAAGTCGGTAAAAAAGTAAATGACGGATCCGATTTAAAGCAGGTGTCAGAAAAATATAAGTCAATTACGAAATACAAAATTCAAAATATTTTGAAATACTTTAATTAAATGAGTTATCAGGGGGTGCCCGAGTTGTTTGAAAGGAAAATATCTGAAGTTCTGATGGCAACCGGTGGGTGCGCCACAGATATAAACGCAAATGAAAATATCGGCATTTTTGTTATAAATGATAAAGAATCAGAAAAAAATTGTTGTTATGTTTCTGTAAACGGAAAAAATCACAAAGGCAATGAGTTTGCGCTGAACGCCATCAGTCGTGGAGCAAGCCTTGTGATAAGCGAGGAAGAGATCGGCGATAAAATACCGCTTATAAAAGTCAATGATTCAATAAAGGCTCTTTGTGACACTGCGGAATATTTCCGGAAAAAAGAACTTGAATACGTAATAGCGATTACCGGCAGTGTAGGTAAGACGACTACCAAAGAGTTGTGCGCAAATGTACTTTCACAAGCAGTAAGGGTGCATAAAACTGATGGAAACAAAAACAGCATAATCGGACTTCCGCTGTCAGTGCTGGGCAACCGTGAATGTAGGGCGGCGGTACTGGAAGCCGGAATAAGCGAAAAAGGGGAGATGAGTGTACTCAGCAGAGTGGCAAGACCGGATGTAGCCGTAATAACTGATATAGGTCCCGCCCATACAGAGACGCTGGGGACTGTTGAAGACATAGTGAAAGAGAAGCTTAAAATATCTGAGTATATGCCCAAAGACGGTAAAATGCTGTTGCCGGAAAAACTGAAAAAAGCAAAATGTTTTTGCAAGAACATCATTACATACGGAATTGGAGCAGATAATGCCGATTATTGCGGTACAGTAACAGGATTTGACAGGAACGGGAGCTACTTTACACTTGAAAAAAAAGGAAAAAAAGTAATAAAAGATCTATTCGTGCCGATAATCGGAAATCATGCCTGCCATGACGCGCTTGCAGCGGCAGCGGCAGGAGACCTCAGCGGATGCTCTGAAAAAGATATACGTGAAGGATTAAAACTGTATAAAAGTGACGGAGTAAGGCAAAATATAACTCAGATAAACGGAATAACCGTTATCGAAGACTACTATAATATGAGCCCGCTGTCTGCTGTATCAGCGCTCGGAGCGCTGGAAAAAATATCACGTATTTACGGTAAAAATAAGAAGATAGTAATGTTCGGAGATATGCTCGAACTCGGTAATATGAGCGAAGAAGAGCACAAAAAAATCGGAAAAGAAGTAGTGAAGATCGGGGCTGCGGCTTTGATAACGGTGGGAAAAAACAGCCGTCTTATCAGTGAGCAGGCGATCAGATCCGGAATGCCGGAAGATGTCGTGGCGCATTTTTCATCCGACAGACGGGACGACGCCGGAAAAATGCTTAAAAAAATATCCGACAGCGGAAGTGTGGTACTGATAAAAGGCAGTCGGGGTATGAGAATGGAGGAATTTCCCGCATATCTTGAATAGAATATAATTGCGGAAAATGAATTTAATATGGAAAAAATAATACTGTATACATCGGTATTTGTAATTTCATTTGCAGCAACAGCAGTTGCGGTAAAGCTTTTACTTCCGTTGCTTGTTAAGTTGAAAATGGGTCAAAGAATACTGGAAATAGGTCCGTCCTGGCATATGGGAAAGCAAGGAACGCCGACGATGGGAGGAATTTCATTTGCGGCGGCACTTGTAATAAGCTCCATGATTTATCTGTTGTATTCCGGTACGGGTGATCCGGTTTATTTTCTGGGAACGCTCGGATATATACTGTCGGGAGCACTGATCGGTTTTGCTGATGACTCTTTGAAAATGCGCAAGAAGGAAAATGAAGGACTTACAGCGTCTGTTAAACTTTTTTTTCAGCTTGTGACCGCGAGCGCATATATTTCCTTCTGCGTGGCTATGGGCTACGTGACGACTGATATATATATTCCTTTCACGGGCATCAGTGTTGATGCCGGTGGGTTTTACTATCTTTTTGCGGTTTTAACTCTTACGGGTATATCAAACGCAGTGAATTTCACAGACGGTATAGACGGATTGTGTTCATCTGTCACGGCGACAGCAGCATTGTTCATGGCCTTGCTTTCGGTAAGATGCGGAGATTACGAGAATATATTTTTCTCACTTGCCATAAGCGGTATCTGCCTCGGTTTTCTTATATTCAATTTTTACCCTGCAAAAATATTCATGGGAGATACCGGTTCGCTGTTTCTCGGTGCGGCAATCGGTGCAATCGCTGTTACAAGCATGAAAAACACGGCGATTTTCATAATAGGGGCTGTTTATATAGCAGAGGCGGCAAGTGTTGTATTGCAGGTGATCTGGTTCAAGATAACCGGAAAAAGACTGTTTCTTATGGCGCCACTGCATCATCATTTTGAAAAAAAGGGATTAAGTGAGGTAAAAATAGTTCTGATATTTACAACCGCAACGTTTTTGACCGGAATAATCGGAAGCCTGCTCGTCTGAACAATTTCATGTGAGCAGGATCTGACCGGACCGATAATAACCATGGAATATTCTGTGCGGCAGAGATATGTAAAAAGACTGGGGTTATGGCAAATCATGAAAAATAAGAGTAAATTGTTTACCCTTAAAGGTATAGACAAGACTATGACGGTAATTATTCTGCTGTTGCTGATTTACGGATCGGTAATGGTTTTTTCTGCGAGCGGACCATATGCTGAAAGCACCTACGGAGACAGTCTGTACTATGTTAAGCGGCAGATATTCTGGGCGGCGTTTGGACTTGGCGGTATGTTTGCAAGTGCCGCATTGCCGGCGGAAATACATAAAAAATACACATCTGTCATAGGTTTCAGCGTGGCGGCTGTTTTGCTGGTTGTAGTGCTTTTTACCGGCGGAGCCATAAAGCGATGGATAAATATTGGTTTTTTCAGCATACAGCCGTCTGAACTTATGAAACCGATGCTGATACTAATGCTTGCAAAATATATGGAATGCGTACAGAATTACATAAAGCGTAACGGAATATATAAAACGGGCAGACCTATGGGACGGATAGCGGATAAAAGGGCTTTTATGAGAGCGTCGGCTTACGGTGTTTTTATCCCGACCGCAATAGTGTTTTCCGTTTGCGTACTGATAATGCTTGAAAACCATTTTTCCGGGACGCTTATCACATTCTGCATAGGTGCCATTGTTATATTTTCCGGGGGAGCTATGCTGAGATGGTTTGCAGGTGCGGCAGGAGTTCTGTGTTCAGCGGTGTTTGCTGTGCTGTTCGGGACAGACTATGCAAGTGAAAGAATAGACATATGGCTGCATCCTGAGAAATTTTCCGTTAATGATGAAACCTGGCAGATCACACAGGGACTGATAGCAGTAGGATCGGGCGGTATATTCGGGACAGGGCTCGGAAACGGTATGCAAAAGCATCTTTATGTTTCGGCGCCGCATAACGATTTTATATTTTCTATCGTGTGTGAAGAGTTGGGACTGATAGGAGCGGTTGCGCTCATAATACTGTTTTTCATGTTTGTCCGTAGGGCGCTCAGGCTTGCCATGAGATGCGAAACTTTGTTTATGTCACTTACAGCGGTAGGAATAGCCGGTCACGTGGGACTTCAAGCATTCCTTAACATAGCGGTGGTCACGGCGACGATACCGAATACCGGTGTTACGCTTCCGTTTTTCAGTTACGGAGGTTCTGCGCTGGTGGTACTGCTTTGTGAATCGGGAATACTTTTGTCCGTCACAAAAAACAGAACGAATAATGAAAAGGAGACAGAAGATTGAGATTTATAATAAGCGGAGGAGGCACAGCCGGACATATAAATCCGGCAATTGCGATAGCGGACAAAATAAAGGAAACGCTACCGGACGCTGAAATACTTTTTGTGGGCGGCAAAAACGGAATGGAAAGCAGACTTGTTCCGTTAGCCGGTTATCCGATATGGGGAACAGAGGTCGAGGGACTGAAAAGGAAACTCACGTTTTCAAACATAAAGGTACTTCTGAAAACCTTGCGGGCTGTTAAGGCATCCGAACGAATGATCGAAAAATTCTATCCGGACGCGGTAATAGGTACCGGAGGATATGTTTGTTTTCCGGTTATCAGCGCGGCGAGGCGGAAGGGGATTTATACTGCACTGCACGAGTCCAACGCTTTTCCGGGACTTGCAGTGAGGAGACTGAAAAAAAGAACGGACAGAATATTTGTCAGTTTTCCGGATTGTATCGCAAAACTGGGTAATCCGCCCGGATGTATTTTAAGCGGTACTCCTTTAAAGTCGGGGTTCGAGCAGACTGACAGGGAAAAAGCAAGAGAAAAGCTCGGGCTGAACGGGCATTACAGATATCTTGTGGTAAGCTTCGGCGGAAGCCTGGGAGCGGCAACCGTCAATAAATGCGCACTTGACGTAATGGGAAAAATTACGTCGGTAAGAAGTGACGTACTGCATCTTCACTCATGCGGGAAAAATGCCGCAAAAGAATTTTACGATGAAGTTCGGAGAAGAAAATTTGACAGCTGCCCCAATATCCGCATAAGCGAGTATATATACGAGATGCCGACAGTTCTGAAAGCGGCGGACGCCGTGATATGTCGCAGCGGAGCGACGACGCTTGCCGAAATAGCGGCTGCCGGTGTACCGTCGGTGCTGATTCCTTCACCGAACGTCACCGGAAATCACCAGTATAAGAACGCCGAAGCGTTCAGCAAAGCAGGTGCTGCGTTTCTGATTGACGAAAGAAAAGAGGGTGATACCGAAAAGGTGCCCGGATATCTTGCAAAAATAATCACCGATAACGAATTATGGAAGAAAATGTCTGAAAGATCGCTTTCCTTTGCCAGTTCGGGAGCTGCAGATATCATTGTCAGTACCGTACTGAAAGATCTTGAATTGCGTAAATCCGGGGAGAAAGGTACAATTAAACAGTAAAATGAAAGATAAAACATAAAAACCTGCTGAGATGAACCGAAAACACGGATAAAAAACGGTATAACAAAGGCCTGCTCTGTCGGAGTGAAGTCCGATAAGTGCAAGCCTTTTTTGTCATAAACCGGAAATTATTCAGATCAGAACGGCACAAAAGAATTAAGGATTATCAGCAGAGCGGAGAAGATGAGAAAGATGACTGTTATAGGATTTGCCAAGTAGGCAGTCAAATGACGGAAGCCAATATTACAGTCGTCTTTCAGGAGTCTGAATTCACTTCTGTTTACAATGATCTCAAAGATGCCGAGCACGATTCCGGCTATGATGACAGTTATAATGAAGACATTCAGTAAGCCGTTTATGAGCAAAGCGGCAGGAGATCCGGATATTCCGGAGCCATCTTCGGCAGAAATGAAAGAATTAACAGTTGAGCTTATAAATGAGAATGAGTTTACGCAGAAGTGAGCGAAAATTGACGGTAGAATAGACTGAGCCTTAATATCGACGAATCCTAGAATGATCCCGAAAGCCGCTGCGTAGAACATCTGTTGGTGATTCAGGTGAAAAAGGCCGAAAAGTATACCGGAGGTTATGACTGCAAACCACTGTCCGTACTTGGTAAGCGAAGTCATAATATAACCCCTGAAAAGTATTTCTTCAAAGAGGGGAGCACAAATGACGACAACAAGCATGTAAATGATGTATTCAGGTATTGACTGTGGGGTAATTCCGGATGAGTTGTTCACGTAGAAACCCATTGCTTCAACGATAGCAAAAAAAATACTGAAAAGAAATGATACGACATAGACGGCTGCCATTGATATAATAGTCCAGCGGATTATATATCCGGCTCCGACCTTCGGCTTAGTAAAAAATTCAGGTATTTTTGTTTTCAGATTTATTTTAGCGACAATAAACAGGATCGGGAAAAAGACCAGATACTGAACAAGGGAAAAAATCCAATTGAGCAGTGAGTAAGCGCTGTCGTTTAACAGGTAAAGATTGAAGTTAACAAGAAAAACCGTGCCGTAGATAAGAGCGATAAGCAAAATGAGGAGAGCGGAAACGAAACCGGATGAGCCGGATAGCTTTTTATCTGCGAGCCTGTCAAGTGTTCTTTTCTCGTAATATATTCTTTCGTAGTAAGCCGCAGGAGGTTCATTGCGAAGGGGGAGACCTCCTTTGAAAAGATTCGGGTTTTCCTTGTCGATTTCCGAAAAAAGAGAAGTGTTTGCGGAAAACGGGCAGGGCTTTTCGGCGTCAGCCGGATCCGACTCCCGGATTTCGGGATCATTATATTGTAAATTCATCTGATAGCCTGCCTTTCTGGTAAGATGAGGAGATGTATAAGATAAGTGTACCGTACGGGGTCTTTTGTGTCAGCAAGAGAACGGTAAAGGAAAATGCTGAATTAAGGCACCACCGCGCAATTCACGGCTCGCGCCTTGACCGCACA
>CALWJW010000084.1 GCA_944381095.1 uncultured Clostridia bacterium | reverse complement strand
AGCATGGCTCGTTACATTTAAATGATCGGGCGCCGGCACAAACGGGATAAAATACGTTTCCGGATAAATCTTTTTCAGTTTTTCGAAAGAGCCGTCATGATCCCTTCCCATAAGAAGAAAAGCGAAAGAAGGATCGTTTATTTTACTTAAAGCCTCTGCGATAATATTAAGGCTTCTGTCTCCTGAAGAAATATGACCCTGATATATAACAATTTTTCTGTCTTCCAGCTTACTTACGGTTTCTTTGGCAGCGGTATCTATTATCTCACGTTTTTTTTCATTTGATTGCATAAAAGGAATATTCTTTTAAGCTCATACCAATATGAGCATATATTTGCCCTGCAATACTCCGGCATAACAGTGTATTCCGCGTTACGCATATATTTTTTTAAACCGTCTTTGTAAATGGGAAGCTTATCATATAATTCGTTGCTTTGCAATATAAACTTATATCCGCTTATAACCGAACCGAGGCACAGCGCTGTATCCGCTGAGCAGAGATACAGCATATCCGATTCTCTGAACTTACCGCGAACAAGCTTTTTAACCCTTTTCCTGAATCCTGTCCAGTCCAGAATACGGCTTTCCCTGCCGAGCAGTTTTGTATTGTGCAGCGTTTGCACGCACTTTACTCCGGCTGAAGAAAGCATTTCAGAATTAAAGTCGGTCATATTGCTGCATATAAAATTTGTGTTTATTCCTTTTTGTGCGAAAAGAATCAGCCGCGGCAGCATAGGAGGCAAAGCCTCTAATGTACCTTTTAAAATAAAGGTTATAGTCATATTTCATTCTCCGCAATATTGTTATTCATTTTATCATTTTCCGTTTTCAAAATACAGATTAAAGGAATTAAAAAGCTGCATATCGTGAAATTAAATAATCCGGCATTTCCGTAGCCTAAAGCCAGAAAGGCTGCCAATATAACAAAAGCGAGCATATTTTTACGTTTTATTACGCCTCTTATCAGTGAAGCGAACGACAAATAAAACGGTATTGCCAATATAATACCTCCGCGCGTTAACAGCGCCACATACATACAATGGTTATAATACGGCGAGTAAGCTCCGTGATAGTCCACAAAACTGAGTGTCCCCCAGCCACAGCCGAAAAAAACATTGTCCTTGAACCAGTTCCAGCCTATTTGAATTTCCTCTGTTCTGCCTATACTTTGAAAGCCTTCTGAAAATCTTTCGAATATTGTTGAAAGCAGTTCCTGTACCACAGAAAGTCTAAGAGCAAAAAACGCAGCGACGCATATTACAGGTATCAGCAATATGTGTTTTTTCTTTATTCCCCCTGTCCTGAACGCTTTTCCAATTTCCAAAAAAAGTTTAAAAGCAAATAAAGCGGCAATAAGAAATAATCTTGCACGTGACATACCGAATAATGCTACGATAAGACAAGAAAAAAATGACGCGAATTTGAGTGAATTATAAAAATTGTTTTTGCGGAACGATTCCTCCGCAAATAATATAATCGCAATTCCTATAATGGCTATACTGCCGTCTACGCTTGTAGCAGTTCGTGAAACCGAAGTCTCGGTATATCCTGCTATAACTGTATAAATTGCCGCGATTATCGATGAAATATAAAATGACATATATATTTTGCGCAATGGGATAATACCAGGTATACGCAAAAATGCAATATACATTAAAATATTAAAAATCAATCCCGTTTCAATGTTTTTGCTTAATTTTGCGGTGAAAATCAGACTGAATATAAACATTATCAGAATTAAACCGCTGAAATATTTTGTGCCGCTTTTCTGATTTTTGAAAGCCAACTCGACAAACAGAGTTAAAATTATTATAAATATGCATACGTATATATGCAAGCCGTATCCGAAAAACCAGATTTTCAGCGAATTTATTATCGGAGCGATGATAATATACAAATAAAGCAGATATGCGTATATTTTCGTAATATTTACTTCTGTTGAGACCGATCTGTTATTCATCTGTTACTTTCCTTATATCATTTTCGACTGCCGCCGCCTGCGCCTTCGAAATATTTTTCATTGATAAATGTATTTCGTCAGCGTTCTGGGATAGCTTATCCGCCAGCCTGATAAGATTTTCCGTGTCCAAAGCAGTATCGTCAACCGCATATTCGGATAACCCGTAATCTGCCATAAAATCCCTTGTTTTTGAGTGGTAGCAAATTCCGATAAGCGGCGTAGCGGTTGTAAGCGCCATAATAACCGAATGAGTTTTATATCCTATGAAATATCTGCACTCGGAAATTTCTTTTAAATGCTCATTGGCTGTCGTTTCAAACGGATATATAATCACGTTTGCTTTTACCGTCATTAAACCTATAACATGATTTATATCCTGTAATTCTTTATCATTATGCTCCATTCTGAAAAATTCGATATCATAACCGTTTAAAGCATAATAATCAAGTAATTTCGCAATTGCCGGATAGGTGTCAAACGCCTTTTTAAGACCGTTGAATATAGAAATACCAACCTTGTTTTTTCTTTGCTCCCAAGGCGTATAATCGTATGAGCCGAAGCCGAATACCGAATCATAGGTCTTTTTTATATTATTGTAGCCTGAACCGATTAAATTTTTCAGACAGTTTTTACTGTTCTCATCACGGATAAAAACATACTCGGCTTTTTTTATAACATCGGCAAAAAAAGTTTTCGCTAAATTGTCTGTAAATTCCAGCGGCCCTATTGTCTGCGACCATAATATATACCGCCTGCTGTACACGGCGGCAAGACCTATATCATAAGTAATTGCAAACAAAGCATTTTTATTTCTTATGCTGGTAATATGATGACCGCCGGTTACAATAACCGTATCCGCTTCTTTTAATTTTGAAATAAATTCACCGGAAATTTTTCTGCAAAAATACTTTTTGCTGTTTGGTTTGATAAGTTCCGGATAAACAAACAGACTGTAAAACAATGAAGTTATTTCGTGGCACGCTTTCTGTATAAACTTTGAGCGGCTCGGTTTGAACAATGATCTGTACCCGGTTCCTATAACATTTATATCCGTACGGCCGCTCCAGAGTGACGGATCTGTGGTTGAAAGAGTCACCGACGTATTTTCATTACTGATTTTTGAAATGAGATATTCTGCAATGGCGCGGTCGCCTTTATTTGTAGCGCACTGACATATAATCAATATATTTTTCACGCAGATCTCTCCTAAATCATAGATTTGTAAAGCTCACAATACTTTTTGAAAGTAATTCTCTTGTCAAAAGAATTACGGTCGGTAATTTTGAAATTACCGTTTTCGCATATGTCACGGATCTTATCAGCCAAACCGTCAATATCGCCCTGTTTTATTATCTGATTTTCTGGCACGCTTTCCACGCTTCCGCCTGTTTTATATGTTATTGCCGGCGTGCCGCACGCCTGAGCCTCAAGATTTACGGTAGGATAATTATCCGCGTAAGTCGGATTGACAAATACGTCTGCGGCTGAATAAATTCCGGCGAGCTCGGTCACACTGTCAGTCCTTTTTATACCGATTATTCCCTGCGGCAGCTCTTTGTATTGCCGATCATTCAGACCTACCAGCACAATCTGATAATTTTCGTTCAGCTTTTCCTGAAGCCTTAAAAAATCATAGAAACCTTTGCTTTTGCCCCACGAGCTTGAAACTCCGAGCAAAATCTTTTTATCTTTAAGATGATATTTTTCTCTGAAACCGCTGTCTGTATATTTAAATGTATCAATATCTATGCCGTTATGAATTACTTTCACGGGGTAGCTTGACAAAAACGACTCCTGTACATAATCAGCCAGCCACTGCGAAGGTGTGACCAGCACGGTATCCGGCACACCGGAAAAAATTCTTTTTTTAAGCGCTGAATTTCTCGCGCTGGCGTCAAAAACATAGCTTGCCGGATATTTCCTTTTCTGCGGGCATTTGCCGCATCCGGTTTTCCATTTATCGCAGCCTGCCCTCTCAAAATGGGTGCAATGACCGGTGAATGCCCAGCAGTCATGCAATGTCCATATGACCGGCTTTCCGGCTTTTTTGAGATACTCAAACAGTACTTCGGCATTTATATAATAACCGTGAATATTGTGAAGATGAATTATATCGGGGTCATATTCTTTTACCCATTCGATAAATTTTTCAGATGCGTTTTTTCTCACAAAACCCGAATTGTCAAAAATCCTTGATTCCGCCGCGTGTATCTTTACGCCGATTTCGCTGTCGGTCCTTACCGAATCCTGATTATATTTTTCAGGCGCCGGCTCTCTGCCGTAGGCTATTATACATTCATTTCCTTCGGATTTCAGAACATCCGCTATATCCGTGCAGATCCTGCCGGTACTGCGAATCCCGCAAACTGAATTTATCTGTAAAACTTTCATATAAAGTCCTCTGTATCATAACTTTATCTCATAAGAATAATTAAAATGCTCAGTGCCGCCGTACGTATATTTATACGGCTCATCGCCGCGTGACAAATCAATGGACTTTATAAAAGGATACTTGGCACAGCATTCCTTAATCACTTCATTTATAAGCAGTCCCCCGGGACTGTACCTTGCCATTGCGGTATTTATGGACAGACGCGTTATAATTGCCCTTCCGTCATTTGCAATAACACCGTTGCAGGAAGCCGCAAGAGTATTTTCTATATATACGGACGAAAAAAATATATCATTATCACAGTATAAGGCGCGCGTCAGGGTTTCACTCTTTTTGAGCAGGTACATCGGAATCTGAAAAACACCCGACAGCCTTGTATGCTCCAGTATTCTTTTCGCGAATAACTTTATATTATCATTCCACAGCTTTTTATCCGGCTTTTGTTTTACAAAGCAGTAAAACTGCATTTTCCTGTTATCCGTATTTAATCTGTTATATGACGTCCTTATATTCTGACGGCAATTCTTTTTAAGACCGCTGTACCATTCGTCGTAGTCTGTCAGGTCGATTTTAACACATATGTCTTTTTCAGTGAATTCATACATATCCCGCAAAAAACCGAAAGTCAGTGAAAACTCACTTATCCTGTTAAGCTTAAGTGTATACTGCGGATAAATCTTGCCCAGCAATCCGAGCATTTCCTTAAAGTCATTGCCGGAAATATCCTTATCATATAAAAAATCAAGATGCCCGACAGAGGAAAAATCCCCTGCCAGACGGATAAGCTTAGCTTTCTCACTTACCATAAGAGGAATAATCATTATAACCGAATTTTCTTTTATCAATTCGTAACAGCGGAATTTATATCTGAACGATTCTTTAAGACGGTGAATATTTGCGCTGTTTTTTATAATTGACAAAAAACTGTATCTTGAATAAGGGGTAAGGTATTTATTATCTTTATAAAAACTGTCGGCTGTTTGTTCGCATTTGTTCCATTCTATTGCTTCAATTCTGTACCCCATATATTTTATTTCCCGACCATTTCACTTAAAATTTTAAAGTATTTATAAGTCTGTACGGATCTTGCCGTATTCTGCTCTGCAAACTTCCTTGCGTTTCTGCCTTTTTCCAAAAGCTCCGCCCTTTCGTCATAAGCCTTTAATATAAGAGCCGCCAAACCGTCGCTGTCGCCGTGCTCCATTGTATACCCTAAATTTTCAGATTTTATAATATTGGCTATATCGCTGCTTTGGTCTACAAGTGAAAGCAGGGGAGAGCCGGCAGCCATAATAACAAATGTTTTGGAAGGCAAAGCCATTTTTGAAAGTCCCGGCTCTATGGCAACCAATTCAAGATCTCCTATACTGTATATTTCGGAAAGTCTTGAAGCAGGCTGCAACGGATAAAGCGATATGTTGGCTATGTTTTCCTGCTTTATCTGCTGTTCCAGATTTTCTTTGTACGAGCCGCTCCCTATAATATCAAAATGTATGGATTTATTAACGGCATAAACCTTTTTTGCGGCTTCGACAATGCATTGCCAGCCCTGAAAAAGACCTATATCTCCGGCGTACGATACTATAAACCTATTCTTGTCTATGCCAAGCTCGTCCATCAGCTTGTTTTCGCTTCTGTCTGTATGGTGGAGATTTTCGGTATCTGCCCAGTTGTAAACAACGTCTATTTTATCAGGATCGCACCCGCACTCGGCTATTGTCTGCTTCATTTCGTTTGATATGGTGACAATTCTTGTGTTTTTTTTGTATACCTTCTTTTCCATAAAACGCAAAAAGGCTATAAGCGGATTTTTACCGCTGTAATTTTTTATTCTGACCAATGTGTCCGGAAAAAGATCCTGCGCGTTATACAGCGTCGGCGCTTTTTTTGCAAGAAGCATACCCATCCAGCCGAGAAACGGGGGAGAGCTGTATATATAGTATACATCGGTTTTTGTCTTTTTTGCTTCTTTATAAAGACTGTAAGTTAAAAAAAGATACTTTAACATACGGTCAAACAGACCGGTTCCTTCACCTTTTCTTGAGCCTATGCGCCTTACCGTGACATTCTCTGAAATCTGTTCTGTCGGATGATTTAAATAATACTGTCTTACCTCGTCAGAAATTCTTCTTGAAGGAAATCCGGTAAGCACAGTGACTTTGGCTCCGTTTTTTCCTAAATCAAGCGCAAGTTCGTTAAGAAGCGCGTGACGTTCTTTGCATAAATGTCCTGTAATAAAAGTAATATTCATTTAATATAGCCTACTTATCATATACTGCGGTGACCCAGTCCGAATGTTTTTTATTCTGACCAATAGCCGCCTTTAAATATTCTTTATGGAGCAGATCGGTGATTTTTCCTGTGCCGCCGTTTCCTATAATATATTTGTCAACAGATGATATAGCTGTGATTTCCATAGCAGAGCCGCATAAAAAAGCCTCGTCACATGTATATAATTCTGTTCTGTCAATAGATCTCTCACTGACCGGAATATTAAGGTCACAAGCCAGCTTTATTACTGTATCGCGGGTTATGCTTTCAAGCACACTGTCTGTCAGCAGCGGCGTAATCAGAGTTCCGCCGGATATGATAAAAAGGCAGGAACCCGGACCCTCTGAAACCTTCCCTGCCTGATTAAGAAATATACAAGTGTCATAGCCGTTGCGCAGAGCCTCCCTCTGTCCGGCCCGGCTGTTAATATAATTCGCACCGCATTTGATCCTTGGGGAAAGTGTGTTTTCGGATATTCTCTGCCATGACGCAACAGAGCAGTTAAGTGCTTTTTTATT
Source organism: uncultured Clostridia bacterium (assembly GCA_944381095.1). Lineage (GTDB taxonomy): Bacteria > Bacillota > Clostridia > Oscillospirales > CAG-272 > SIG673. The sequence continues at coordinate 2,044 of CALWJW010000084.1, read as the reverse complement.
ATATTCTTTGCTTATTCTTCCCCTCGGAACAGGCGCGACAAACATATCCGCCGGTTCTGATGAGCCCCATGAGCCGAAACCGTCAACAAACAAAGTTTGCCGTACAGATATATTTTCATCATATTCATTCATTTTTATAACATCGATAAAAGCTTTTTTCAGTTCCTCTCTGCTGTAAGGACAATCAATTTGAATAAGCCTTGCAGACCGAAGCAGACGGTCGTAATGATCTTCTAATCTGAATGCGTACAACTGCTTTTCGTCGTCATTCCAATAGCAGGGTATCCCCTCAAATATATTAAGACCGAATTGAGCTGTCGGCGCGAGAACATTTATTTTCGCGTCATTAACATTTACAATTTTCCCTTTAAACCAGATAAATCTGTTAGCCACATCAGTTTTCATATCTTAGTTCCTTTTTGCTGTCTCCAATTCATTTGATCTGTCAGAGCTATGCGCTTTTTTCATCTGCTCATTCAGTTTCATTGTTTCTTCCGATTCTGAAATATCATTCATAGAAAATACACGCGCGACAGTCATAAACAGAATTTTTATATCATACAGCGGACCGTATTTTTTTACATTGTCTATGTATATATTATCGTATTTAACCTTTTCGTCCCAAAGCAATTCGTTTCGTCCGGTGACCTGGGCTAAACCTGTTATTCCCGGAAGAACATCAAATCTTCTTTTATAATCAGGACTTAATGTATCATATTCGGGGAAATGGCCGACAACCGGCGATCGTGGACCTACTATTGCCATATCGCCCTTTACAACATTCCATAGCTGCAGCAGCTCGTCAAGCGATGTTTTTCTTAAAAATTTTCCGACCCTTGTAACCCTCGGGTCGTCATTAAAACTGTATACTCCGCTTCCCATATTCTGCGCATTCGGAACCATAGTCCTGAATTTGTACATTTTGTAAGGCTTTCCGCCTTTTCCGATTCGCATCTGTGTAAAAACAACGCCGCCGTCTGAATCAAGCTTAACAGCAATCGCAATAATAAGCAGAATCGGTGACAAAACAATAAGCGCCAGTAAAGAAATAAGCGTATCCACTACTCTGCGTACCGCAAAATACATATTATGCTTTCTCCTTAATATTAATTACAATCTCGTTTATCATCTCGGCTACATCAGCTTTATTTTCCAAAAGCCGCCCGTAAGAATACCCGGCTGCGGCTGATTCGTATTCACGAAGCTCTTTCATATTTTTTTCAAATATCATTTCAAACTCTTGTATTGATTTTGTTTTTAAAATATTACAAAATCCTCTTGACAGAATCGCGACAGATGAACCGAGCCGGTAATGCTCTAAAATTATTTTTTCAGCCGGAACCAATCCGTCACCCAAATGCGATATGCCGCCGAATCCGAACTTTATTCCTGCCATGTTCATTTTTTTGCAGAGCTTTTCCACCGTTCCGTTTGAGAGAAGCTCAAACATAAACGTAAGCCCGTAGCTTAAATGCAGGTCGTTAAGGCCTATATGTATTTCATCTAAAAGAGGGTTTTTAAGAACCTCGTCAACACATTCCGCAGCCTCACGGGTTTCAAGCAGTAAAGTTGTATGAACCCTGCGGTTGACAGCCTTTAAAAAGCGGTCTGCCTCATCGGCACTTTTCCACATCGGCAGCATAATTCTGCCGGCTCCCGCGGATATCACTTTTTCAATTTCTTCTGCCGAGCCTTCAAACCACGGATTGATTCTCACCATTAGTTCGGATTTTGTAAGCACGCCGGATAAAGCCGCGGCATCTTCTAAAGAGTGCTTTGATTTAACGGAATTAAGGTTCTTTTGACGTTCTTCCTTGCCTATTGTCTCAAGGTCGACCCAAATCCTGTCCACACCGTTTTTCTCCGCAATCAACGCAACAGCAGGATCATTTGTAATATACATAAGCGTTAATGCCATATTAAAATATCCGCCTTCTGAAATATTTATATGTGATATTTTTCAATTAAAATAATGTCTACTGAATAATTGCATTAGCAAATGCAATTATATAAAATCGAGTTAAAATCTCGATTTTATGGGTCA
>CALWJW010000083.1 GCA_944381095.1 uncultured Clostridia bacterium | reverse complement strand
GTTTTCAGTGGAGAAAGACCCGCTTCTATCGGTAAGCGTACCGATTAAAGCGTTCGTTTTCTTGATAAAAATATTATTAAAATAGAGGGCTAATATAATGAAGGTAAAGCTGATTTCGGCACTTGAAAAATGCTTTCTTGATGACGATATTGATTCAAAAGAGGAATATAACAGAGGTTCCTGCTTAAAGGAAGAGTTGTTCCATTTCGGTATTTGTTATATTGACGAAAAATTATGCGAGTCTGCCAAACCTGTGCTGTTAACCGTCAAATCGGAAATTGCGGAGCATATTACGTTTAGAAGGGTAGAGCATGTTCCGGTCAAGTTTCCTGCTTACAGGACAGCGAAAAATGAGGACTATCTCCGCACATCACCTGGGCTTTATCCCGATTTGCTCACTCCAATAAACAGTCATAACAGACTTTTGCTTAACAATAATCTTGAGTCGCTTTTTATTGAAGTGGATACAAAGGGAATAGGAAGAGCGGGAATATATCCGATAGAGTTTATTTTTTCGGATTTTAGCAATAAAAACATAATTTCAATCGTCGCTTTTAATTTGGAAATTATTGACTGCGTGTTACCTAAACAGGATTTGATTTACACCCAGTGGTTTTACTGTGACTGCCTTATGGATTATTACGGCACAAGGGCCTTTGATGAGAGACACTGGGAAATAATCGAAAACTATATGAAAACGGCAGTTAAGAACGGTATAAATATGATTTTAACACCTGTTTTTACACCACCATTGGATACATATGTCGGCGGAGAGCGAACTACTACTCAGCTTGTAGATATTACCGTGAGCAGCGGAGAATACAGCTTTAATTTTGATAAGCTTAAAAGGTGGATAATCCTCTGTCACAAAGTCGGAATTGAATATTTTGAAATATCCCACTTTTTCACACAGTGGGGAGCAACTCATGCGCCAAAAATAATAGCAGATGTTGACGGAGTGGAGAAAAAGATTTTTGGCTGGGAGACCAAGGCGTGCGAAAAAGAATATTCGGATTTCTTGCGGATTTTCATTCCCCGATTGCTGGCGTTTTTAAAAGAACAGGGTGTTGATAAAAAATGTGTATTCCATATTTCCGACGAGCCGACACTCGAACAGCTTCCGTCATATAAGGCGGCAAGGGATATTGTCGCCCCGCTGCTTAAAGGCTGTAAAATAATCGACGCTCTTTCAAATTATGAATTTTATGAGAGCGGTGCACTGTCTAATCCTATTCCTGCTACCGACCATATAGAGCCGTTTATTCAAAATAATGTTCCTGATTTGTGGACGTATTATTGCTGCTGTCAGCACGATAAGGTTGCGAACAGATTTATTTCAATGCCGTCTTACAGAAACCGTATAATAGGCGTTCAGCTTTATAAATACGGAATTAAAGGATTTTTGCATTGGGGCTATAACTATTATAACAGTCAGTTTTCCTATACGACGGTCAATCCTTATGTCAGCACGGACGGAGATTATTTTACGCCGTCAGGTGATACCTTTTCGGTCTATCCCGCTCCTGACGGAACAGCATATGAATCTTTGCGCCTTGCTGTTTTTCATGACGCTCTTCAGGATATGCGGGCATTAGAACTTTGCGAAAGCCTTTACGGCAGAGAATATGTTATTAAGTTGATTGAAGAAGACTGCGACTTTGAGATTACGTTCAGTGAATACCCGCGAAAAGAAAAGTATATCTTAAATTTAAGAGAAAGAACTAATAACGCAATTAAAGAAAGATTATAAATATTTTAAAAGAGGCAATGAAAGAACCTATACTTGTAATAATTGCGGCGAGCAGTATTCCTGCAAATTTTACGGAAACGGTCATATAAACAGCACCTACAAGGTTGAGTGTAAACCGGAGAAATAATTTCTTGATATAATTTACAGCGAATCAATAATAATATTTTCTCCAATACCGTTGCTTTAATGGAAAATATAGAGAATGTCATGGCGTTTTTGAAAGATAAAATAACAAAGCGCGGTGGAGATATTTTAAGGGAACCCTTAAATCTTGTTCCGACCATTGAGGGTGAAAATTATTGTACCGACGAAAAAGGAATTAGTTGGATAAGCTATGTTTTTATTGAAGACGCGGTCTGTCACGAAAAATCGGAAAGCCCGAGTTTTTTACAATTGAGGTTATGCCTTCGGTAATTTCGAAAATCTGCTTGCCACTTTTCTCGTTGAAAAGCTTAACGAGGTAATGCCGGATTTTCACAATATGCCATCCCGTTATGAGAACTTTAAAAAGGCGATTGAGGCGTATATCTTCGGCAAAGCAAAATCTGTTCAGAAAGAAAAAGATTGTGTTAATACCAGTGAAAAGGATCATATACTTGCTTCGAACCATGGACAGGTATACTTCATATGCTTGGCTCTGACAACAATATTTCCAAAAAGTAAGGAATAACCGCAATTGAAAAAGGGGCGACATTTCACCGCACTCATTCGCTGTTTTATTAAAATGTCATTGCCTGCTGACCCTAAAAATAAAGTTGTGTTTTTATAAAGTCGGAAGCGCTAAACGCGATAGGCAAGGGTATACTAATAGCCGAAATACAGCAAAACTCCAACACTACCTACAGGGTTTAGTATAACGGCATACTGTGCAGAAATTACAAAAACTTCGCCATATAAAGCGGCAGATGAATAATTCCGTCTTTTATCATTACATCTTTTGTGTGAAGAATATATGAGTTGCCGATAACAGACGAAAAATGCTTTCTGAATTTATCAAGCGATGAATGTGAACGGTAGTCGCCGGAATTAATCTCCAACAGCCGCTAACGGAGATTTGATAACCTATTTGTGCTTTCGCTTTAGCGGCAGAATGGAGATTAATATGGAAAAATACGCTTGGAAAGCAACGGTAATAGAAGGCAAAATAGATGAGTACATAAAACGTCACAATGAAATATGGCCTGAAATGTTTGAAGTTTTAAACAGTGCGGGTATAAAAAATTATACCATTTGGAATGTCGGTAACGAGCTCTTCGGCTATTATGAATGTGAAAATGGTGCTGCTTATGCCGCAAAGGTTCAAAGCGAAAGCGCAGTAGTCGATCGTTGGAATGAATATATGAAAGATGTTATGGTTATGGATTTTGATCCGATAACAGGAGCTCAGCCAAAACTCATAAATGTTTTTTCCTTCAACTGAACAATAGATATGAACAAGAACTTTTTTGAGCTATCAATATCGATTTAAACAATACCTTTGTTCTAAACGACTGTGCGATTGACCTTGCGGGCGAGGGTACGGTTATTATACTCGGCACATTGCCCGATTATGATGATATGCGAAAGCTGATAACCTAGAGGATATGATGCGTAAGTGCATGGATGAATTTGTTGAAATATGTCGGTTGCTTGCCGAAAAACATAGATGCGTTTTTGTTGATTTTTAAGACTTGTATGAACGCTTCCTTAAAATCCATCATTCTTCCTGCATTGCGTGGGATAGGGTTCATCCAAATCAAATGGGAGCCACACTTATGTCTCGCGAATTTTTATCGAAGTGCGGTTTTGATTATTCACATTTCTCGTTTAAAATTATAATATGCCTTTTAAAGTGTGGGAAGACATTAACGATTTCCTTGGCGGTAAAGCTTATATGACGGTATCAACCTTATGCGTATGGACTAAAGGGAAGTGTGAAAAAGAGGAAAAGTCAGCAGATAACATTTTTCATTGCGGAGAGTAAATAACACAGCAAATATTCTTGTTGGCTACAGATATCACACATTCTTTGGTAAAAAAACTGCTTTTCATTTCGGATTCGGTTTGTCGTACACTTCATATGAATATGAATCTGTTAAATTTGAGTGTACCGAGGAAAGCATAGATGTTTCAATCAGTGTCAAAAACACGGGCTCTGTTTCGGGTAAGGCGGCAGTTCAGATTTATGTGTCTAAACCGAGACTGCCTTAGTTAATAAAATATTTATGGAGATGAAAATACCGCAAATGAAGATTATATCGATGGGCAACAGTTTTTCGCAGGACGCCCAGAGATGGCTGAAAAAGCTCGCGGAGCAGAACGGAATAGATTTGGATTGTGTAAATCTTTTTATCGGCGGCTGTTCGCTTGAAACGCACCGGAATAATACCGCGGGCAATAAAGCGGATTACGATTTTGAGCCCAACGGTGAGGGAAGCATGGGAAAGATTTCTGTAAACGATGCGTTAAGCAGAGATAAATACGATATCATAACCTTGCAGCAGGCAAGCGGTCTGAGCGGCAGACCTCAGAGCTATCTGCCGTATTTTGCTGACATTGCCGCCTTTGCGAGAGAAAAGCAACCGCAGGCGAAGCTTTATTTTCATCAGACCTAGGCGTACGAAACAGATTCTGTCCATGCGGCGTTTGCAGATTATAACCGCGACCAGAAAGAAATGTACCGCCGTATTGAGGACGCGAGCGAGATGGCTTCAAAACTAATCAGCGCTGAAATAATTCCCACGGGAAGAATTATACAAAGGCTGAGGGAGACCTTGCTGGAATTTGATTATAAAAACGGCGGTCTGTCTTTAAACAGGGACGGTTTTCATCTTTCGTTGGATTACGGAAGATATGCCGCCGCGTCCGTCTGGCTTTATACCTTTACGGGCTGTAAAATTAAAGCGGCTGAATTTGAAAATTTTGATTTAATCCTGTTAAGTAAAATAATTAAAACGGTAACAGGCTGATAAAGGGTTTTTAAATAATGTATTATGCATTAAAATAAAATCGTGAAATTATACAATACCGATCTCTTGTGTAATTAAAGATTTTGCTGTAATGATTTATAGTACACATAGATGGTGAGGATCTTTCTTTGTGTGCTTTTTTGTTAAAAGAGGGGAGGAAATATTTTCCTTTTCAGACTTAGTAATAAACGGAAGTTTAGGAGAAAAGTCATGAAAAACGGAAAATATACAGCGGAAGATATAGATGAAAAAGTTTTAAGATATGTAGACGCCTATATAAAACAGACTCTTAAATATACAAAGATAGATTATATTAAAGAGTTGTCTAATGAACGAAAATATACAGATCTCTTAAAGAAGCGGAACGACGGTTTGTTAACATTAGTAGATGCAGAGAGTGACAGATACATATACGAAAAAATACAGGTAGACGATTACATTATTGAGTTTGAGTCTGAAACGGTTTTCAGAGAGATAATGAGGCTTACGGAGAAGCAGAGAGAGGTCTTATTAAAGAATGTGGTACTCGGAATACCAATGGAAGAAATAGCCCGTCAAATGGGTATACGGGAAAACAAAGTTTATAAACATAAAAAGAATGCCTTATTAGCGCTTGCTGAGAGGATGAAGCCTGATGAATTATAGAAATGCGGCAAAAAAGTATTTGCTGTCTGCCGATATCATATTGGAATTTTTAAACGGCGAGGATATATCTGAAATAGTCGTAGACTTTTACAGCGGATATATTATTAAAATATCAGAATTGACAATAACCGATTCGGAAGAAGAAATTGAAGTAAAATATTTGGATAGAGATTTAATGCAGCTGCTTAATTTAAGTGTTGTTGAATGTTTGCCGAATTTAAGAGAAAATATAAAAAGGCATATAGATCCTCTTGATAATTTTGAAATCCAAATAAAAGCGGAATAAATTGAGTAAATAAATATACATATAGTAATACTAATGAAAATTTTAGATAGTAGAATTAAAAAAATGCAGCTCTTAAAATTCATGATGAAATTTAGAGATGGCTTCAAGGCAGTTTTACCGTTTGGATGCAGAGGATGATTTTCTCATTAAGAATGAAGTATAAAAAATTATGCTTCAAAGGACTTTCGATACTTTAGAGGCTTATAATATCGAAAGTTTCGATGCTATTTTGTCGAAAGTATTGACATAACGGGAACTCCGCGCTATAATGGCAGTAAGGAAACTTACGGAGGTGAAGGTATGGCTATTCCAATCAATATAGATGATTTAATAAATCAGAGAGTTGTTGAATCAACACGCATAGAATTTAAGAGTGACTGGAATCCTAACCCGATAATCCACAGTATATGCGCCTTTGCAAATGATATAGATAATGTCGGAGGAGGATATATCATTATCGGTGTAGAGGAAGAAAACGGAAGTCCTGTATTTCCTCTTAAAGGAATAAAGCGCGAGAGAATAGACGGAATTTTAAAGGAGCTTACAGGATTTTGCCATTGTATTGAGCCGCTATATAATCCGGTGGTCGAACCGGTTTTGTTTCAGGGTGCATATATTATTGTTATTTGGATTACAGGCGGATACGGGAGACCGTATAAAGCGTCAAAGGATGTGTTTACTGAAAAATCCAATAAGCTTTATTATATCAGGAAATTCAGCAGCACAATTGTTGCCTCTTCGGAAGAAGAAAAGCAATTGTTTTATGTTTCATCAGATATTCCGTTTGATGACCGTGCGAACCTTGCGGCGGATGTGTCAGATTTAGATATTGGTCTTATGCGTCAGCATCTGAAGGAGATAGGCAGCAGTCTGTATGAAATATCGCTTAAAGAAGACGCATTGAAAATTGCAAGAGATATGCAGCTCATATCCGGTCCGGTTGAAAATATTAAACCGCTGAATGTCGGAATATTAATGTTTTCGGAGCAGCCCGAACGGTACTTCCGTTATGCGCGGATTGAGGTTGTTGATATTCCTGACCCGACCGGCTCTAATATGGTGGAAAAGGTATTTACAGGACCGATACAAAGGCAGCTAAAGGACGCTTTGGCATACATTAAAAACTATATTTTGAAAGAGGCAATAGTTAAAGACGCCAATAAAGCCGAGTCTGTAAAAATATATAATTACCCATATGCGGCGGTTGAAGAATTACTTTCCAATGCCGTTTATCATCGTTCATATCAGATAAATGAGCCTATTACTGTGAGAATTACTCCGCAGAGTATTTCAATAACGAGTTTTCCGGGATTTGACAGAAGTATTTCGGATAAAAAGATTTCGGAATATGATATAACTTCGCCTATATACCGAAACAGGCGAATAGGAGATTTTTTAAAGGAACTTCATCTTATTGAGGGACGCAATACCGGTTATCCGACAGTGCTTAATGCACTGCGCGATAACGGATCGGCATATCCGGAATTCGAAATGGACGATGGCAGAAATTATCTGACGGTGACACTTTCTGTTCACCCGTATTTTTTGCCGGAAAAAGAAAACAATCCAAAGGATTTGGAGTATCGCCAAAGAATCATAAATGCATTAAGCAATAAAAAGATGTCATTAAATGAGTTGGCTAAGGCAATGGGTTATAAGGGGATCACCGCAAAGCTGTCACTTACGGTAGATAATATGATAAAATCAGGTGCTATCGAAAAAGTTGTGGTTGGAGCATATGTAAAACTGCATATTCCTAAGTGATTCCCGGGACAATCCGAAATATTACCCTAGATACAAAAAGCGACAGCGATTATTTTTTAATAATTGCTGTTATTTTTTTATTTAGGGGGGAGGGTTTTCATAATATATTAAGACTATGTATATATAAGGCGCAAGAAAAGCCTCTTATGAACATTTATTTTTTTGATAAATTATTCGGCAAGGTATAAAACAGTTAAATATTTCTGCTCACAATAGTAATCATTCTGCTTATAATAATAACGGTTAAAATCGCGGTGGCTGCGCAAATCGTCACGGTTTAAAACGGATAATCGAATTGGTTTGAGGTAGAAATAATATCTGCTTTAAGCTTTTTGCGCTGACTTTCGCTTGGCTTTGTATCACTTATTAAATTAAGGTCAATATTTTCGGAAAATCTGGTTTAGAGAGGTGCCGCAAGCATTTCAATTCAATTGACCTCTAATAGAAATTAAAATAATGTTTTGATTTACATTAATATTTTAAGGAAATGCCTTTTTGAAGTATTTTGATACAAAAAATCATTGCGGTAACAACAGATTTGTTCTGTGTTATATAAGAACCTTGACAAACATGCCTTGAGGCATTATAGAAAGCATACTGCAAAACATATGCGGAGCGACGTTTTTATGGCGTAAAAGTGCACTAGGTGACTTCCGGTGTTCGCGATGATGCAAAAAGACACTTTCCGTGGGCTTGGACGGTAAGCGGTTTTGTCAGACCGTTGCAGTATGTCCCGGCGGAGGGGCTGAAATCTCCGCACAGTTGATTAGGGTATTTGTAATAAGGGTAAACGATTTTTACTACTGTAAAAGAAGTGTGAAATTATGAAAACAGCGTACAGTCCTATAATAAAAATGCAGTTCGGAAATATTGAGATAACCGTATCATTCTCAGAGGAAAACGAAAAAGATGTAAGAAGTAACATTATTTCACTTTTACTGGGCATTTACAAGGCACGTATGGAAGCGGAGATACTTAGTCTGGAAAGTCAAATTTGACAAAGTAAAATTTGTGTGCTATACTTCCCGCCCAAAATCCAATTCGGATTTTGTGTACCTTGAAAACCGAATAAAGTTGTTCAGGTGATTTCGTATAGTACATACAAAGAGGGAAGTCACATGAAAAGAGTATATTGTTTATACAGGGTTTCAACAAAAAAACAGGTTTCTAAGGTGATGGATTACGGCGGAGTAAAGGACGATATACCAATGCAAAAACAGGCGTGCCGCGAATTTGCGGACAGTCACGGCTGGGTTATTGTAAAGGAATTTGAAGAAAAAGGCGTATCGGGCTTTAAGGTTTCCGCTAAGAACCGCGACGCGATACAGGATTTAAAGGAGGCGGCGCTCAGAGAGGAGTTTAATATTCTGCTGGTCTTTATGTTTGACCGAATAGGCAGGATAGACGATGAAACGCCGTTTGTAGTCGAATGGTTTGTAAAACACGGAATAGAAGTATGGAGCGCCCGGGAGGGTGAGCAGCGCTTTGACAGCCATGTGGACAAGCTTACTAACTACATCAGATTCTGGCAGGCATCCGGCGAGAGCGAAAAAACCTCTATGAGAATTAAAACCCGTATGCACCAGCTTACATTGGACGGGGTATATACCGGCGGTCCCGTACCCTTCGGTTACAAGCTTGTAGGCACAGGCAAAAAGAACCGCAAGGGCTATGAGATAAACAATCTTCAAATAGAAGAGGGCGAAGCCGAAATTGTCCGTATGATATTCAGCAAGGTTCGCTGCGAAGGCTACGGCTCTTACCGTATCGCTCAAATTCTTAACGACGGTAGAGTAAAAACACACAAGGGCAGTAAATTTCAAAGCACGACAATTCTGAGAATCCTTCGCAACAGAATATATACCGGTTATCTTGTGTCGGGCGATGCGGTATCTCCGTACATTCCCGAGCTTCACATTATAGATAGTGAGGAGTTTGAAGCGGTGCAGTTTATTCTGAACCAAAGAAGCCGAAAGGATGAGGAAAAACGTCAGATAGCAATGAATACCAAAGGCAAGGCTATGTTATCCGGCAATATTTTCTGCGCACACTGCGGGCACAGGCTTACTACTATCTGTTATCAGGACAAATATGAGCGCAGGGATGGCTCGGTGCATATTACCAATATTATAAAATATTCCTGTTACCATAAGAGCAGAAAGCTTTGTGAATGCGACGGCGCAACAACATACCGTGCTGACCAGGTTGACGCTATTGTAACCGAGTTTTTGAAAAAGCTGTTTGACGCGCTTAATAATTCTCCCGACGAAGAGCTGCTTGAAAGAGCCTTTAAGCGCCAGAACGACGCAGACAGGGCAAACCGAAAAAAGGCAGAGCAGGATCTCCAAAAGTC
>CALWJW010000082.1 GCA_944381095.1 uncultured Clostridia bacterium | reverse complement strand
CAGACGTGTGCTCCTCCGATCTAGGGAGAAAAATTATGCTTAACTTAACAGTAATGACCGGAAGAATGGTGGAGACGCCGGAGCTCAGCAAAACGGCGGAGACGGCTGAAATTATTTCTGTGCTCAAATCCCAAACAAAAAGACTTACAGCTAAAGCGGACAGTGAGAAAAATCCGGACAAAAGGCTGTTTTTAATTAACCGTATTTTTAAAAAGCAGAAGCAGATAAAAGACCTTAAGGGGAAACTGAAAGAGCAGGGCATAATGACCGCTGAGGAAATCTCGGAAAATATAAACCGTGCGGCTGAAAAAGCGCTTGACGCGGCGAATAAAACTTTGTCTGTCCTGCGTGCTTTCGGAGACGCGGAAGCTGGAGGCAGGGCGAACGAAGCAAACAGGGAGCTGCTTGACAGGGTAAGAAGAAACGAGACCTTAAAGCAGATAGCCTATATCCTCGGCAGATACCGTGAAATGCTCGCCGACAAGCGCAAAAACAGCTTTTCCTACGGACTCGGAGAGAAGTACGATATAACGGAGGGCAGAAGTATAAACAACTGCCTTTCGTCAGAGCTGTCGCTGCTCGGTATGCCGCAGACCGAAACGCTTTTTATACGCAAATATTATGCCGGACATTTAAAGCAGTACCGCAGGCGCGGCCGCGCCGTAAAGTGCGACGGCGATATGATAGTTATGATAGACGAAAGCGGCAGTACAAGCGGTATAGCGCCGTGGATAAAGGCTTTTGCTTTTGCGCTTATGGACATAGCACTGCACAACGGCAAAAAATACGCGCTTATCCATTTCGCGAACAGGGAAAATGTAAAGACCGAGGTATTTGAAAAGGGGAAATTTCAGATGTCCGATATATTAGCGGCGGCGGAGCATTTTTTCGGCGGCGGCACTGACTTTGAAGCGCCGCTGAATGAGGCTTTATCCCTTCTGCAGAACGGCTTTGAAAAGGCGGACGCGGTTATTATAACCGACGGTCAGTGCAGGGTCTCTGATGAGTTTTCGGAAAAGTTCCGCGAACAAAAACTCAAATCCCGTGTAACGGTCACCGGAATACTGCTTGATAGAAACTCGGACTGCGGGGAAAGCCTTATACCGTTCTGCGATAAGATCTACCGCACAAGCAAGCTTTCAGAGGAAGAAATAGCGCTTGAGGTTTTAGGGGGAAAATCGTAAAAATGCGAACAGATAAAATGGAGATAAAACCATGAGTGAAATGATGAAAGTGTTATACATACAGGCAGGAAAAAAGCCGCAGGTAATAGAAATAAGGCATACGCTCAGCGAAATGCAAAGGCTGGTAGGCGGCACAATAAGCAGTTTTATGCCCTTTAATGACGGTTCGGTAATAATTCTGAACGACAACGGCAAAGTCGACGGGCTGCCGCTTAACCGGGCTGTCTATGATAAAAACGGAGAAATCGCGGATATAATCGCCGGAGATTTCTTTATCTGCTACGCTGCGCCGGACAGTTCCGAATTTTCAAGTCTTCCGGATGAACTGATCCGGAAATATTCCGAATTATTCAAAATTCCGCAGATATTTATTTAATAATTGCAAATGAGGAGATTAAAATGGGAAGCGGAACAATGAGTTGTAAAAGCTATATAACAAAACGGGGGTATTATCTTGCTTATGATTATGATGAGAAAGTAGGCGGAGAGTTCTGGTTTCTTTTATTGCCTCTGTACGGTAATAATGGTGAAAGGTTCTTTTATGTAAAAGATAATTTTAACGGTTCTTTTACCGTGGAAGGCGAATGCTATATAATTACAAATAAAGAAGCTTTGAGGCGATACATAGCAGACGCCGGGAAGGAACTCAAAGGGAAACCGGTTTGGTATTATCATACAGACGAAAAAGGTCAAATAATCAGAAAAGAAAAATCTGCCCCGTAAATAAACATATGTCCGTCTGTCAGACAGGCGGACATTTTTAAAATAAGTATTTGAAAATTTTGAGCAATGCGGTATTTTTCCTATTCCTCATTTCTTTTATCTCAAAACGCCTGATAATATATCACCAACAGCCGTAAAATTCAAATGATAAAAGCGGCTGATTTCAGTGAGGAGGAAACGGCATTTAAGGTTATGAAAAAATTGATTATAAAAGGGATTTAACTGCTTTTGGTTGACTTATTTTTGTGCGGGAGATATAATGAAATCGTTAAGCGGTAAAGCGACATTTTCGTATCGATCCGTTAAAATAGGAGGGAGAATTTATGCCTAGGATTCTTAATGTTACTCCAATGTCTGATTATAAGCTGCAGCTGAAATATGACACCAATGAGACAAAAATATTTGATGTTTCACCGTATATTGAGGGCTCATGGTTCGGATTGCTTAAAGATGAATCATATTTTAAAACCGTTCATATTACAGGCGGTGGACGCGGTATAGAATGGGAAGACGGACAGGATATAGCACCGCACGAACTATACGAGCAAAGCATATGAATATGTCGGATAAAATTGCCTGTGCCGGAGAGCCTGAACCGGTTATAAAGGTCAGCGGCGTCAGACCAATGGAAGATTATAAGCTGTGGTTACGATTCAATACCGGAGAAGCAAAAATATTCGATTTCAGGCCGCTGCTTGATACGCCGGCGTTTGCCCCTTTAAAAAATACTGAGCTTTTTAAACAGGTTTATATCGATTACGGTGTACCGGTATGGAATGACGGAGATATAGATATAGCTCCCGAAAAAGTTTACCGGGAAGGTATACTTTGCGACGGTCAAAAAGGCGCAAAATGCAAAAACTGCTGACTTCTTTAGCCCATTGCTAATAACGATGTTCAAAGAAAAAAGGTGCAACCTCATTTCCTGAGATTGTACCTTTTTCTTTGTTATGGGAATTTTCCGCTCTGCAGGAAAATGTATACGTGAAAAAATCTTTTACCTCAATGATCAAAAGATATCGTTTTGTTTAGCTTGGATTATTTATGCTTTTTGTTTAATTCAATCAGGACTTTATTGAGAAGATCCTGCTGCGAAGCAGAAAGTCCGGGATAACTGACCGACGCAGATTTAAACTCCCTGACCAGGGCGTGTATTATTTCTTTCTGTCCGTCAGTCAATCCTTCAACCGAAACCATCTCGTTTTTATCTATGCCTACAAGGTAATCAAGAGAAACATTAAATATCCCCGCTATTTCGACAAGAATATCCAATGGCGGTATTTTATAATTATTTTCGTAACCGCAAATAGCTGATTTGCTTCTGTTAATTCTTTTGCCGAGGTCGGCTAAGGACATATTATGGCTCATACGCAGTTGCTGTAACCGCATCCCGAAATCGAACATTTTGAATACCTCCGGATGTTTATTTACAGTAAACATTTTAACAGACTTGCGTTTAATTACAGAAAACGATATAATATAATCGTTCTCTTAAAGTGAAAAGATAATTAAATATGTTCAATCTTAGAAAATAAAGGAACAAAAAATACTGCGCTGAGTACCGTTTATTGTGCACACGAAACTGTAAAATAAGTTTAAGTACAAATAAGAATTGGAGGCGAAAATATGAAACTTATTGTCTGTATCGACACTAAGAAAGGGATGATGTTTTTCGGAAGGCGTCAAAGTCAGGACGGTGCCTTGCGCAAATGGATTATTGATCACACAAAAGGTCAAAGGCTTTGGATGAGCAGTTATTCGTCGAAGCAATTCGGTGATATACCGGATTGTATAGTGGATGACGATTATGTAAGTAAAGCGGGCGAAAATGATTATTGCTTTGTGGAGGATAAGGATTATTCCGTTGAAAAAACGAAAGAAATTATTCTGTGCCACTGGAATCGGCAATACCAGTCTGACAGGAAATTTGATGTGGATTTGAAAGCAAACGGATTCAAAAAGGTGAAATCCGCAGATATTGCCGGCTCTTCCCATAAAAAAATTACGATAGAAACTTATCAGAGAGGATAATTAAAATGAAACTTTCAAGAAAAATTAGCGCGCTCCTTCTTTCTGCGGTTATGCTTTTTTCGCTTATCGGGTGCACTGTTGATACCGATATAAGCGAAAGCGGTTTATATTCAACAGTCAGTACATTAGCCGATGGTTCGTCACTGTCAGACGATTCCGTGATGACATCTGAAACTGATTCTGACAAATCTCACCCAGAAGAATTTTCGTCTGAGGCAGATGAAAACAGCCAAACCGGAAGCAGTATCGGGTCAGGTACAGCCGAAGCGGTTAAGCCTTCGGATATCCCCGCATTTTCCGGCAACGCATATGTTGTCATTAACAATAATCAGCCGAATTTCAGCTCTAAAGAACTCACAACAAAAGCATATGAATCATATTCCAATCTTGACATTCGTGGAAGATGCGGTGCGGCGATTGCATCATGCGGAAAAGAAATTATGCCGGCCGACAGTGAGGAACGCGGAAGTATCAGCAGTGTATATCCTTCCGGTTGGAAACAAGCAAAATACAGCGGAATATCAGGCGGATACATTTGGAACAGATGTCATTTAATCGGATGGCAGCTTTCTACGGAAAACGCGAACCGTAAAAATCTCATTACAGGCACAAGGTATATGAATATAAACGGTATGCTGCCGTTTGAAAACATAGTTGCCGATTACATAAGAGAAACCGGAAATCATGTGGCGTACCGTATTACACCTATATTTGAGGGTAATAACCTTGTATGCAGTGGCGTACAGATGGAAGCATACTCGATAGAAGATAAGGGCGAAAGTGTCTGCTTTAATGTCTATTGCTATAATGTCCAGCCGGGTATAAAAATAAATTATGCAACGGGTGACAGCACCGGACCGGGAAATGAAACAACAAAGCCTTCGGTATCGGCTTCTGAACCCACTGTTTCAAATAACAATACCGGAGCAGACGGTGAAACGGTGTGGATCCCAAGTTCCGGAACCAAGTATCACAGTAATTCGGGATGCAGTAATATGACAAATCCCACGCAGGTAACGAAAGATGAAGCCATAAAGCGCGGATATGAACCGTGTAAAAAGTGTTATTAAAAACTAAGGGGCAAGAAAAAATCTTGTCCCTTAGTTTTTATACTACAATCTATTTGCTTTCGGTAAGCTCCACGCATATTTTGCTGATGTATGCCCGCATTTACGGATTATATTATCTTGCATAACCGGTAAAAATTTGCTGCAGCTGTATATTTGCCTGGAGTAAAGATATTATATAAATAAAACAGGTTTTTCGGAGGCAGCATTGAGTAATAAGGGATATTTTAAAGGCTGGTATTTTAAATGCAGTACCGGGGATAAAATAATAGCGTTTATACCTGCTTACCATTACAGCAAAAACAGCAAAACCGCTTCCTTACAGATTATAACTGATGAAATGGCGTTAAACATACCGTTTGATACTTTGGAATATCGTGAAAAGCCTTTATATGTAAAAGCGGGCAACTGTATCTTTTCTGATGAAGAAATAATATTGGATTTTCAAAATGACAGTTTAAAGCTTAAAGGAAAACTTAAGTTTAATGACTGCTGTCCTATTCGCTATGATATTATGGGACCGTTTAAATTTGTCCCGTTTATGCAGTGCCGGCACAGCGTTTACAGTATGCGTCATAAAATAAACGGTCAGATTACGGTAAATGAGCAGCAATTTGAATTCAAAAACGGAACAGGGTATATTGAAGGCGATAGCGGTCGGTCTTTTCCAAGCAAATATATTTGGACGCAGTGCTCTTTTGAAAACAATTCTTTAATGCTGTCAGCAGCGGATATTCCGTTTTCAGTAATACATTTTACGGGTATTATAGGCGTTGTTATGCTTGACGGAAAGGAATACAGAATTGCCACTTATCTCGGTGCTAAAATAAAGAATATTAAAGGCAATACTGTTACGGTAAAGCAAGGAAACTTTGAACTTACTGCCGGGCTGCTTAAAAAGAACGCGCTTCCTTTGGCGGCGCCGATAAACGGCAGTATGTGCAGAACCATACACGAAAGTGCATCATGTAAGGCGTATTACCGGTTTTCATATAAAGACAGAGTATTATGCGAATTTTACAGCGACAAGGCGAGTTTTGAATTTGAATACCGATAATAAAGCGGTTGCTGTATACGCAAGTAAGACGAAAGAAAAAATCGCAGACTTATCGTAGTAAGCCTGCGTTTTTTTATGCCTTTATTACGGTAGCTGATTCTTCAGACCTATATTTTTCTATGTATCTGTTGACGGAAATAAAATATTATAAAAATTTATATTGTAATGCAACCAAAAATAAATTTTGGGTGCTATAATGGTGAAAGGCTTTTCAAAATACGGGAAGGAGGAGTCAGTATCGAAGACAGAGAAATTATAACTCTCTTTTTCAAAAGAGACGAAAACGCAATTGCAGAAACAGAGAAAAAATACGGCAGGTACTGCTATTATATTGCTTACAATATTTTGTATAATCAAGCTGACGCGGAGGAATGTGTGAATGATACTTGGATGAACGCATGGAGCAGCATTCCCCCTAATTTTCCGGCTGTTTTATCTGCGTATTTAGCAAAGCTTACTCGATTTGTAAGTATTAAAAAATGGCGTGATTCAAGAAGAATAAAACGCGGCGGCGGTGAAATAGCATTGGTGTATGAAGAATTGTCTGAATGTATACAGTCATACACTACTGTTGACAGTGAGATCGAGACTAAACGTGTCGCGTATATTTTAAATTCCTTTATAGATAGTTTGGAAGAAACGGAGCAGAAAATATTTGTCTGCCGCTATTGGTATTTTGACAGTATTTCAACTATAAGCAAACAGTTCGGTTTCACAGGCAGTAAAGTAAAATCGATATTATACCGCACACGGAAAAAATTATTGACTTATTTAGAGAGAGAAGGTGTTAACATTGGAAACCGATAAATTAATAGACGCTATCGGAATGATAGATGATGATAAAATTCTGAATGCCAAAAGCTCCGTCAAAAATATAAAAAAGCGCTCACTTAAACGAACTGTTATATTATTTGCCGCTGTAATATTATGCTTAACATTCTCATTTACAGCGTTGGCGGCAGCTTCCGACCCATTTTATCAAATACTGTACCGAATATCGCCATCTGCTGCGCAAGCGTTAAAGCCGGTAAATCTATCCTGTGAAGACAAAGGAATCAAAATGGAGGTTCTGTCTGCGGCGATTTATGAAGATGAGGCGTTAATATATATATCATTGCAAGACTTAGAGCAGGACCGGATTGATGAAACGGTGGATTTGTTCGACAGTTACAGAATAAACCGCGCCTTTGACTGCTCGGCATCCTGCCGGCGTGTTGACTATGACCAAAGCACGAAAACAGCAATATTTATGATTAACATCAGCCAATGGAATGACGAAAAAATTACAGGTGATAAAATTACATTTTCACTCAGGGAGTTTATAAGTAAAAAAAGTGTATTTGAGGGCGAACTGATCGAACTTGATCTTCAAAGCGCAGAAGAGGTTGTTGGAACAACCGCACCCGGCTCATATCGAGGAGGCGCAGGATTATATGGTTATAAACTGACAATGGAGCAACGCGATAAAATCCGACACGAAACAAAATTTTTATCTGCCGATAAAGATGGTATCTATGCTCCGACAGACAGTGTAAAAATAACGGGAATAGGGTTTATAGAAAACAAGCTGCACATTCAGGTGTATTACGATGATATTTTGACTTATGATAATCATGGCTACATCAACTTAGTAGATAAGGATGGTAATGATGCGCCTAAGGGACATTATAGTTTTTGGGATGAAAATAATGAAGGCAGTTATCAGGAAATCATATTTGATGTAACTCCGGAAGAAATAGACAACTATACCGCATACGGTAATTTTGTTTCCGCAAAGAATAATACAAAGGGTAATTGGCAAGTGACATTTCCGCTTGAAAATAAAGATTTTACAAAGTAATAGAGACTGCTTACGGGTATTTTAGTTTAATACAATGTTATGCGCATTGTCAGAAACAAAAAAGACACCAAAAGCAAAACTGCCGCCTTTTTTGAGGCCGGCAGTTTTTTTATGTCTTATTACAGTATTATTCAGTTCTCTGTATCTCCGTGACATGTTTACAGATGCAAATACTGTTTACCGAAAATTGTTTTCAGCCTTTATAATTCTTGTACAGCAGATAAAACAGAATGCCACTGTACATTTTTTGACAGTTAAGATATTATATAAATACAATTGATTTTATGGCCGGTATCAGTATAGTCAGAGGATTAAACGATGGCGTTTATACCCGGAAAGTGAGTTGTCAAGAGGCGGAGTATGCTGACATTGCAGTAACCTGCAAGATGTCTATATTTCCCCTTGGCTTTTTATAGCGCGTTCTTTTGAGCAATAAGCCGTTTAAATTCTTTTTCCAGTTCCTCTTTATTCTGACAGTTAGGGGTGGAAAGTCTTGAAATCACCTCTGTTAACCGCATTTCCAGAAGAACTTTATCCATTTTCTTTTCTGATTTTGACTCCGTCTGCTTTTTCTCCCAGTCGGCAAGGTTTCCGTCAAAAGGAATAAGTTTTCTGTCCTCAATCCGTAAAATCCGGGTGGCACACCCATCAGAAAAAGTCCGATCATGAGAAACGAATAGAACGGTTCCCTCATAGTCCTCCACCATTTTTTGCAAAGCCTCGATGGCGGGCATATCCAGAAAGTTAGTAGGTTCATCCAGCAAAAGCAGATTGGCCGGGGAACCAAACAGCTTAGCAAAGGCTAACTTGACTCGTTCGCCGCCGCTTAAGACACCAGCTTTTTTGAATACATCCTCCCGGCGGATCAAAAGCCTTGCCAGTATACCCCGCATGGTATTCTCGCTCTGAACCGATATTTCCATAACATTTTCCAAAACTGTTTTGCTTGGATCAAGGGTATCCAGACTTTGTTTGAAATACCCTATTTTTGCCTTCGGAACAAGGCGTATTCCCGGGTAACCGGACCAAATCAGCTCCATAAGGGTGGTTTTTCCCACTCCGTTTGGTCCGACCAATGCGGTTTTGCTCCCTTTTGGCAGGGAGAACGAGGCGTTTTCAAAAATTGGGTTCTTCCCATAGTTGAAAGTAATATGGTTGCCCGTGACAATTTCACGGTTGGCGGGTGGATCTGTCAGAGAAAAATCTATCCGAACCAAGGCCGTTTCCTGTGGCTTTTCTTTTACTTCCAGTTGCTCCAGGCGAGACAAAATAGTTTTTCGGGCGTTGTCCAGCTTCTCCGCTTTTTCTCCTGCCTCCCGTTTGTGAAGGCGGGCTTCGGAATTTCCCATACATCCGGGTGCCTTTCGGACGCTTTTGCTGGCCTGGCTCCGCTGGCGGGCCGCTTTCTCCAGTCGGGATTTTTCTGAACGGTACTGCTGGTACTCAAATTCCTGTCGCTTGAATGCTTGTTCTCTTTGTTCATGGTAAGCGGTGAAATTACCCGTGTAAAAATGAAGATGCCCATCCTTTACCTCAATGATGCGGGTACACAGCCGGTTCAGGACCGCCCGATCATGGCTAATGAGCAATAGGGTAGGACACTGTTCCAGCATCTGGCAGCAGAGCTCAACCCCATCAGCATCCAGATTAGCAGTAGGTTCATCAGCAAAGGTTAATAGAGAATTGTTATTCATGGCCGCCAGACCCAAACGGGTCATTTCACCGCCGCTTAAGTGTTCACGAGAAAGTTTTCCCGAAAGCCCCAGTTTACGGCATTTTTGCGGGTCCACTTGTTCCACTCGTTCCCGAAACTGCTTGAAATAGCTCACCGGCACCTCCCGGATCACGCTTCCTTCGTCTGGGGTCAGTTCCCCAGACAGGATGTTCAGAAGAGTGGTTTTACCCACACCGTTGATCCCTACAATACCGATATGATCTCCTTCGTATACATTTAGTTTTTCAAATTCCAAAATTTTTCGTTCTCCAAAATATTGGACAATGTGGTTTGCAGATAACAAAATTTTGGACATAAAAATACCTCCTTGGCCTTGCAGAAGGCGCCGGAGGGCGGTTTGGACGCAAAAAAGC
>CALWJW010000081.1 GCA_944381095.1 uncultured Clostridia bacterium | reverse complement strand
ACGCCGTGGAAGACGGTACTCCGGTCAGGTGGCAGTATGTTATCTGCCGCTGGGGAAGCGAAGGAAGTGACGGTGCAAAAATCGGCGGTATAGGTTCAGCCATCTCGTTTTTACAGCAGCCGAAGGCATTTCTCGTCGTAATAGTTCTGCCGCTGATACTCTTTTTCCTCTATCAGCTTTACGTGTTCATAAAAGCGTTTATAGGAGTAAAAAATTCCGGCAAACGTCAGATAACTGCGGCTGATGAAGAGCTTATCAGACAACGGGCGATAGAGGAGTATATCCGGTTGCAGGCCGAGAAAGAAAAAGAGGCTGCAAAAGGCCCGTCCGGAGAGGCGGAAGACAAAAAAGAAGAAGTCAAGGAAGCGGAAAGTCCGGATGACAGTGTCTCAGACGGAAACAGTGACAACGGAAAAAGTGAGTAAATTACAAATATAGAGCGGTTGCCGTGCGGGGTAAACCGATGAATTCTGGCGGAAATATACCGTTTTGTTCGGGTAACCCGTAAGGTATTGCGGATGATACGCTTGATTCTCGTAAATATCTTAAATGCGACCGCTGACTGCACTTGCAGACCGTACGGCTGCAAGTGCAGTTTTTTTAACGGAAAAGTTCGGAAAAACTGCCGTAATTCTTCCGGAAAGGAGCACTATGCTTGATAATTTTTTAAGTTGGTTTTATGAGTTTATGACAACGATGCTCGGCGGAGTATGGAAAATAATATCCAATCTGTTTCTCGGAATTGCGCAGATATTCGGATTTGCGACATATACAGATCAGTTTTCAAGGTATAAAAACTCTTTTTCGGCGCTTGAATGGATACTGTCCATACTGTGTTTTATACTTGCGTTTGCGGTCTGGGCAGGCGTTATTTTCCTCATAATACTTGTGGTCAGAAAATACATAAGATTCAGACAGTCGATCGTCGGAAGTGAAGATCTGCTTGAAGAAATTGCCGACCTGCACCGCGATGTGTTAAGGCTGACCGCCGAAAAAGAAAAGCTTTTGCAGATGAAGCTCGAAGCCGGCGGAATACCCTACGACGAAATAAAGAAAATCCTTGCAGAAGACGGTCGTGAAGATACCGGTGTCACTGTGCCGGATGAAACGGCAGACGGAGAAAAAACGGAAAGTGACGGAATACGTTTTTTCCGACTGAATGCGGTGGACGAAAAATATTCCTATTACGTTCCCCCGGAATACGACAAAAGCATGAATTTAAAGCAGCTTTGCGACGATCTCAGAAACTACGCCTGCTACGTTTCACATCTGTACTACGAGATAAAAACAATACGTTTGATGCTGGCAGGGCTTGCGGCGACAAAAATGATACTGCTTCAGGGAATTTCCGGAACAGGAAAAACATCTTTGCCGTATGTCATGGGTAAATATTTCAATAACGATTCGACAATAGCGTCAGTACAGCCTTCGTGGCGTGACCGCACCGAGCTTTTCGGATATTTCAATGAGTTCACAAAGAAGTTCAACGAGACCGAAGTGCTGAGAAGAATCTACGAATCCACTTATAACGACGACATAAACATAATCATACTTGACGAGATGAACATAGCGAGAGTTGAATACTATTTCGCCGAAATGCTCTCGATACTGGAAATGCCGGATCCGGAAGAATGGAAGATAGAGCTTGTATCGTCCACGTGGGAAAACGACCCCAAACATTTAAAGGACGGAGCCCTGAAAATTCCGCAGAATGTCTGGTACATAGGAACGGCTAATAACGATGACTCTACTTTTTCAGTTTCGGATAAGGTTTACGACCGCGCAATGGTTATAAATCTCGATTCAAAAGGAATCCCCTTTGAGCCGACACCGACGACATCAAAATATATCAGTTATTCCTATGTTGAAGAACTTTACCGCAAGGCGATATCCGAGCACCCGGTAAGCAATGAGATTCTCGAAAAGGTCAGCAGGCTTGACCTGTATGTTATCGAGAAGTTCAGAGTGGCGTTCGGTAACCGTATTATGAAACAGCTGAAAATTTTCCTTCCGGTTTATGTAGCCTGCGGCGGCGACGAAATAGAGGCGCTTGACTATCTTCTGGCGACAAAGGTATACAGAAAATTTGAGAATCTGAACGTGTCGCTGATACGGGATGAAATAAAAGGTCTGATAAATTTCATGGATGTTCTTTTCGGAAAGGGAAAGATGGCTGAGTGTACCGAATTCCTGCTGAGATTACAGAGGACATTCTGATACCCTGAAAGGAGTAGATAATGTCTGAAAATATGAGTACCGGAAACATTTCGCGCGGAGGTCATCTGTCCGGAGAAGTATACCGGGATACAATGTATTTTGTCAGCGCGATGGTCAGGGAATTCAGACTTTATCCGGAGATATTCGAGGCGCTGAAAAACGGTAATGCCGACATTGAATTCCGGAGAAGAGTAATGCTTCGGGCGGTAGACGAGACCTGGGTCAGAGCGATAGAGGATTCACTGATAGCACTGGACGAAATAATAAGAAAACCGTCAAGGTTCATAGAAGAGACAGAAACGGTTTTGCCCATTGAGCTGACCAAAAATATAACCGATCGCTCAGTACGGCATCTTTCGCAGCATACGGACTACATATCAAAGGTTGAGGGTGATACAGTGATACCCTCAAAAATACTTAACGTTTTCCGTGATGAAACGATGCTGACTTATGAAAACAAGTTCATCAACACGCTTCTCAGCAGGCTTTATACTTTTGTCAACCGCCGTTACAAAGCGGCAAAAAGTGCCGGCGCCGATACAAAAAATACCTCGGTAGAGTTCAGAAACAACTTTACTCACAGCGGCATAAACGGCAAAATAACCTTCCGTCTGGAACTTGAAGAACCTGCGACTGACGGTGACGTAGCGAAAAACTATGTTTTTCAGTCCGATCTCTGGAAAAGAATCGAAAAGATCCATTCGGTGTGCGATGCGTATATGCAGTCGTCTTTTGTCAGGGATATGGGTAAAAATTACGTTCGTCCGCCGATAATGAGAACCAATGCGATACTGAAAAATAAAAATCTCAGACAGTGCCTGGCGCTCTGGACGTTTATAGAAAGCTATGAGAACACAGGGTATTCAACAACCGTTGAGGACAAACTGTTTACGGCGGATGACGAATACATAAAAGAGCTGTACTCGACCATGGCTATGGAATATCTGCTTTTCAGGTACAGAGTCACCGAAGGATTCGGCTCGGAGAACGAAATAGCCGCCAGAACGAGTGATACACCGCTGACACCTGAAATAGTGGAAGACCTTATGCCGCCGGAGCTTTGTGAGCTGGCACTGCACTTTCCGTCAGTCGACCGGAATAAAGGCGAAAGAACCGCTGTGGAAGCCGATGTACTGAGAGCTATTGAGATATCGGTGCTGGCGGACAGACTGTTATATGAAAGATCGAAACTTGAAGAACTCAGCGAGAAAAAATACGACAAATCATTTAAAGCAAGATTTATTCTTTCCGGAGAACCGACACAGTCGTACTATACGGAAATAAAGAATTTTGTAAGACGCTATCCGAAGATAAAATCAAGATCAAGCTGGAAACATGAGTCTTTTACATACGGAAGAAAGCTATGCATGAGACTTGTGATAAAAGGAAAAACGCTTTACGCTTTTCTGCCGCTTGACGCAGGCGCGCCGGAAAATACAAAATACCGACTTGAAGATATGTCAGAGTACAACGCATACAAGCAGGTTCCGGCGGCATTGAAAATAAAGAGCGATAGGGCGGTTAAGCGCCTGAAAATACTGTTGTCGAGGATATTTGAAGGTTACGGTTTAAATGTAAGCGATGAAATTTTACCGGAAGATTACCGTATGCCGATGCAGACCGTCGACGAACTTATAGCACTCGGACTTATAAAAGTCCTGAAAACACCGGCAGGGATAAGTAAAAGACAGATCCGAGAAACAGAGGATAATGAGGATCTGCTCAGCGAAATTCCCGTGTCAGATGATGAAAGAGCCGAATCAGGAACAGGCACAGAAGTTTTCAGCAAATCATACCTTGCAAAGATGATTCTATCTCAAGAACCGACGCAAACGTATTATACCGAAATTAAGAACCAACTGCTGAAATATGAAGGCATTAAATACAGGATATCATGGAAACATGAAATGTTTTATGTCGGAAGAAAGGTACTGGCTGTGCTGTTTGTTTCAGGTAAAACGCTTTATGTTGCGTTGCCGTTGTCCCCGGGCGAGATCAGCGTAAAATATAAAGTAGCTGATTATTCGGCAAACCGACAATTCGAAAAAACACCGTCTGTTATCAAGGTGAAGAGTGAAAGAGCACTCAAAGCCGTACGTTTGCTTATTGAGCAGTCAGCGGAAAAGCTCGGTCTTATCAGAAACGAGAATGCTGCCCCGGATAAAGATTATCATATGCCTTTGCAAAGCCGAAGACAAATGATTACTGCCGGTTTTATCAAAGCTAAAAATATTTCAGGCAGGGATTTTCTATCCCGAGTCAGGCTTAAAACTGCTGAATCAGATTCAGGAATTTCCGAAGTTAAAGCTGATTTGATAAGCGGACTGCCTGATGTTGAAAAAACAGCAACAGCCGGTAGAGAGAACAAAATCGCAGAGACGAGCGAAGAACCGGAAGAACAGAGGGACGTAAAATCGGTAACGTCGCAGCTTGAAAAAACTGATTTTAAGATAACTGAAAATGAAACCGGAGAACCGTTCGGAAAACAGAGTACAGTAGCATCGGGTCAAAATGTCAGAACGGAGACGAATGAAGTCGAAACGGCTGTATATGAAGAATATTGCGCCAAAATAAAAGGTCAGACCGATACCGTTGGGGATGATAGTGAATACGGAAAAGTTGACTTAAATGCATCTATTACGATAACCGGAAATAACCAGTCAGAGGCAATACGGAACGAATCAAATCTGAATGTGTCAACGGATAATTTTCCGGATCTGACAGGGGGCTTATCTTTAAAAACAGTAAAGACTGCTGATTTTGAAAAGATTTCAGATGTAGCTGATGATGTAAAAGAAACAAGCCCGATTTTAACCAAAAAACAATATAATTTTCAAACAGCAACTTATGATGCTGAAATGAAAGTAACCACTGATAACAAGGGAAAAACGACTGAAAGCACTGAGTCAAAAAACGTAAAGAGTTCAATTCGTAAGCTGCTTGAAAAATTTCACAGAGATAAAAAATAGTGTTATGAAAAAGAAATTTATAAATGCGTTAGCAGCAGTTGTTTTTTGTGTGCTGGCAATATTGCTGCTTGTCGTGATCTATAACCGATCAACCGGAAAGGTTCCTATGGTAGGGAACAGAGCGTTTGTCTGGGTTCTTACCGGAAGTATGGAAGACACGATTCCGGAGCGGAGCTATATTCTTATAGAGGGAACGGAAGACGCGGAGAGCGAGATATCGGAGGGCGACATAATTACCTTTTATTCCACCGATGAAAACATTAAGGGAAGCCTGAATACTCATCGGGTGGTGGGTATAAACCCTGATGAAAAGACTTTCATCACAAAAGGCGATAATAATCCTACGCCCGACAGTTATCAGGTACCGTATGAAAATGTCGTAGGTAAATATGTGAAAAATCTGCCGATACTGACATTTTTCGGTCGGATATTCGCGACTAAAACAGGCTTTGTGGTTTTCAGTTTGCTCGGCATCATCTTAATATCAGCCTTTTATCTTCCGGATTTTATAAAAGTTCTGAGAGGAAAAAACAAAACATCGGATGAAAAAGAAAAAATTATCAAAAGTCTTGTAGAGCTTGAAATAGAAAAACTGAAAAACAGCGGTAAATCTCCCGAGCAGCTGAGAGAAGAACAGGCGTCGGAAGTAAAGATGACCGATAAAGATGATCTTCCGACTAAAAAAATCAGTAGCTAATATAGCATAAAGCACTTGATTTTCAAAAAAATTTGTTGTAACGTGGTGTGGATGCTTTTCGATATTTCCGTCAAATAATATCTAACCAGAAAGAGGAGTAACATGTTAAAAAAATTAAAGCTGAAACGTCAGATCAAGGCTTGTCAGAAAGAAATCGATTTTCTTGAAAAAAAAAGAGCGAGATCACAGGCGGCTCTTGTTGAGGCATTGCTTACACATGCTGAGCCTGACGACAGGGATGTAGATTATTTCAACGGCTATACAGCAAGAATCAACGAAACAAGAACACGTAAGCAGAAACTTGAAAGTGAACTCAAATCAAAGTGATGCGGCAGGTCGTCATATGAGTAAAGGTGTAAAAAAGCGTCTCCGACATCCGGGCAGAGAATGGTTTTTCCTTTGCGTATTGCTTCTTTGTATATCGCTTATCATAGTATCATACACGCTTACCAAACAATACAGAGAGGTGCTGCGCGAGCAGGTCATGACAAGAGTAGAACTCTTTATGGCTGACTCAGAAGCACCTTTTGGAGAGCTGTTTGGAGGAATGAAAAATGAATCAGAAGCACTTTCTGAACAAATGACCGAGGTAACCGTATTATCGGCGACCAGGGGTATAACCGTTGAGCTGATAGAGAAAACAAAGTATCTTGAAGCAGTTTATTTCGGAAAAGAAGGTAAAATTTTTGACTCGGACGGCGTTGAATATAACATTCCGGCAAATTCAGATATACCGACTTTGATGTCAAAAGGCGAAACAGCGGTATCAGGTCTTTTCAATGATCCGGTAGGAAATATGAACCGGATTGCTGTCTATTCACCGGTAAAAGAAAATTCTCTGATGGATTCGGTGATATTGCTGTACTCATCAGGAATACTTGGAAGTATTAAGGAAAAACTGAATTCCAAGGTCATAAGTGAGTCGCTGTTTCTCGCTTTGTGCGACGACAGTGGGAATATGATAACAATGATTGAAAACAGCGGACAGATAGTTGATTCAAATACAAATCTTTTTGACAGTCTTTGGCAGCTATTTGGAAACAAGAACTGTGTGGATGAGATAAAATCAGTGATTTCTTCCGGTGAGCGAGGCTTGGTGTCGCTGACAGTAAACGGTGAAACTTACGCGATATCGGTTATCACGGAAGGGTCAAGCCATACATACTGTCTTATAGGTCTGTATGAGGCGGACGAAATATATGTAAACGGTTACCGTATGATAAATGTCATAATGACGTCTATTTTTATACTTGAAGTCATTATGGTGATAATATCGGTCTATATTGTGGTAACCAGTAAAAGCATAAAAGAAAAAATCCGGAACATAGGTATCTTTAATTCAGAGCTGAACTGTCTTACCCAACTCGGATTTGAAAGAAAAGCAGGTGAATTGATAAAAAGGTACGGCGGATCAAAGTTTGCGGTGATAGTAGGAGAGTTCGTTCATTTTGATTACATAGTAAGGACTAACGGTGAGAGTTATACACAGGAAATTCTGAAACATTTCAACGCTAAGCTTTCAGATGTATTACGGTTAGGAGAAATTTACGGATATATTTCCGGAGGAAAATATGCGTTTCTGCTCCATTACCGGGAAAAGGAAGGATTGCTTGCCAGACTGAAATATATCTATAATCTGACATACGAAGAGGAATTGCCCAAAAAATACAGGCTTAAACTCAGATTCGGAATATGTACAGTAAAGCCCGGAGACGGTGACAGCATAAATGCCCTGATAACAAATGCCACTGCCGCCATGATGAGCAGTGAAACGGAGCATGCCGGTGAAAACTGCAAATTTTATGATGAGTTATTTTCAACGAAGTACAGAAGTATCGCAGATATTGAAGTCAGAATGGAGCAGGCACTGTCTCAAAATGAATTCAAGGTATTTTATCAGCCGAAACTGAATATCAGAGAAAACCGTATAGACGGTAGCGAAGCCCTGATAAGATGGTTTGTGCCCGAAATGAACAAATTTTATCCTCCGCAGGATTTTATGCCGGTCTTCGAATCGAACGGGTTTGTAAGCAAAATTGACCGATTTGTTTTTGATCGCGTATGCAGACTTATGTCAGAAAGAGCGGCAGCAGGGTACAGGGTATTCCCTGTATCGGTAAATATTTCACGCTTTACTGCGTCAGAAGAAGGGTTTATTGAATTTTGTACCGAAGAAAAAAACAAATACAGGATTCCCGACGGGTTTATTACATTTGAATTTACAGAAAGCGCGGCGTTTGAGGACTATTCACATCTGAAAAGTCTGACAGACAGCTTAAAGAAAAACGGTTTCAGATGTGCTATTGACGACTTCGGGAAAGGATATTCATCGTTTAATTTGTTGAAAAAAAATCCTGATATAGACGAAATTAAGCTTGATGTTTTTTTTACGGAAGATATACTGAATAACGAAAGAGCAAAAGAAATACTTGAAAGTATTGTCGGACTTGCAAAAAAACTGAAAATAAAAGTGACGCAGGAAGGTGTCGAAGACAGACAGACGCTTGATTACCTGAAAGAAATCGGATGCGATGTAGTTCAGGGATATATCTATTCAAAACCACTTTCAGAAGAAGAATTCTTAAAGTTTGTCGAATCAAGAACTTTTGAATCCGAAATGACGCCGTCAAACACGCTTGATTTTGTTGAAAGACGTGGTATACAGGCGGATATCAAAAACAGATGAAATAAAAAACCGACCGTTACGCAGTTTCTCATAAGGATATTAACTACGTATAGGTGTTCTCGGTATGTAGGACGGACAGTTTCGGCTGTCCGTCCTATTTCGTTTTGTGGGGTTAGGCGACTTCTTCGGGTGCGAGCTTTCCGATATAGCGGAAGTAGATGTCGATCTGTTGCAAGGCGGTTTTGCTGTGCTTTGCCGTTCTTTCGTGGATAATGATTCGCTCTATGAATGTGCGAAGCACTTCGGGAGTTAGCTCCCTTAAATCTGTGTACTTGTTTGCAATATCCACAAATCGCTCGACATTGGTCGCCGCCGCTTTCAGATCCTCAATCTCTTGTTTGACTATCGGAAGTCGCTCGGTGATCTCTCGTTGTTCGGTGTTGTAACCGTTGGAGAGCATTCGGAACTGTTCGTTGGTAACCTTTCCGAGAACATTGTCCTCATAGAGTCGCCTGAACAGAGCGTTCAGCTCGTTGTTTCGCTTTTCAAGACTTGCCAGCTCAACCATTTTTGCATTCAGCTCTCTGCGGTTCTCCGCAGAGCTTTTTTGATTTATAAAACTGACGAACTCACGAGTTTGTGCGCGTGCGTAGTAGGTGACCTTACGGATTTCTTCAAGGATAATCTCGTCAAGCACCTTTGCTCTGATAGAGTGCGGTGTGCATTGTTCTTCACCCATGTGCTTTCTGTATCGACTGCAAATAAATCCGTAGGCATCGGGTTTGAGTGTTGTTCCTCGAATGAAGTACAGCTTGGAATTGCAATCCGCACAGTATAACAAACCGCTATACTTGTCGATGCCACCCATCGCTGTCCGTCTGCGTTTGCCCTGACGAACCGATTGAGCAAGCTCCCAAGTCGTTTTGTTGATGATGGCTTCGTGTGTGTTCTCAACACGATACCATTCACTTTCGGGACGCTCTTTCTTGCGCTTGTCCTTGTAGGATATAACGGTTGTCCGACAGTTAACAGTATGACCGAGATAGATTTCATTATCAAGGATACCTGCAACCGTTCTATCGTTCCAACCATATGGTGTTTCGGTATCTGTCCGTGTTCCGTATATACCTTCCGTTTGATACCGATAGGCAGTGGGTTTCAGTATTTTCTTGTCACGCAGGATGTTCGCAATATTTCTCGGTCCAGTTCCTTTTGCACAGAGCGAGAATATCATCCTAACTATCGGAGCGGTTTCCTCATTGATGAGGAGATGACCTTTTCGTTTGGGATCACGCTTGTAGCCGTAAGGTACAACCGTTCCGACTCTCTCGCCACGCTCTGCTTTCGCTTTCACTACGGCTCTGATCTTCTTACTCGTATCTCTTGCGTACCATTCGTTGAACAGATTTTTGAACGGGGCAAGCTCGTTGCCTTCCGAGTAGAGCGAGTCGAAGTTGTCGTTGATTGCGATATAGCGAACATCAAGGCGTGGGAATATAAGCTCAGTGTATTGACCGACCTCAATATAGTTTCTGCCAAGTCGT
>CALWJW010000080.1 GCA_944381095.1 uncultured Clostridia bacterium | reverse complement strand
ACGGTAATCTTTTCTTTCGGCATTTTCTATCTCCTTTTGCTGAAAAATAAAAAAAACACTTGAAATCTGAGACAAATTGTTATATAATTACCTTGTATTGTTATATCGGGAGCTGTGAAAGCCGTCGGTTGAGCGAAACCGGGCAAAGCATCACTTCTGCAAGAATTATAATACATTTTATCAAAAAAATAAAGTATTTTGCAAAAATATAACTGTAAATTTTTTATTTTCAACATATTTAAGACAAGCCGGCATATTCCGGGCATAAAAGCGAATACATTGTAACGGAGAAAACGTTATGGACATAATAAAAAATGCAAAGACGGTAGTCGTAAAAGTCGGGACATCTACTCTGACGCATCAGAATTTCAGAATGAACCTGTACCGCATAGAAGCGCTGACAAGAACGCTTTCGGATTTGAAAAACACGGGGAAAAACATAGTGCTGGTAACGTCCGGCGCGATAGGAGCGGGGATAGCCAAAACCGGAATGGACCACAGACCGGAGAAGATAGAGGACAAGCAGGCGCTGGCGGCGATAGGTCAGAGCGAGCTGATGAGGATATATGAGCATTTTTTCTCGATGTTCGGTCACACAGTGGCGCAGATACTTGTGACGCGGGACATAATGGAAAATCCGAAAGCGAGAAAAAATGCGGAAAACACCTTTGCGACTCTTCTGAAAATGGGTTGTATACCGATAGTAAACGAAAACGACTCGGTAGCATATGAAGAAATAGAGTTCGGAGACAACGATACGCTGTCCGCGTACGTCGCAGTGCTTTGTCACGCACAGGCACTGATAATACTCAGCGATATAGACGGTCTGTACGACAGTGACCCGCACAAGCATCCTGACGCAAAGCTTATACCAACCGTAGAAAATATAGACGATAAAATTCTTGCCTGTGCCGGTGGTACGCAGTCCAACAGAGGAACGGGAGGATTGATAACCAAACTGCATGCGGCACAGATAGCGACCGGGCACGGAGTGCCGATGTTCATAATGAACGGGGAGGATCCCGAGATACTGTATAAAGCGGTAGGCGGAAGTCATATAGGGACATATTTTGTTGCGCACTGAGCACGGAGTGCCGATCTTCATAATGAACGGGGAGGATCCCGAGATACTATAAAGCGGTAGGCAGAATGCATATCGGAACATATATTGCGGCACATTAAAAAAGAAAATCAGAACATATCTTGTGTAACCTGAAAAAAGAGAAAATCTGCAATATTTGTGTGACATAGAAAAAACATAGAAAAGAAGAAGGGAAAATGGAATTTTTACTTAACGGAAGCAAATCACTCAGGCAGGTGCTTATTCCGGATGAAGAAAGACTTGTCTGCGCTCTCGGATGTTTTGACGGGGTACATATCGGTCACAGGGCTCTCATAAGAGAAGTGCTGTCGGACAGAAACGGGCTGACAGGAGCGGTGTGGACTTTTTCGGAACCGCTGGCAAAGCCGTTTATCGAAAAGGTTGAGGACAGGTTGCACATACTTTCCGAGCTTGGAGTGAAGTACGCAGTCTGCGAGAGTTACGAAAAGGTGAAGGACATGAGCGCCATGGCGTTTCTTGAATACCTTTACTCAAAGCTCGGCGTCAGGAGGATAGTATGCGGTACCGATTTCAGATTCGGCAAAGACAGGGAAGGGGATGTTGAGTTTATAAAACAGAACGCCCCGGATATAGGAATGGAAGTGACGGTGATCGAACCTGTTTATGCCGATATCGGAGGAGAACGCGTAAAGGCAAGTTCAACAACGATAAGAAGCTTTATTTCCGAAGGAAAAATGCGTGAAGCGGACGTACTGCTGGGAAGGAGATTTTCCGTGACAGGCGTAGTTGTGAGCGGGAACAATCTCGGCAGGACCATACAGGTACCGACTCTCAATCAGCGTTTTGAAAAGGGAAGGATCATACCTAAACATGGCGTTTATGAAACGGTATGCGTCGCGGACTCGATAAGGTATCCGGCAATAACCAACGTCGGAACGCGCCCGACGGTTTCGGGCGGTTCGACCGAGATAAACTGTGAAACTCATATAATCGGACAGAAACTCGATCTTTACGGCAGCATAGTTTCGGTTGAGTTTTACGACTATGTGAGGGAAGAGAAAAAATTCGATTCCCTGCAAGCGCTTCGCGATCAGATCGAAAAAGATATAGCACAGAGCGTAAGTTCTTTCAGAAAGAGATTCTGAAATCAGTGCGGGCGTTTGATAAAGCAGATACAAGGCGCAAAAAGAACAGTCAGAATTTTTTGCGGCCGGCGCGCTCTTACAACAGGCAAGGCAACTTTACCTTATGGTTAGTTGCATCGAAGTGCTTGTGTTCGGATAGAGAAAGAACAAAGGTGATTTTGATTTGTGATTGCGGCGATAAATGACCTTACTTGGCGGAAAAACGGAGCAAAAGCAGACTGCTGTTTGCCACGTATCATACTTTCGGGGATCCGGCTCTCTGACTGACTGATCCTGTACAACGGTACGGTCAATCTCTACACGGTGCTTATAAGTCTGAAAAACTGAGTTATCGAATTTCCCGGAGATCTGCCGGAGCGGTTTTCTGACAGCGCAGCTAAGTAGAGGTATACTCAGATTTTGAACGCCGGAATCACTGCTGTTCCGAAACCTGCAAAATTCAATACGAAAAGCCGACCGTAACGGTCGGCTTGTTTTTGTTTGCGGAAGGAGATCGGAATCGACGGGAGGATCCCGAATGATTTTCGGTCATTGTAAAAAGTATTGAAGATGACATCCTGTCAATGTACCGCGGTTCGGGGCATGCACTTTAATTGCCCTGAGACCGCAAAATTACCACCCATCCAACGTCTTTTTATAAGAGAGCCGGGGTCCGATTTTCACTCATCGTCTTCATCAGACGCCGCATTTGCGCCTCCGAGTGTGAGGAAGCCGCCTATTTTTATCAGTTCCCTGAGGTAAAGCGTATCGAAGTCTCCCGACGGAAGAGCTTTCTCAACATCCGCTTCCGGCACAAGCTCGGGCTGATTTTCCGGCTTGCCGCCCATCAGCTGTTCGATAAGTTCGATTGCGTATTTAAGTTTTCTCGTGCCGTTTATCCTGTACGCAAACGGCACAGCTTTATATCTCGAAACCGAAGAAAAGTCCTCGCCTATGTACTTGGTTCCTTCCATTGTCTTCGGATCGATAGGGAAGTAGACCACAAGGTTCTTTCCGCGTATTTTGAGTTTTGCTATCGTTTTTCTTCCGGTAAAGTAACTGTCATAGTTCCAGCTGACGTTTGAACGCATTTTTTTGTAAGCCAAAAGAGTCCTGCGCAGCGTCAGGTAGTGATACTTCACGTCCGGATCTGCCTGAGAAAGTCTCGCAAGGAAGCTCCATTTATAACGAATGACCATTCCCTCCGGAGGAACAGGTATACCCTTTGAGTCGAAGGTGTAAACGGTTTTTGTTTCGGGATCTATCGCTTCCTTCGGAACATCCCTTGAAGTGATTTCCTTCACCATGTCGGCAAATTCCGGTTGCGTCACAGCCGGTTTTTCTGCTCCGGTGACGGGAGATTTTTTCTCTTTAACCGTTTCTTTTTTTTCGGTTTTCTTAACCGGTGTTGGAGTTTTTTCAGTCTCCGTAGTCTCCCCGGAACTGACCGGCGCAGTTGAGACCTCCGCTGTCTCCACGGAACTGACCGGCGCAGTTGAGACCTCCGCTGTCTCCACGGAACTGACCGGCGCAGTTGACATCTCCGCCGTTTCCTCGCCGGCGTC
Source organism: uncultured Clostridia bacterium (assembly GCA_944381095.1). GTDB lineage: Bacteria > Bacillota > Clostridia > Oscillospirales > CAG-272 > SIG673. Next base: position 6,440 of record CALWJW010000080.1, on the reverse strand, counting down.
GGCAGCGGTATTTACGGGATTCTCCGGTTGCGCGGATTCTTCCGGAACAGACGGTTCGGAAACATCAGCGGTCTTTACTTCTTCCGTAGCGGTCTTTACTTCTTCCGTCATGTCAGTCTGATCGGAGGAGGAAAGCGCTTCTGCTTCCGGGAAATTCTCAGTCTCCGTGTTTTCGACAGAGGCGGCAGCGACGGTGCCTTCGTCGGTTTTTTCCGATCCGGTTGCAGTCATTGACTGTGTGTCGGTATCGGCAGCCGTTGCACCCTCAGCCTGTCCGTCACGGTTTTCCGGTTCCGCGACATCTAACGGCTTGGGCATTATTTTCATAGCTTTGTTTTTCTTTTTATTGGATGCCGTAGCGGCAATGACGATGATCAGCAGTACCGCAATTACTATAACGCCTCCGGCTATGTATTTTGCGTTGGAGTTGTCTGTCGACGCAGCAAACGACGGCAGTGCCGTGAGAGTAACCAGAGTAACAGCGGTCAGCAAAACGGAAAAACATTGACTGAGTTTTTTCATGGCTTGAACCTATCCTTTCTTTTACAAAGCTAAAAATCCGATTATCTTTACCCGATTATAACATTTTCCGCAAAAAAAAGCAATACTTTTTATAAAAATTTATTAAAATTATCGGCGTGTTGTGAATCGGCGCACCGGTTTTAGTTACCGTGTAATCGGATTTCCGTGTAGGTTAGTATCGGAGCATGTTTCAATGATGTGCTCAGCTAAGCAAACGCTTTGTCCAAGAAATAAACCTGAAATTAAAAAAACGCCGACTCAAAGGTCGGCGTTTTCGGTTTTAACATTTTCTCCGGACAGTTCGTCAAGACATCTGCCGCAGATGAATTTTTCCCTGAATTCAGTCAGATCAGTGTCTGAACCGCAAAAGCAGCAGCAGTTTCCGCTCTTCTTTATCACAACCCTGTCTCCGTCAAGATAAAACTCAATGTATTCGAGGTTATTTACGCCAAGTGCTTTCCTTATGTCTTTGGGTATAACGATTCTCCCGAGCTCGTCTATCTTCTTTATAAAACCTGTTGTTTTCATAGTCATCCCTCCTCTATTTTGACCGTATCATCGGTACTTTGCTGATTATATCACACCTCAAATCGAATTTCAATAGTTTTTTGGTAAAATTATGTAAAAATTTACAAAAAAAGGTAATTTTGTCGCCGTTTGTCGTAAATGAAAAGCTTTGTGTGTCAGAATTTACCGACTCGCCGAACAAAACTGAGCAATATGGAATGTGGATTTGTGAAAAAAATGTAAACATTTGAAAAATGTCTTGAAAAAAAAGAACGCTTGTGCTATACTCAAATAGCTTGATTAAAGCGAGTTTTCGGAGATTGCTCATAAAGCTTCCTTGTTATGAGGGAACTCCGGAGCAGCTTATCCCTTTTCCTGAGAGGAAAAGGAGGCCGGAGTATCGGTCTTTCAACCCGCGGTGTTGCGTCAGAAACGCAGCACGAATTTTTAGGTCGGGTGAGGAAACACCCGACTGCGTGTGAAAGATGACGGCTCTGAACGAATTATTAAAGGAGGAAAAAACATGGCAAGCGAAAAAATCAGAGTAAGACTCAAAAGCTACGATCACACTCTTATCGACGCGGCTGCCGCGAAGATAGTGGATGTCGCAAAGAGAAACGGAGCAACGGTCTCGGGACCTATTCCGCTTCCGACCGAAAAAGAGATAGTGACGATACTGAGAGCTGTCCACAAATACAAGGACAGCCGTGAGCAGTTCGAGCTTCGTACGCACAAGAGACTTATCGATATTCAGAGCCCGACGCAAAAGGTTGCGGACGCGCTGATGAATGTAGAGCTTCCGGCAGGCGTGGAAATAGACGTAAAGCTCTGATTTCCGCAAACTTATCCCGATGGCGTTTTATGTCAAGTTGGCAGTATGTCAACCAATAACTGAAACAGGAGGAAAGAAAAATGGTAAAAGGCATAATCGGAAAGAAAATAGGGATGACACAGATTTTCGACGAAAACGGAAACGTGATCCCGGTAACGGTTATCGAGGCGGGCCCGTGTGTGGTTGCGCAGAAGAAAACCGTTGAGACAGACGGATACAACGCAGTGCAGCTCGGCTTTGTCGACACTCCCGAAAAGAGAGTGAGCAAGGCGGAAGCAGGTCACTTCAAAAAGAACGGACTTACCGTGAAACGTCACCTGAAGGAATTCAGACTCGACGACATATCCGGATACAATGTGGGCGATACCGTTGCCGCTGATATATTTGCAGCAGGCGAAAAGGTCGACGTAACCGGAGTTACAAAAGGTCGCGGATTTACCGGCGCGGTAAAGAGATGGGGATATCACATTCTGAGAATGACTCACGGAACAGGTCCGATACACCGTCAGGTCGGTTCTATGGGACCGAACTCGACACCGTCCAGAGTATTCAAGAACAAGAAGATGGCGGGACAGTACGGAAACGAACAGGTGACCGTGCTCAACCTTGATGTAGTAAAAGTATCGGCGGATAAAAACCTGATTGCGGTAAAGGGAGCAGTCCCGGGCGCAAAAGGCGGAATAGTGTTTATCCGTAACAGCGTAAAAGCCTGAGCGGAAGGAGGAAAAGACAGATGGCAAACGTTAAAGTAGTTGACATGACCGGAAAAGAGGTCGGAAGCATCGAACTTTCCGACAAAGTGTTCGGCATAGAAGAAATAAACGGCGCAGTCCTCCACGCAGCGGTAAGAATGTACCTTCTTAATCAAAGACAGGGAACACAGTCAGCGCTTACCAGATCGGAAGTGTCCGGAGGCGGAAAGAAACCCTGGAGACAGAAAGGAACAGGACGTGCCAGACAGGGATCAACCCGTTCGCCGCAGTGGACGCACGGAGGAATAGTGTTCGCGCCGAAGCCGCGTGAATACAGAATAGAGATGAACCGCAAAGCAAAGAGGAACGCTCTCTGCAATGCTCTTTCGTCAAAGATGTCAGGAAATGAAATAGTAGTGGTGGACCGCATAGTCACAGAAGACTACAAGACAAAAACAATGGTGGAAATGCTGAAAGCGATAAACGCCGACAAAAAATCGCTTGTCGTACTCGACTCTGTCGACGATAAGGTCATAAAGAGTCTGGCGAATATCCCCGGCGTAAAGACGGTACAGGCAAAACAGCTCAATGTTTATGATGTACTGAACTGTAACACCTTTATAATGACAGCCGCGGCTGCCACAGTGATCGGGGAGGTGTACGGCAAATGAAAACAGTATACGATATAATAAGAAGACCGCTGATAACCGAAGCGAGTATGGATATGACCGAAAACAAGAAATATGTTTTCGAGGTCATGAAGTCGGCAACAAAACCGGAGATTGCCGAAGCGGTAGAAAAAATGTTCAAAGTAAAAGTAGCGTATGTAAATACCATGACCATGAAGAAGAAACCGAAGCGCCTCGGCGTACACAGCGGTTATACCTCTGAATGGAAAAAAGCAATTGTGCAGCTGACAGAGGATTCGGATACCATCGAATTCTTCGACGGCATGAGATAATAAAGGGGAGGAATCGGAAATGGCAACAAAGAAATATAGTCCTACGTCACCCGCAAGGAGACATATGGCTGTTCCCTCCTTCGATGAGGTAACCAAATTCACTCCCGAGAAGAAACTTCTTACAAAATTGAAGAAGAATTCGGGACGTAACAGCTACGGACGTATAACCGTACGTCATCAGGGCGGCGGCAACAAAAAGAAGTACAGGATAATAGACTTCTGCCGCTCCGCAGAAAGCACGAGTGCAAAGGTGATCGGAATCGAATACGATCCGAACAGAACCGCATATATAGCTCTTATCGAACAGGCGGACGGAGAAAGAAAGTATATCATAGCTCCTGCGGGACTTACCGACGGAGATACGGTGTACACCGGAGCCGATGCGGATATCAAAGCCGGAAATACACTTCCGATATCTGCAATCCCGGTAGGTACCTTCATTTATAATATAGAACTTTATCCCGGAAAGGGCGGACAGCTGGTACGTTCGGCGGGATCCAGCGCACAGCTGATGGCAAAAGAAAACGGCCAGGCTCAGATAAGACTTCCCTCCGGAGAAGTAAGAATAGTCAGACCTGACTGCATGGCGACAATCGGAACGGTGTCCAATGCAGAGCATGAGTCGGTAAAACTGGGAAAGGCGGGAAAAACCCGTCATCTGGGCATAAGACCGACTGTACGCGGATCGGTAATGAACCCGTGTGACCACCCGCACGGAGGAGGAGAAGGAAAGTCCCCGGTCGGACGTCCGTCGCCTGTAACACCGTGGGGTAAACCGGCACTCGGATACAAGACGAGAAACAAGAAGGCAAGAACAAACAAATTCATCGTGAAGAGTCGTCACGACAAATAATACAGGAGGACACGGTTAATGAGCAGAAGTTGCAAGAAAAGTCCGTTCGTTGAAGTAAAGCTTTACAACAGAATAGTTGCGATGAACGAGACAAAAGACAAGAAGGTCATAAAGACCTGGTCGAGAGCCTCCACCATTTTCCCGGAGTTTGTCGGTCATACGATAGCGGTACACGACGGCAGAAAGCACGTACCGGTATACGTAACGGAAGATATGGTAGGACATAAACTCGGTGAATTTGCACCTACCCGTACCTTTAAAGGCCACGCCGGATCAAAGACATCAAACAACGGAAAATAAGATAGCGCGGTAAAACCTCGCAAAAAGAAAAATACGGAGCGTAGAAACGTCCCGGAAGGAGGCATACCTGAATGGAAGGTAATACAGAAGTAAAAGCAATACTGAAATACGCAAGAATTTCACCGCGCAAAGTACAGATAGTTCTTGACCTGATCAGAGGAAAAGACGTAAACGTCGCGATGGCAATTCTTAAAAATACACCCAAATCAGCATCGGAATACCTTATAAAATTGTTAAAGAGCGCTGTGGCAAACGCCGAACACAACAAACAGCTCGATACTGATAAGCTCTATGTTTCCGAATGCTACGTCTGTCCCGGACCGACACTTAAAAGAATGATGCCGAGAGCAAAGGGCAGCGCCAATCGCATATTAAAGAGAACAAGCCATGTGACCATTGCCGTGAAAGAAAGAGCAAGCGGCAGTGCGGCAGTGGCTGCAGAGTAATTAAGGAGGCTAAAAGAATGGGTCAGAAAGTTAATCCTCACGGCCTTCGTGTAGGCGTCATAAAAGACTGGGATTCAAGATGGTTCGAAAAAGACGAAAACTTCGGCGACACACTTGTATCGGACTATAAGATAAGGAAGTTTCTGAAAGAAAAACTTCAGGCGGCAGGCGTACCGAAAATAGAGATCGAACGCGACAGCGCAAGAATAAGAGTTTTCATACACTGTGCAAAACCCGGAATCATCATCGGTCAGGGCGGCCAGGAAATAGAAAAACTGAAAGCACAGATCGAAAAGATGATAGGCGGAGAGAAAGCGGTGTTCGTTAACGTCGTCGAGGTAAAGAGCCCCGACCTCAACGCACAGCTGGTAGCCGAAAACGTAGCGGCAAAGCTGGAAGGAAGAATAGCTTTCCGCCGCGCGATGAAGATGGCAATTTCAAGAGCAATGCATCTCGGCGCAAAGGGAATAAAGATATCCTGCGCAGGCAGACTGGCGGGAGCCGAAATAGCCAGAACCGAACATTATCATGAAGGAACTATACCGCTTCAAACTATCAGAGCGGATATAGATTACGGATTCTGGGAAGCAAATACCACATACGGAAAAATAGGCGTAAAAGTGTGGATATATAAGGGCGAAGTTCTCGCGGCAGGAAACGGACCGAAGAGATCGCTCGAAAATGCCGAAAGAAAAGATCGCAGAAACGACAGAAGAGGCGATCGCAGAGACGGCAGAAGAGACGGCAGAGGTGACGGAAGAGGCGACAGAAGAGGCGGGGACGGAAGAAACGGCCAGGGTCGCAGATTCGACAGGAACGATAAGCCGAGATTCAGCACAGACGGCAGACGCGCCGCTCCCGTAACACAGAAGAAGGAGGGCTGAAATCATGTTGATGCCAAAGAGAACAAAATACAGAAAAGTACATCGCGGAAGACTTAAGGGCAAAGCAATGAGAGGTAATACGCTGGCATACGGCGATTACGGACTTGTAGCGCTTGAACCCGCATGGATAACGAGCAACCAGATAGAGGCAGCCCGTATAGCGATGACCAGATACATCCGCCGTGGCGGACAGGTCTGGATTAAGATATTCCCGGATAAGCCGATAACCGAGAAACCCGCCGAAACCCGTATGGGATCCGGTAAAGGATCGGTTGACCACTGGGTAGCAGTAGTAAAACCGGGAAGAATACTGTTCGAGATGAACGGAGTAACGGAAGAAACGGCAAAGGAAGCGCTGAGACTTGCAATGCACAAACTTCCGATAAAGTGCAAATTCATAGCAAAGCAGAAAACAGCGGAGGAGGAGTAAGCAATGAAAGCAG
>CALWJW010000079.1 GCA_944381095.1 uncultured Clostridia bacterium | reverse complement strand
CATCAGATTTTGTTGTTCATTCTCTTCCCGGGACAAATAAATTTACGTAGCACCTGACCGCAATAAAAGTTTTTTGCCCCCACTTTTTGAAAAAAGTGGGTCAAAAACTTCTCTACATTGGGTTTGTTGGAATATTTACTGTTTCATCAAATTCTCTTGTTCATTCTCTTCCCGGAACACATAAATTTACGCAAAACCTGACCGCCGGAAAAGTTTTTTGCTTACTTTTTTCCAAAAAAGTAAGTGCGTACTTTTTTTCAAAAAAGTAAGTAAAAAAGCTGTTCAGTACTATTAGAAGTATTCAAACAGCTTTTTTATGAGTGACAGTATTATCGTAAATCCGGATATTTTCCGAGGAGTTTTAAGCAATAATATGCGTAGCTAAAAACTTTTTAAGCAATAAACGTCCGATGTTTCTTTTTATATATCACTTTTTGTACATAGGTCCATATGCAGCACAGGCGCGGTAATCCTGACCTTCCTTGTCTGTGCCGAACGCATTGAAGCAAGCGGGACGGAAAATGTCTTTTTCGTCAACGTTGTGCATTGACACAGGAATACGAAGTATTGAACAAAGGGTAATGAGGTCTGCGCCTATATGACCGTAACTTATTGCGCCGTGATTGGCTCCCCAGTTATTCATGACGTCGTAGGTAGAGGTAAATGCACCTTTACCGGTAAGTCTGGGCGCAAACCAAGTGCATGGCCATGTGTAGTCGGTACGCTTCCAGATTACATCGCTTACTTCTGCGGGGAGTTTTACAGTGTAGCCCTCCGCAATTTGGAGTACCGGTCCCAGTCCCTGAACGAGATTGAGTCTGATCATCGTACATGGCATTTCGGCTTCGGTCAGAAATCTTGACGAATATCCGCCGCCCCTGAAATAACCCAGATCGGCGTAGTTCCAGGTTGTTTTTTCAAGAATAGCGTCACAGTCTTTTTCGGTCATTTCGTACCATTTTTTCATTTCCGGTTTTCCGTTTTCTCCTGTTGCCGCACCGCAGCCGTCGAGACAGGCTGCTCCGGAGTTAATCAGATGAATAAAGCCTCCGGATTCTGCTGCTTTTCCTTCAAGAGTATAACCTGTACAACGTTTAACCGAATCCGCCGACCAGTAAGTACGCACGTCTGCGAAGATCTGCGCGCGGTTGGTAAGAAGTTTCATAAACAGCATGCCGAGACCGTTCAGCACGTCATTTTCAGTTGCGAGTATGTATGGCTCTCTGATGCCGTTCCAGTCAAATGACGTGTTAAGTAAAGACTCCGCAAAATCGCAGTTGGGATAAAAGTCTGTCCACTGGCGTTGTCCCTGGAACCCTGCCGCTATGGCGTTGTGTCCGACAGCTTCTTCTTCGCGACCTTCGGGTAAGTTTTTATTACCGTTCATCAGGTCTTTGATGATCAGCATCATTTTTACCACGAATTCCCATTCTTTGTCTTTTTGCTCACGGGATTTCTGAAGTTCTTCCGGATTTTTATCAAAACCTTCCTTACATTTTGCTTTTGTCCAGGCAAGCGCCTTTTCAAATTCCTTTTTGTCGTATATCTCCTCCGTCATCCTTCTGATAATTTCCACTTCATCTACGCTTTCGACCCGCATACCGAGGTACTCTTCGATCATTTTCGAGTCGATTATCGAGCCGCCTATTCCCATGCACATTGAACCGATCTGAAGGTATGATTTTCCCCTCATTGTTGCAGCGGCAACAGCAGCTCGACCGAACCTGAGAAGCTTTTCCTTCACATCATCGGGTATGTCAGAAGTTGCGTCAATGTCCTGTACGTCTTTTCCGTAGATACCGAACGCCGGCAGCCCTTTCTGAGCATGAGTGGCGAGCACCGAAGCGAGGTAGACGGCTCCCGGACGTTCGGTGCCGTTGAAGCCCCAGACTGCCTTTATTGTGTTTCTGTCCATATCCATAGTTTCTGCGCCGTAGCACCAGCAGGGTGTAACGGTCAAAGTTATCGCCACTCCGGCACGGCGGAATTTTTCTTCACACGCCGCGCTCTCGGCGACTCTGCCGATAGTTGTGTCTGCGATTATGACCTTAACGGGCTCACCGTTTGAATATCTCAGATTTTTTGTGAAAAGTTCAGCTGCCGCTCTGGCCATTCCCATTGTCTGATCTTCAAGCGACTCACGGACTTTGAGAACTCCTCTTCTGCCGTCGATGGTGGGACGTATTCCGATAACCGGATATTCCCCTATGTATCTGTTTTCTGCCATATTTGATCGTTCCTCCGGTTGTTTATCACTATTATTTGTAAAAGTTATACAATAATTCTTGTTCAAATTCTATGTAAAGGCAGGCCAAAAAGTCTTGAAAACAATTCGGTATTGTGATAAAATACCGATGTGAGGGTGTGCTTTCAGGACAGAATGGCGCCGTTACACCAATCGTATTTTAATATTTTTCCGGCAAAAAGTCAACAATTTTTTGTTCTGAACTTTTTATTTGACCTTTTGACCATGGTGTGCAGATGTAATTGTGCAAATATCACAAATTGGGAGGTTGTCGATGAAGTTTCTGAGAAAAACAGCGTTATTTTTAGTCTTGGCTCTGCTTGTCAGCAGCATGATGTTCTCTTGCAAAGATAAGGAGAATGAAATAGACCGAGACGGCTGGTGGCTGTCCGATGCAGGAGGCAGACCCTCGACGCCGGATGATCTGCCGGAAAACATAGATTTTGAAGGCTATGAATTTCTTGTGTTTTACAGGGCAGGCGATTGGGTGAACTTTTACGAATGCGAAGGTAACTATGATACGGACGTAAATCCGGTTTACCAAACGGTTTACGAAAGAAACCTTAAAGTGCAGTCAAGGCTGAACGCAAAAATAACATGGGTGCCCAGCGACAATGGCGGACGCAGCGAGACAGCAAGTCAAATTACGCAGATTCTGAATTCGGCTGAGTACTATGATTTTTTTCTTACGACAAACAACACTTGTGTGTCTAATGGAAATAATGCACAGATGATCGATTTCAGCCTATCACAGTACATAAATCTTTCGCAGCCCTGGTGGTGGAAAGATGTGATTGAAGAAATCTCATTTGACGGGACAACGATCAACTTCCTTGTCGGTGATATGAATATAATCAATATCACCAAAATGAGTGCATTTTACTTTAATTCGGACCTGATAGACGAGCGTCTGAGGAAAACGCCGAGTTATTTCTACGACCTTGTCGACGAGAAAAAATGGACGATCGAGATACTGGATCAGTTGGCAAAGGACTGCTATAAGGATCTGAACGGAAACCAGTCTGAGGACGAAAATGACAGTTACGCATTTCCGTGGACAGGGGGAGAAACGGTAAATCAGTTTCTGTGGTCTACGAGGGTGGCTGATGATCTTTACACACGTTCGGCGGACGGAAGATTCATTACCTTGAATTTCAAAGGAAATGACGATATTGTCACGCTGTGCGAGCAGATGACGAAGCTTCTGCACAATAATGTCGGAGTTCTGAACTATTCCTCAAAGCCGTCCGGAACATTTGACGGACTTATAGTACAGGAATTTTCAGAAGGAAAATATGTTTTTCTTCCTCAGAGACTTTCTGCGGCTACAACGGACTATATGAGAGATATGGAAACCGATTACGGTATAATCCCGTATCCGCTGATGTCCGAGGGAGACGAGTACATTTCCGATATTCAGGATTCTTCTACCTGTATATTTGCGCCAAGGGTGGCTGACAGGGTAAACGACAAGATCAGCACTTGTATAGAGGCATTATGCGCTGAGGCGTACAGGTATACCACAGAGGCATTTTACAACGTTGCGCTGAAAAACAAATACGCAAGAGATGACGACGCGTCAAGAATGATCGACCTGATTTACGAATCTGCTCATAAGAGTTTCATAGTTGAATACGGAGGTCAGGCCAGTTCCATTGCGGGCACCCTTTACAGCGCTGTTTACGGTCAGTCTTCGGTTGCCACTGCGATAGCAGCAAAGGCTGACGCGGCACAGGCGAGTATAAATAAATTCATAAGCGATACTCTGAAAACGATGTATTCATGAAAAAATTTGACGACTGAAAAGTACAGTGAAAAAGGATGCTGTTTCGGTGGACGGATGATGATAAATGAAAAAGTCCGATGAAACTGCCGACGTTATTTTGCGAAGCGGTCACCGGTGCTTTTATCCGGTTACGTAATGCCGGAAAAGCATTCAAGCTCTATAAATCATAATACAATGCTTTGTGGTCAAAGAAAGGAGACCTGAATGAAATTGCTCAGAAAGACAGCGTTATTTTTGGCTTTGGCTCTGCTTGTCAGCAGCATGATGTTTTCCTGCAAGGACAAGGATGACGAAATAGACCGGGACGGCTGGTGGCTGTCCGATGCAGGAGGCAGACCCTCGACGCCGGACGATCTGCCGGATGATATCGATTTTGAAGGATTTGAATTTCTGGTGCTTTACAGGAACGGACTGATCTCAGAAACGGAAGGTTCCTTTGAAACAGAAGCAAATCCGGTCGATCAGACGGTTTATGAGCGAAATCTGAAAATACAGTCAAGACTTAATGCAAAGATCACGTGGATTCCGACTGACGCAGGTTCGCTTGCAGATACTACCAATCAGATTTCGACTGTTCTCAATACCCAGGAAGAATATCATTTTTTCATCACAACCAATAACTCAATAGTGATAAACGGAAACAATTCAAGGCTTGTGGACCTGAGCTTTGCCGACTATATAAATCTGAATCAGCCCTGGTGGTGGAAGGACGTGATAGAAGAGCTCGCTTTTGACGGAACGACATTCAACTTTCTTGTCGGGGATATGAATATCACTAATATCAACAAAATGAGTGCTTTCTATTTCAACTGCGACCTTATTCAGGAACGTTTAACCATGCAACCTAAGGATTTCTATAACATGGTGGATGAAAACAGGTGGACGATAGAAATACTTGAACAGCTTTCGAAAAAATGTTATCGTGATTTAAACGGAAATCAGTTGGCTGACGCGGACGACAGTTACGGATTTGCCTGCGTAGGGGGAGAAACCCTTGACCAGTTTGTTTTCTCTACAAGGATACTTGATCAGCTATACGAGCGTTCCTCTGACGGCAGATCGATAACTTTGAATTTCAAAGGAAACAATGATCTTGTAACTGTTACAGAGATGATCACAAATCTGATTCATAATAATGAAGGTGTTTATAACTGGACATCCGCGCCGACCGGAACATACGACAGTACTCTTATCCAGCAGTTCTCAGAGGGCAAATACGTATTTCTGCCGCAAAGGCTGACAGCGGCAACTACTGACTTTATGCGTGAAATGGAATCGGACTACGGAATAATACCGTACCCTACAATAGACGAAGGGGATGAATACGTTTCGTTCATACAGCAGTCATCAACAAGTGTCTGCGTACCGGTAGTCGCGGAAAGACTTCTCGATAAAGTAGGTATATGCATAGAAGCGCTTTGCGCGGAGGCTTACAGATACACTACCGAGGCGTTTTACAACGTTGCGCTCAAAAACAAGTACGCAAGAGATGACGATGCGTCGAGAATGATCGATCTGATATATGAAACTGCAAGCAAGAGCTTCTTATGCGAATATAACTATAAAGCTGCCAGTATTTGCAGCATTTTTTCCAGCTGCATAAGCAATCAGACATCAGTTGCCACACAAATCGCAAGTAAGGCTGAAGCGGCACAAAATCAGATAAACCAGTATATAAGCGAAACATTCAGGTCAATGTCATGATCTGGACAATTAAACAGAATGAAATATGTCGGTCGGTATGGTTGCGTGCTTTTGCGGGCGCATTGAACAGCGGCTTTTTAAGAAAGTAATTTTCAGATAATTTGATAAACCGAACAAGGCAGGGCGCCACGGCGCCCTGCCTTATTGTTATTTTCAAAAATACGGAAGCGGAATATTTTATTTACGGCTGCACGGAAGCACGAACGGCCGGTCGCTGCCGTTTTGTTGTACTAACGTCCTGTTAAAATACATACTGTATCAACGGTCAGGAAAACCGAAGCACCTTTGTTTACAAACAGAATATTCTCAGGTAAACGTATTATCAGTTTTATTCCTTATGTAAGTGAAACGCATATGAAAGCTCTCGTCTCCGCCGCATTGCCATGCAGCATTGAGGAGCCTTGAAAAAGTGGCAGAAGTACATTTTCTGCCGCTTTTTAACTCTGACGTATAGACCAAAAACATTAAACGTAAGGTTTAACTTATATCGGTCAGCACAGGTAAACGGATCATGGCTTCCAATACTTGCCGACGCATTCTTTGGCTATCTCTACATAACGTCTTCCCCGATCATAATCGCCGAAGATCGTACCGACTTCTCTCTGCGCTATCTCGAAAAGGCAACCGCTTGCTGCCTCGCAAACGCCTCTGAAATATTTTATTAACGCATTTTCGTCGAGAGGACCGGGCATGGTTACAAATTCAGCTCTCGGTTTTGAGTAATAGACAATATTTGTATCGCGCAGATATTCTCCTACGGCATTTTCATCATTGAACGGTGAAACAGAAAGCTTGCGCAGATTTTTCCATTTTGAAAGGTAATCCGGGAATATTGCGTCTACCCGTTCACAGCAGCCGTATGAGAGCAGACCGAATCTTTTTACAAGTCTGTCCTGATACGGGAATACGAATTCTCCGAAGGTATCAGGCGAAACAGCGGTGGTTTCCTGTGACTCGAGAAAACCCCAACAGTCGGTGGTTTTTACGGCGCGGTCTTCGGGCAGTTCCGAACAGAAGGCGAAACTCTCCTGTGCGACCGGGGCAGTTCCGACTGTCGGAAGCAGTAAGCGTTCCCTTTCAAGAAAGTCATAGAACTCCTCATACAGTGAGGTAGCGTTCTCCATTATCCGGTGCAAAGTATCCGGAGCGTCGTACATGGCAAGGTAGTAATTTTCCATTCCCGAAAGCATCACCAGAGGATTGGTTATTGCTCCGGTCAGACTCGGCATTACCAGCCGTGCCGGAAGAATATCTCCGAAAACGACGTCAGCTGACTCAACAAGACGGTCCTCTGCCTCGGTGTCTGCTCCGAAGCTTCCTTTTCCCAGTTTTACGGCGTCCGCCTCGTAGTTTTCTATTACCGGGTTTATATGAAACCCTTTTTTACTGCCGTTTTCCGGTCTTGACAGATCCGGTTTTATCCCGAAAGGATGTGCCCATATTTTTCTCGGAATGTCAAATGTCCCGGAAAGCGGTGTGTCGTCGCCGAAAAGCTCGCGTCCCACAAGTGATGACAGAAGCATCCTTTCAAGACAACGGGCTTCATCGCCTTCGCATTTCATCCTTTTGTCTATAACTTCGTCCGTGAAATTGGAAAAAAGCAACCTGACGGTAGGCGTGGTCTTTTCAGACCTGCCGAGAGCCTGCCATTTTTTCATTATGAGGTCATTTTCCGGGCTGTGCGCAAAAGACGCCTTCCGATATGCGACCTGTCGGAGTATTTCCCGGTCTTTGCCGTTTATCATATGATCCTACTCCTTTTCGGTATTATCATTACGCCTGAATCGGTAAAAATGAAATTCCGTATAAGCCCGATGTTCTGAAAAATGTCGGATGGCTTATGCCGTACCTGAATGTTTATACGCATTTATCTGAATTTTTTAACTTCGGCTTGTCAGAGCAGATGGTACTCACTGGTATCTGTCGTCATCACTGTATATGTCGTCCTGCCTGAATTCCTCGTCAGCCGATTTCAGTTCCCATATTATTGCCCCGGTCAGATATATTGTTGCAATAACGGTGACGGCAATGGCGATGAGCGCAAGTACGAGAAGAAGGTAACCGCTTTTTGCTCCTTCGGCAAAAAATCTCACAACGTATCTGAGTGAAAAAGAAAACATCGTTACCGAGAGTAGTATGAGAAGTGATTTTATAATAAGTCCGCTTTTGCCTTTCAGCTCGCGTCTGTCCCGCGTAGCTGTACTGTCAGGAGTCTGACTGACAAGACTTCCGTCATCCGCGTCGCTGTCAGCTTTTTCGGCATAGATGATGTTTTCGCTTTCCTTGCGTACTGAGGCGGCTTTTTCTTTTTTTACTGTTTTGTCGCCGCTGTAAGCCTTAATCAGTTTTTTTGTCAGCTCCTTCGGATCCTTCCAGTACATCAGTGCCGGATTGTTTTCTTCGTCAAGAGCCGGGTTATCGGGAGTGTTTACCGGGGTGTAATTTCCGTCGAAAACGTTATCGAGCGCTTCGTCGAATTCTTCCTCAGTCTCAGGCTGTTCGTAATCGTTGCCTTTGCCGCCCTTTTTACGTTTACCGTAATTGTTCATAACAACTGTGTTCATAACAACGGTATTGTTGTTTTTTGTCTCCGGTTTGCTTTCGGGCTGAGGCGACGGCTCTTTCTTTTCCTGCTGCTGTCTCTGCAAAGCCAGACGTTCTTCCTTCATTATTCGCCGCAGTTCCGAAATCCTCCTGAAACGGAAGTAGCCTGTCAGCATAACGATAAGCGATATTACCGCAAGCACCGCACCTGCTATTACAAACGGAAGTGAATTTTTCCCGGATGAGATAAGCGAAGCAATTCTGAATCCGAAAAATATGAGCGAAACCGCAAGGCACACTGCTCCGCCCAGTGCCATCAGAAACGAAAGCATAAGGTCGGGCAGATTTTTTCCCCGCATTTTCCTTACACGGTTTTCAATACTTACGCTTTTTATAAGATATATCTTGCCGCGTTCGTCGTGGGCAAGAAATTTCAGCTTTTCACTCGGTGCGTAATCCTTTTCGTCAACAATGATATACCGGTAATCCGCATAGTCCCGTGAACGGCTGAATATATATTCGTTTCCGGTTTTTCCGGTCAGGACAAGTCCCTTTGCCAGCAGTGAACCAAGCCACGCGGCCTCGCTTGACAAGTTCTTTTTTCCGAAGCTTCTCGTCAGACTTACGGCGTTGTCCGGGATTTCCTTTTTCAGGATAACGGCTCCTTTTTTTACTGCCACCTTTTCCCATTCACTGTTGTTGCCGTTCACGGAAATTTCGCTTTCCGGGCAGATGCGGTAGATATACCGAACGGTTTCGTCATCGGTAAAAGCACAGCTGAACCTGCCGATGCTTTTCAGGTGATAACCGTTCTGCGACATTCTGTTGAGATATTTCTGCATTTCGGCGCGTTTTTTCACGCTGAAAAATATGTTCTTTATTAAACTTCTTTTTCTTACGGTGCTCATTTATCCTCCGTCCTTTATTCAGCCCTATGTCGGATAATTTCCGATATTTCAGTAACGTCGAGGTTGTTTTTGTATGCGTATCTGACGGTATAGTATGTGCCGCCGGCGCGCCGTACGCAGTAGCTTATGCAGTACCGGCTGACGTCGACCATGAAGCGGTCGCGCCTCAGCATACAACCGTTTTCGTATTTTCTCGTTACGTAAACAGTCTCATCTGCCGACTCTGCTATATTGAAAAATCTTTGTTTTTCATTCTCCGACCATTTTGAGTAGTGATATTCGCACGGCAGTGCAAGTATCAGACGAATATCTTTGAAAAAAAATCTCATTCCGATAAGTGTTTCAGCCGCCAGCAGATCAAACCCGACGGCTCCTCCGGTTATGAAATTTCTGACCGAATTTTCAGTATACAGACGTGTTGCTTCGGAAGATATTGCCGAACTGATTTTACCGAGTAACTGTACAGGCAGTTCTCTGTGTCCGGTAAAACAGCAGGTAGAGTTTTTATCGTAAATCAATTTTTTGTCCTTTCGGATGACATAGCAAAACAGCGATTTTTTTGCGGGCTGCTATTTTTTTATCCATTGTAAATTTTTATTTTCTTTTGGTTATCCACATTTTGCAACAGGGTTTTCCACAGAATTTGGGGTTTAAACCTGTCGATTTAGTGCTGTATGACTGCTTTTCGGCTTGTCAATAGGGTTTTCCACAGGGGCTGTGGAAAACATAATGGATACAATCATTTAAAAAACTTGGTTTCAGATCATAAGCAATTATTGTCCTTTTGGTAAAATTTACATACCAAAAAATCAACATTTGTTAAAAACTTTAAAGGTGATTTCCGGGGTATACCCGAAAGCTGAAATAGATATATTTTCATCGGTCAGCCGTAGTCCAAAGTCCGGGTAAACAATTGCTCAGGCGTGCGAACGTTACGACATAAGGAAGTATTTTGATTGACACCGCAGGACAGCCGCCAGGCAATGCTTTCGATTTGACACCGCAGGACGGTCGCTGGCAATGCTTTCGATTT
>CALWJW010000078.1 GCA_944381095.1 uncultured Clostridia bacterium | reverse complement strand
TGGCTTCGGTCCATGTGGTACGCTTGCAAGGCGTGTCGATTTCCATACCCATGGTGTTTTTCATTATGTGTTTGAAAAGCTTTTCAAGGTGGACAAGAACATCTTCCTGGTTTACAAAAGACATCTCCATGTCGACCTGTGTGAATTCAGGCTGACGGTCAGCGCGCAGGTCCTCGTCTCTGAAACACCTTGCTACCTGATAATATTTGTCAATTCCGCCGACCATCAGCAGCTGCTTATATATCTGAGGCGACTGCGGGAGCGCATAAAATGAACCGGGATGAACACGGCTCGGGACAAGGTAATCACGTGCGCCCTCGGGGGTAGACTTACAGAGCATAGGTGTTTCAACTTCGATAAATCCGTCGTTATCGAGATAATCTCTTGCCACCTTGACGAGCTTGTGTCTGAAACGAAGATTTTCAAGCATAGACGTGCGTCTCAGGTCGATGTAGCGGTATTTCAGTCTCAGATCCTCACGGACATTATCGTCAGGAGAGAAGGGAAGCTGGTCAGCCATCGAAAGCAGCACGATATCAGAGGCGCGAAGTTCGATCGTACCGGTTTTAAGCTTCGGGTTATAGGTTTCGGCGTCACGCAGGCGCAGAGTACCTGTTACCTCAATAACTGATTGGTTTTTCAGTGATTCGACGGTTTTGAAGCTTTCGGAAGAGATGACGGCGCTGTCGAACACGACCTGAAGCGTTCCTTCTCTGTCTTTAAGATCGATGAAAATAACCCCGCCCATATCGCGTTTGGTGTTGACCCAACCGCAGACGGTGATTTTTTCCGAAATTTGCGATTCTGTCAGAAGACCGCAGTAATGAGTTCTGTTCATAAAAAAACTCCTTTGATAAAAATGATCCTTGGTTAAAGAAATGTTTGAGATATCAGGGATAAAAACATAGGTGACAGCGAGGGAAAGCAGGCAGAAAATGTGTGAAAGAAAAGATATCTGTCGGTAAAAAGAAAAGGTGCCTGTCCCGATAAATTCCGGGACGGGCAACCTTTGTTGACCGTGGTACCACCCTGATTCGGCGCAAAGCGCCCTCAGAAGATTTAACGCATTCATTACGTCCGTGCCTACTTAAAATTTTCGGGCGGAAGCTCCGGGGCGTTTTTCAGCGGTACAGTCCTGCCGTAATTCCAGCAAAATACAGCTCTCTGTGAGGACAAGCAAGGCTTACTCTTCCCATCAAGGCATTTGATGAAAACCATTTCACTCATATTATAACCTTTAAAGCCTGTCTTGTCAAGTAAAAAACAATAAATTTGCATTTGATTTACTTTTACAACTATTTCGTTCTGAAAATCCGTCTGTTTCTTACCGGAATATCAGTAAACTATTGACAAATTGAAGGGTTTATGGTACAATAAAATTGTAAAAACTGAATAAACATAAGGTAATGGAGGAAAAAGCATGAGAAAAGAAAATTTCAGATGTTGTGCGCTGATTTTTCTTATCCTTTCGCTGTTTTCGACAGTTTTTATATTCAGTGGGTGCAGCAGTGGAAAGCACCCGCATAAGTTGGTGAAAACGGAGAGGAAAGAACCAACCTGCACAGAGGAAGGAAACATCGAATATTGGTTTTGCGAGGAGTGCAGAAAAAACTTTTCGGACAAAAAAGGCAAAACAGAAGTTACCGATGTGGTTTTGCCTGCAAAAGGTCACACTATTGAGGGCAATGTGTGCACTGTATGTGGCTTGAAAGCGAGCGAGGAACTTAAATTTGTATTATCCGCTGACGGAAAATCTTACGAAGTGTTAGGAATCGGAACTTGCACAGATGCTGATATATTAATTCCCGATACTTACAGAGGTTTGCCTGTTACAGCTATCTGCGAATATGCTTTCTTCGACACAATAGCGAAGAATATAAGCATACCGCACAGTGTAACGAGCATAGGAAACGCCGCGTTTTCGTACTGCACTTTACTGAAAAGTGTAACGATACCGGACAGTGTGACAAATATCGGCGAAGGTGCGTTCAGATATTGTAGTTCACTTACAAGTCTAACGATACCGAGCAGTGTAACAAGCATTGGAAGCGGTACATTCTTTCAATGCAACTCACTTATGAGAATAAAAATCCCTGAAAGCATAAGAAGCATCGGCACAGATGCGTTCAATGCCTGCTCATCGCTTGAATGTGTATACATCAGTGATATATCAGCGTGGTGTTCAATTAAATTTGAGCATTTTTATTCAAATCCTCTCAGTGAGTCCTGTAATCTGTATATTGATGACAAAATGGTTACAGATCTGATTATTCCCGACAGTGTAAATAGCATCGGAGATTATGCGTTCTGCGGTTATAAATCACTTAAAAGTATAACGATACCGGGCAATGTAACAAGCATAGGTGATGACGCATTCAGCGATTGCGACTTGCTGACCGATATAATCATATCGGACGGAGTAACAAGCATCGGAGATAGAGCGTTCTCCAATTGCTTTTCGCTTACGAATATAACGATACCGGACAGCATAACAAGCATAGGCGATGATGCATTCAGTGATTGTACATCAATTATTTATAATAAATTCGACCATGCCGATTATTTGGGAAATGATAATAATCCGTACCTGGTATTGACAAGAGCGCCAGATAATATTTCATCATTTGAAGTTCTTGAAAATACAAAAATTCTGTATGGAGGTGCGTTCCGTTATTGTAGCTCACTTACAGATATAACGATACCGGACGGTGTCACAAACATCGGCGGTTATGCGTTCTCCGGTTGCACCTCGCTTACAAGCATAACGATACCTGACAGCGTAACAAGTATCGGTGTCGAAGCGTTCTCCGGTTGCACCTCGCTTACAAGCATAACGATACCGGACAGTGTGACAAGCATCGGAGGTTATGCGTTCACCGGCTGCACCTCACTCAGAAGCATAACGATGCCGGACAGCGTTACAAGCATCGGAAACAGTGCGTTCACCGACTGCACCTCGCTTACAAGCATAACGATACCCGGCAGCGTAACAAGCATAGGAGATTATGCGTTTTCCGCCTGCACTTCACTTACACGCATCACGATACCGGACAGCGTTACAAGCATCGGTGATAGTGCGTTCAACGGTTGCACCTCACTTACAAGCATAACGATACCTGACAGCGTTACAAGCATCGGAGGCAGTGCGTTCTCCGGCTGCACCTCACTTACAAGCATAACGATACCTGATAGCGTAACAAGTATCGGAGGAAAAGTGTTTTCCGGTTGCACCTCACTTACAAGTATAACGATACCGGATAGTGTGGAAATCATCGAAAATGAAGCCTTCAACGGTTGCTGTTCCCTTAAGAGTATAACGATACCGGATAGCGTAAAAATCATCGAAAACCGGGCATTCAAAGGTTGCTATTCGCTTGAAGCTATTGCAATACCCGAAAATATCGCAATCATCGGCGAAGAGGCTTTCAACGGTTGCTCCGCATTTCTATTTAACGATTTAAACGGTGCAAAATATTTAGGAAACGAAAATAATCCGTACCTTGTATTGATTGCAACGCAAAAAAATATTTTATCATTTACAGTTCATGAAAAGACGAGGATAGTCGATCACGGCGCGTTCAACGGTTGCAACTCGCTGACAAGTTTAACTTTACCGGACGGTTTAAAGAGCATCGGAAACGATGCGTTCAACGGTTGCACTTCGCTTATGAGCATAACTATACCGGATGGTGTAACAAGAATAGGAGAATCAGCGTTTAGGGATTGCACCTCGCTTACAAGTATAACGATACCGGATAGTGTAACGAGAATCGGTAAGGATGCTTTCTCAGGTTGCACTTCACTGACCGGTGTGTATGTTGACAATATATCAGCATGGTGTTCAATTCAATTTGAGAGCACTTATTCAAATCCGCTTTATTTCGCCGGGACGCTTTATCTAAACAACCAACCGGTTACAGATCTGATTATTCCTGAGGGTGTAACAAGCATTGGTCAATATGCGTTCTCAGGTTGTTCTTCGTTTACAAGTGTAACCATGCCTGATAGTATGACAAGCATCAGAAACAGTGCGTTCTTCAATTGTACCTCACTTAGAGGCATAGCTATACCGAACAGTGTGACAGACATTAGTAAAAATGTGTTCGGAGGTTGCATTTCACTTTCAAATGTGAGTATTCCGGACAGTGTAACAAGCATCGGTGACTATGCTTTCTACGGTTGCACATCGCTTACAAGCATAACCATACCGAAAAGTGTAAGAAGCATCGGTGACTATGCTTTCTCCGGCTGCACGTCGCTTTTAAGCATATCACTACCAAAAAGTATGAAAAGTATTAGTAATTGTGCGTTCAGCGATTGTACCTCACTTACAAGCATAACGATACCGGACAGTGTAACAAGTATCGATTACGAAGCGTTCAAAAATTGCACATCTCTTGAAAGTATAACTATACCGTACAGTGTAAAAGGCATTGGCTATTATGCATTCTCCGGTTGCATCTCGCTTACAAGTGCCACATTTGAAAATACATCCTTTTGGCGCATCGGTTATTCCGATATCGATGTTACAGATCCGGCAGTAAACGCCGTAAATTTAGTTAACTCAAACGAGGTATGGCGTCGCTACTTATAGTAACAAATTGTAATCAGTTCATGGCATTGCTTTCTTTTACGGAAGCAATGCCTTTTTCCCGCTTATTATCCCGGGCAAGTTATTCAGTTTGTTATATGCGCTGTTTTTTGCCAGCAAATGCTATGTGCATTCAGGTATTTGGTTATTGACAAAAAAGGCGGAATAGTGTATAATCAAGGTACCGGCGAGGTACAGAAGATGAAGAAAACAAAATCGGTTGAAAACGCCGGCGGTTACGGTGAATGTGAATCCTGTGTATATTTTGACTTTGATGAAGTGTACGGAGATAACGTGTGTACACTGTCACTTGATGAAGACGAGGAAGTTAAGCTCAGGACGGAGGGTAGCCGATACTGTCGGTATTACCGGAAATACGATGAGTACAAAAGTGTGCAAAAACAGAACTGAGGCACAAAAAATATACCTTGAATTGGTACGAAAGGAATTAAAATGGGAAAGTTTGTCAGTAACAGGATTTTCACGCTGATAGAAACATTGCTGCTTCTGGCTTTTACGGTGGTGATGTTTTTCATCGGTGACAGATATCTGCACGTTTTTATAGGAGTGGCACTGCTGATTTATATAGTGTTTGTGGTGCTGAGCAAGGTGGTTGTTTACAGGGGTATAATCCAGATGATCGCCATGCTTGAGTTTTTTACGATAACAACGCTCGCAATATTCGTGATAGTCGATAAAGTGCAGCTGCCGTCGGGAAATGCAGTAAATTTCTCGGTCGGACTGGCAATGTGGTTCAGAGCGACTACCGAAATTCTTCACAGCTATCACGGATCAGGAGAGAGGAGTCAGTACAAATCCGAATTTTCGGCATGGAAGCTGTTTTTCTACATACTGCTTGTCAGCTTCGGAACTTTTGTTGCGACAACAACTCTTTTCAGCAACGATTTTGTAAGATATGTTATTGCCGGGGTGACTTTCGCCGGAACTATTATGATGGGACTTCTTACTTATTGCAATTTCCGTGACTACCGTATCGATCATCCTAAGGTTAAAAAGATTAAAACGGTTAAGGCCAAGCCTGCTGCGGCAAGCCCGGAGGTCGCTTCGGAAAACAGCGTCAAAGAAGAAAAAATTCTCAGTGACAGCACTGTTTCCGGAAATATTCAGTCTGAATCCGGAAATTTCAGACTTGCCGGCGATTCCGAAAATACAATGAAACCGAAACAGAGCGCCGGAAAAGAGGAACCGGCGGCACTTCCGGAGCCGGGAAAAAATTTCGGAAAAGACAAGACGTCAGTCTGATACCGGACGACACTTCGACGGCGGTTGAAACGAGCTGAATGTCAAAGCGGTTTCCGATAGCCATGATCGGAAGAAAATCGTTCTTCTGGTTTTTGTGACGCAAAAAATGAAAATCCGGGCAAGTACGGCGGTGATGTCGGGCTTGCCCTTTTTTGACCAATCAGGCTTAATATAGTGTCTGATTATCAGCAAAACGACTTATTATCATTATTTTTGCACAATCGATAAGTTTTGCGCTTATATCGGCTGTTAAATAAACTCAAAATGCATAAAAGTACAACATAAGTGTGAAGGCGGATTGACTGAAAGACGCGGAATTACAGTTCTTTGCTATCCGGCTTTGGAAGACGGTGATTCAGAGAAAAGGAGATAATAATGACAAAGGATGAAATTTTCAGAACAGCAATGGCGCAGTCAGCTGTCGACAGTAACTGTTCGCCCTGTGACTTTGTTTGTAAAGAAAACAAAGTATTCGTTTCAGTCGCTAACAGCGGCGCAAGAAAATATCTCGAACTGCCGCATTACTGCGATTTCACTTCTTACGGCACAAACGTTGTTATTTCAGCAAGCGCAGAATTAGCCGTAAAAGCAAAGTCATACGCAGACCGTTTTCCGCCGGAACACTGTTTTGAGACACCGGCGATCCATATGCTTAACGGAGAGCTATTTGAGTTCGGGCTTGGGGTATGTTTCATGGCGGAATATTTTCTGCCGGACACCGATGACATAAAATTTATTTCCTGCTCATACCCGATAAAAGTCCTTACCGGAAAACAGCTTGACGGTCTGTATCAGCCTGTATGGCAAAATGCTCTTTGTCAAAAAAGAAAAGAACTCGACGTACTTGCGGTCGGAGCATATGACGGTGAAAAACTCATCGGTCTGGCAGGTTGTTCTGCCGACTGTGAAACAATGTGGCAGATAGGGGTGGATGTTTTGCCGGAGTACAGAAGAAAGGGGATCGCGTCATCGCTGACAACAATGCTGGCGGCGGAAATATTCCGCAGAGGAATAGTCCCTTTTTACTGTGCCGCATGGTCAAATATCAGATCAGTACGTAACGCGATAAGGAGCGGATTCAGACCTACCTGGGTACAAATGACAGTAAAACCGCTTTCGTATATTGAAAATCAATTGATATGAAGGCAAATGTCCGATTAAATCCGAAAAAGTTAAAAACAAATAAACGAGGTAAGCAACTGAATAAAACATATACAGCGACCTGATTTGTCGGAAGACCGCATGTGATTTGGAGTTGACGTTAAACCATTGTATCTGCATAAGAACTGATTTTCGGACTCTCAGCCATTTTGAAGTATTTGCCGATCACTTTGGTTTCGGACGGTAAAAATCCGGAATCGGATGTACGGCGCTTTTTAATAGAATCGCATGGATTTTTTAATTTTTTTTACGCTGCTTTTTTGTGCTGCTTGTTTTAGCCAATAGTTAATTTTTTTTTGATATTATGATACAGATATTTACAAAAGTAAAAGAATATGTTATAATGCAAGTTGAAGCATAGTGTTCTATACACAGAGCCCGAAAGGAAATACGCACAAACATGAACAAGGAACTGATAAATCCGGTAACCGAAATTCCCGTTATACCGCTTGCGGGAAAAATCGCGTATCCGGATATGACAATAAACCTTCTTCTCGCCAGAAAATCTGAAATAAGAGCGTTTGACGAGGTTTATAAAAGCGGAGGCACGGTACTCCTGGTACCGCAGAAGGATCCCGAAGAAGAAAACCCGGATAACACCGGTTTTTACAAAGTAGGTACCCTGTGCAGGATAAATCAGTTTGCAAGGAAATCAGAGAACAGACTCAGAGTCCTTTTTACGGGAATTTCAAAGGTGGACGTTAATGTATTTTTCCCGGATGAGACGGGAAGCTACTGGAAGGCAAGCGTGACCGAAAGGAAACCTTGCCGGTACAGTAAGGCTGACAAAAAGGCTTACCTGTCAGAGGCAATAGATGCCACCATGAGGTTTCTGAGTGTTCTGAGTGACAAGAACTCGGTTTCAGCCGGATTCAGGGAACAGCTGATCGGATCAGATGATTTTTCAAAGACAGCAGAGCTTATTTCATCCAATATTTTTGACTCCTTCTCTGATAAGATCGATATTTACCTTGAAAATAATCCGAGACAACAGATTATCAAAACTTTAAAAATAATCAACACATATACCGAGGCGCTTGCGATCAGAAAGAAGATACACGAGAAAGTAAGAATGCGTTCGGAAAGCAACCAGAGAGAATATATACTCAATGAACAGTTAAGGGCAATTCAGGAGGAACTCGGAGAGGATTCCGACAGCGAAGCGGATAAGTATGTCAGGACGTTGGAGGCGAGTGCCATGCCGGGAGACATAAAAGAAAGGCTTCTGAAAGAAGCATACAAACTCAGAAAAATGCCGCTCAATTCTGCTGAATACAATGTAGTGTGTAATTATCTTGATACATGTCTTGAACTGCCTTGGGGAATTACCGACAAAGAAAACACCGATATAAAAAACGCCCAGAACGTTCTTGATAAAAGTCATGACGGACTTGAAAAGGTGAAAGAGAGAATAGTTGAGTATCTGGCTGTAAGGAAACTGACCGACAGAGTAAACAACCAGATAATCTGTCTGGTCGGACCTCCCGGAACAGGGAAAACTACGATAGCCAGAACCATAGCCGAAGCAACCGGAAGAAAGTATGTCAGAGTTTCTCTCGGAGGAATCCGCGACGAGGCGGATATACGCGGACACAGAAAAACGTATATAGCGTCGATGCCCGGCAGGATCATGGAAGGGATAAGGCGCGCCGGAAGCACAAATCCGCTTATGTTGCTTGACGAGGTGGATAAGATGACGAGAGATGCGCACGGTGATCCGGGATCGGCACTCATGGAAGTCCTTGATGCCGACCAGAACAAAGAGTTCAGAGATCATTTTCTTGAATTTCCGTTTGATCTTTCCGACGTTATGTTTGTCGCAACGGCAAATACAACCGATACCATACCTGCACCGCTGCTTGACAGAATGGAAGTAATAAGGCTGAAAAGCTACTCGGTAAGCGAAAAACTTTCAATAGCGAAGAACCACCTGATTCCGAAGCAGATGAAAAGGCATGGCCTGGAGAACGGAAAACTCAGGATAAATACGGCGGCGCTGAGCAAGATCATTGCCGAATACACAATGGAAGCCGGAGTCAGAAATCTTGAAAGAGAGATAGCAAATATATGCCGGAAAGCTGCCAAAGAAATGATTATCAGCGAAAAGGACGGTATGGTGAAAGTCACACCGTCAAATCTCGCTCGGTTTCTCGGAGCACCGAAGATCACTCCCGAAACGGTTTCGGATAAAGATGAAGTCGGAGTGGTAAACGGGCTTGCGTATACTGATGCAGGAGGCACTTTGCTTAAAGTCGAGGTTGCTTCCATGCCGGGAAGCGGAAAATAGAGCTTACCGGTTCACTCGGAGACGTCATGAAGGAGTCGGCAAAGGCGGCAGTCACTTATATAAGATCTCACTGTGACGAACTGAAAATAGACGGAGATTTCTATAAGAACCGTGACCTTCACATACATTTTCCGGAAGGAGCAGTTCCGAAAGACGGACCTTCTGCCGGGGTAACGATGGTAAGTGCAATAATATCAGAGCTTTCCGGAAGACCTGTCAAGAGCTCGGTCGCAATGACAGGAGAAGTGACTCTTAAAGGCAAGGTGCTCGGGATCGGGGGCCTTAAAGAAAAGACTATGGCGGCTTACAACGCCGGGGTGAAGACGGTACTGTTACCCCGTGATAATTTGAAGGACCTTGATGAAATAGACGGTACGGTAAAAGCTTCGCTGAGGTTTGTACCGTGCTCAACGGTATCGGATATTATAAAAAACGCCATGGCATAACGCAGCAGGTTTATTAACGGAGAAATAGTATGACGGTAAAAAATGCCGAACTGAAAATAACCGCCGGGCAGGCGGAACAGTTTCCTCATGACGGAAAACCGCAGATCGCGCTTTCCGGAAGATCAAACGTAGGTAAGAGCTCGCTTGTCAATGGGCTTGCCGGCAGAAAGTCACTTGCCAGGGTAAGCTCAGAACCGGGAAAAACCATAACGGTGAATTTCTATGAGATAAACGGACTTTACTATTTTGTCGATCTTCCGGGTTACGGATATGCAAAAATCAGCAAACAGGAGCTTAACAGGTTTTCAGAGCTTATGGAAGGTTATTTCAAAAGCGAAAGAAAAATTGCTCTTGTAGTTCAGCTTATAGATATGCGTCACCCCGCTACAAAAGATGATTTAGCCATGATTGAGTTTATGAAAGCGATGAATATTCCTTTTATAATCGTTATGACAAAGGCTGACAAACTTAAAAAGAAGGCTTATG
>CALWJW010000077.1 GCA_944381095.1 uncultured Clostridia bacterium | reverse complement strand
GGATGCTGCAAGCACCTCGCAAAGATAACCATCGATCCGGAGAAGTGTAAAGGCTGCTCACTGTGTTCGAGAAAATGTCCTGTCGGAGCTATAAGCGGAGAGATACGCAAGCCGTTTGTGGTGGATCAGAGCAAGTGTATAAAATGCGGAGCGTGTCTGACTGCGTGCAAGTTCGGCGCGATATCAAAGAAGTGAGCAAAGGAGTAACGGATAATGGATAATATGATAAATCTGACAATTGACGGCGTTCCGGTAAGCGTACCGGAAGGCTCGACTGTTCTCGAAGCGGCAAGAGCCGCACACATAAACATTCCGACTCTTTGTTACCTGAAAGACGTACAGCAGATAGGAGCTTGCAGACTTTGTCTTGTAGAGATAGAAAAAGCAAGAGGGCTTTCAGCTGCCTGTGTTATGCCGGTGTCGGAGGGAATGGTCGTAAGGACCAATACGCCGAGGCTGCGTCAGCAGAGGAGGGTAAACCTTGAACTTCTTCTGGCGTCACACAACAGAGAGTGCACTTCCTGCGTAAGATCGGAGAACTGTGAACTTCAAGCGCTGTGCCGTGAGTACGGAGTCAAGGAGTATCCGTATGATGGGGCAAAGAAAGAGACAAGTGTTGATACCGCTTCTCCCTGTGTTATAAGAGACAATTCAAAATGCATAAACTGCCGCAGATGTATAGCAATGTGCAACAACGTTCAGCAGATCGGAGCGATAGGCGTGTCAAAGAGGGGCTTCAAGACCAAGATAGGTCCGATATATGAACGTTCGCTTGCGGATACACCGTGCGTGAACTGCGGACAGTGTATAGTTGCTTGTCCGGTCGGTGCACTGCATGAGAGAGAGTCTATTGACGAAGTATGGGAAGCGATATCGGACAGTCAGAAATATGTCGTCGTGCAGCCGGCACCGGCGGTAAGAGCTTCGATAGGAGAAGAATTCGGACTTCCTATGGGAGTGGCACAGACCGGCAGACTTGCGGCTGCGCTCCGCAGGCTTGGCTTTGACAGGGTATTTGATACAAACTTCGGAGCAGACCTCACAATAGTCGAAGAGGGAACAGAACTGATAAAGAGACTCGGAGACGAAAATGCGGCTCTGCCGATGATAACTTCATGTTCTCCCGGATGGATATCGTACTGCGAAAAATTCTTCCCTGAATTCATTCCAAACCTTTCAAGCTGCAAGTCTCCTCATGAGATGGAAGGCGCGATGGTGAAGTCCTATTTTGCCGACAAGATGGGCATAAATCCTGAATCAATAGTTGTGGTGTCGGTAATGCCATGTACGGCAAAGAAATACGAAGCGGCAAGACCTGAACTCGGAAAAGACGGATTGCAGGATGTGGATTACGTTCTTACTGTCCGTGAGCTTGCAAAAATGATAAAGCAGGCGGGAATTGATTTTGCAAAACTTCCGGAAGAAAAGTTTGATGACCTTCTCGGAGAATCGACCGGAGCCGCTGATATATTCGGCGCTACCGGAGGAGTTATGGAGGCGGCTCTGAGAACAGTTTACGAAAAAGTAACCGGAAAGACGCTTGAAAAAGTTGATTTCACCGCTGTCAGAGGAACAGAGGGTATAAAAGAAGCAACAGTTGATCTTGACGGAAAGGAAGTCAGGGTAGCGGTCGCCAGCGGAACGGCAAACGCCAAGAAGCTCCTTGAAAGTGTAAAGAGCGGCGAAAAAACATATCACTTCATTGAGATAATGTGTTGTCCGGGCGGATGCGTGACCGGAGGCGGACAGCCGATAGTGTCCTCAAAGGATCTTCAATACATAGATCTGAAAACAGTGAGGGCAAAAGCGTTGTACGATGAGGATAAAAACAAGAAGCTGCGTAAGTCTCACGAAAATCCGGAAATAATTGCGATTTATAAAGACTTCCTCGGCGAGCCCGGCGGACATAAAGCGCATGAACTTCTGCACACAACCTATACGGCAAAGCCGAAATATTGATAGAAAACGGATCAACTGATCCGGTAAGATAAAGTTTTGTTTTGCGTATTTAAAGAGTTCAGCGGTTAAATAACCGTTATGAACCTTATAAAAGCGCCGATCAAACAAATTATCAAAAATTTTAATCAATTGGATTGAACAGGTTTTAAACAATCACCTCTTTCACATCCGAGTTAAATAAAAATCACCCGCCATTTTTTAAGTGAACCTCAAAATTTGGATATTGTTGAAAAATTCAGGAGAGAGGCCAGATGACCTCTCTCTATTTTTTCTGGTAAGGATTGCGCCTACAAAATTATAAATATTAACGATCTGTGTGTTTTTATTCCGTAAATCATATAAGTTTCGCCGATTACATTTTGTTTAGCTTCACTTAAGGCAAGAATCAATTGATATATGTCTTTGCTTATAAATTTATATCTGTTTTTTCGTGTTTGAAAATATTTATATGAATTAAGGCACCACCGCGCAATTCACGGCTCGCGCCTTGACCGCACAACTTTTTGCATCTTTTTCGCCAAACTGCACAAATCTCCTTGTCAATAGATCCACTATTGCCTGCGTCAATTTGGTTTGTTTGACGAAAAATCTGACGGCAGATTTGCGCAGTCAGAATTGTGCGGTGTTGCCTTAAGAAAAAATGTTTTGTCGATTGGAATTTTTCTTTACTAAAGTATTCTTTCCTTTGCTTCACATTATGCTAAAATAATTGACAATTAAAATCATTAAACTGGTTGCTTGACAGTATCGTTTTATAAAGGTAAATTTTGATTAATAATATGTATTTCGATATATTATAAACAATATTAAGGGAGAGTTTTTATGGCAATCGAAAATGTAAAAGAGTATTTCAAAAAGTATAATATGGAAAATCGTATCCAAGAATTTGATGTGTCGAGTGCTACAGTTGAGTTAGCAGCGAAAGCACTACATTGTGAACCTTGCAGAATCGCAAAGACGCTTTCTTTTATGATCAGCGGGCATCCTGTATTGATTGTTGCGGCAGGCGATGCAAAGATTGATAATTCAAAGTATAAAGCACAGTTCGGAACAAAAGCTAAAATGTTGACACCTGAAGAAGTTGAGAATATGGTAGGGCATGCCATAGGCGGCGTGTGTCCTTTTGCTGTAAACGAAGGGGTTAGCGTGTATCTTGATAATTCTCTGCAAAGATTTGAAACAGTTTTCCCTGCCTGCGGAAGTAGCAATAGCGCAATTGAATTGACAATTGAAGAGCTTGAAAGATATTCGGGGTTTCATTCTTGGATTGATGTTTGTAAAGGTTGGATACAGTAAGTATTTGTCAATTATCTCATAGAAAAACAGTAGTTTAATAGAATAGTTTCTTGTTGTAAACTTTATTTATTTGAGTTTATAGAAAGTGTATTCACCAGTTTCATTGTAAAACTTCCAAACATTATTTATCTTGCTTTTCGGCAAAGAACCACTGAAAAAATACAAATCTTTTTCTTGCGGTGATTTTAGTCGGAAATCAACGAAAAAGAAGAAAATATTGCATAATTAAAAAGAGAGCCAAACTTTATTTCAAGTCTGACTCTCTTTTATAATTGATGGCATCAGCTGAGATTAACCAATAGATTCTCAAATAAGGTTGTGGAGCATATCACTTCGAAGATGTCGGGTGATTTTTTGTTTATTTATGAAGTTTGGGGGCTAAAATTTTAATTTATCTCAGTTTAGTTGTTATACCATTTTTTAGGGAATCCGATTTGTGAACAGAAGGATATGAATTCTTTTGCTTTGTACAACAAAATATTAATTGTCTTTATCTTCTTTGTCGCTTGACGAAAAATTCTTTTTCTTTTTTTTCACGCATTCCGTCAGCAGAAACTCGATCTGACCGTTGAGGGATCTGAAATCGTCATCTGCCCAACGTACAAGCTCATTGTAAAGAGCTTCCGAAAGCCTGAGCGGAACTTGTTTTTTTGAACCTTCCTTCATAATCTTAATAAAGAGTACCGGAATTCACTACCGGCTGAGCGTCGTGGTTACCGCACAGAACTACGAGAAGGTTTGAAACCATCTGTGCTTTTTTCTCTTCGTCAAGCTCAACTGTATTATTTTCTTTAAGACGTTCAAGAGCCATTTCGACCATTCCGACAGCGCCGTCAACGATCATCTTTCTGGCGTCTATTATTGCCGATGCCTGCTGACGTTGAAGCATAACAGCCGCAATTTCGGTAGCGTATGCCAGATAGGTTATCCTTGCTTCGATGATTTCTATACCGGCAGTCTCGACTCTTCCGGTTATTTCGTCTCTTATTCTTTCGGCAACAATTTCGCTGGAACCGCGAAGGCTGCCTTCGTCGGCAATTCCGTCTCCGGTGGTGTCAACATTCGGCGCCACGTCGTAAGGATAAATGCGGACGACGTTTCTCAGTGCAGTGTCGCATTGCAGAGAAAGGTATTCCTTGTAGTTATCAACGTTAAAGACCGCTTTTGCCGTGTCAACTATCCTCCATGTAACTGCGATGCCTATTTCGATAGGATTACCGAGGCAGTCGTTTATTTTTTGCTTGTTGTTGTTTAAAGTCATGATTTTCAGGGATATTTTTTTGCTTTGCGAGTCGACTGCGTTCGCGCCGGCATTTTTGAGTAACGGAAATTCGCTACTGCTGACGTCACCGCTCTGACTGAGTTTTGTTTTTGCGGCAGGGTTTACAGAAACACAGAATGGGTTTACAAAGTAAAATCCGTCGCCTTTAATAGTGCCGATATACTTTCCGAAAAGCGTCAGGACTAGCGCCTCTTCCGGTTTAAGAACGCGCAGACCGAGCAGGGGGATCCAACCGAATGTAAGAAAGACAAGTCCGACAATGAGTAAAACTGTCCCGGGCACATCAGAGGGGTTGGAGTCGAGGCGGATTACTCCGCATATAATGATAACAACTGACATGATCAGAAATGCGAGGTTGCCGATCAGGACCGGCATACCGTTTTTTTTGTTTTGCAGAATTATTTCTTTCATAGAAGCCTCCGTATTTGTATTTGATATTGAAATGATATCATAAAAATATCAATTTGTCAATAGGTTACAGCATATTTTTCAAATTGTGATAAAAAATCTTTGCGTGGGCATATAATAATTACGGATAAAGGAATGTTAATAATACACAGCAGCGACTGAAAAATCAAAGTTGCCGTATGATCCGGAAAGTTCGGGAAAAAAGGCAATCATCAGTGAGTAGTACCGGGAACAACCGGTGAGAAACGAGGAGTGAAATTATGTGCGGTATTGTTGGTTATACCGGAGAAAAGCAGGCGTTAAGCATATTGCTTGATGGACTTGAAAAGCTTGAATACAGGGGATATGACTCGGCTGGTATAGCGGTCTATGATGAAAGCGAAGGTACGAATGTAATAAAAAGCAAAGGCAGGCTTATTGCGTTAAGGCAAAAAGTAAACGACCGGGGCAGATTGGAAGGAAAATGCGGAATAGGACACACCAGATGGGCTACTCACGGCATACCGTCGGAGGAAAATGCGCATCCGCATTACAGCGACGACAAAAACGTAATAGCGGTTCATAACGGAATAATAGAGAATTATGCAGAGCTTAAAGAAAAGCTGACAAAAGAGGGATATGCATTCTACTCTCAGACAGACACGGAAGTAGCGGTAAAGCTGATTGACTATTATATGAAAAAATACGGTCAGGGACCGCTGGATGCCCTTTCGAGAATGATGCTCAGAGTAAGCGGATCGTACGCCATAGCAGTAATGCTAATGGAGTATCCGGGTGAAATATTCGCAGTAAGAAAGGACAGTCCTATGATAATCGGGGTAAGTGACGGTGAAACGTATCTTGCTTCGGACATACCGGCGATACTCAACTACACAGACACCGTATATTATGTAGGAAACTGTGAAATAGCGCACCTGAAAAAAGGGAGTGTGGAATTCTATAACATCGACAGAGAAGCAATCAATAAAACACCGACGAAAATAGACTGGGAGATTGAGTCAACAGACAGAAAAGGCTATCAGCATTTTATGCTTAAAGAAATACATGAACAGCCAAAGGCTGTGAAAGACACACTCGATTCGGTAATAAAAGAGGGAAAGATAGATTATAAGGTGCTCGGAATACAGGAAAGTGAAATACAGAAAACAGACAGTGTTTGTATAGTAGGCTGCGGTTCGGCATACCATGCCGGAGTGGCAATACAGTACGTAATGGAAGATCTTTGCCGGATACCGGTCAGAGTGGAGCTTGCTTCCGAGTTCCGATACAGAAAGCCGGTAATGAGTAGCAATACATTGGTCATAGTCATAAGCCAGTCCGGCGAAACGGCTGACAGTCTTGCGGCGCTCAGAATGGCAGGCAAGCTCGGTTACCGTACCCACGCGATAGTGAACGTTTACGGATCAACGATAGCGAGGGAAGCTGACTCGGTGTTTTATACTTCGGCAGGTCCTGAGATAGCTGTGGCGACAACAAAGGCATATCTGACGCAGCTGATAGCGGGTTATCTGACAGCGGTGGCATTTGCTGCGGTTAAAGGTACGGTAAACGAAGCAAAGACAACCGAATACCTTTCAGAGTTAAACAGCATACCTGAAAAAATCGTTTCCATTCTGAGCGACAAGGAAAGGATACAGTGGTTTGCGTCGAAATATTCGGGAGCGAGCGATGTTTTTTTCATAGGAAGAGGAACCGACTATGCGATAAGTATGGAGGGAAGCCTTAAAATGAAAGAGATAAGTTATATTCATTCTGAAGCGTACGCTGCGGGAGAGTTAAAGCACGGTACGATATCACTTGTGGAAAAAGGAACTCTCGTTGTTTCTGTTGTGACACAGCCTGAGCTTTTCGATAAAATGATAAGTAACATGTCTGAGGTGAAAAGCCGCGGCGGATATGTTATGGGGCTTACCGGAAAAGGCAATTACGAGATAGAGGATACGGCAGATTTCACAGTTTATATACCGCAGACTGATCCGCATTTTGCCGCTGCGCTTGCAGTAGTACCACTTCAGCTTATGGGATATTATATAAGCGTAGCTAAGGGCATAGACGTTGACAAACCGAGGAATCTTGCCAAAAGTGTTACAGTAGAATAAGGAAAAAAGTTATATATGAAGTAAACGAAAAATCATTTATCAATGAATGAAACAAGAAAAAAGATATCAGCGCAATGATTTCTGAAATAAAGAAAACACGACAGCAAAATATACAATGTGCCGGTTAATAAAAAATGCAATAAACATCTTGACAAAGAGAAGAAAGTGTGATATAATCAAGTAAACCGATGAGGAAGAGTGAGTAACCGGCGTTATGGTCTTTCAAAGAGAGTCGCGGCAGGTGAGAGCGCGGCAGAGCTGACGGCGGTGAATGGACTTCCGAGGGCGAGATGAAAGTAATCAGTCGGCAGGTGGCTGATGTATGAGTATTCGGGCCGGAGATGACGCTCCGTAAACAAAGGTCGGCATATGGATGTATGCGTGAGTGGGCGCCTTGGGGGGCGTCAAGCAGGGTGGCACCGCAGGAGGATCATCTCCTGTCCCGGCATGGACGGGACAGGAGTTTTTTGTTTTTGTCCCGAAAAAAATCGAAAGGAAAGGTGACAAAAATGTCAGAATTAAAAATCCCCTACAAAATTTATCTTGAAGAAAATGAGATGCCGAAGTATTGGTATAACCTGCGTGCCGATATGAAAAACAAACCTGCGCCGCTCTTAAATCCTGCAACGCTGAAACCCATGACAGCCGAAGAGCTGTCCGGTGTATTCTGCGACGAGCTGGTAAAACAGGAGCTTGACGACAGCACAGCGCTGTTCGAGATACCTGAGGAGATCAGGAATTTTTACAGGATGTACAGACCTTCACCGCTTGTCAGAGCTTATTGCCTCGAAGAAAAACTGAAAACTCCGGCGAAGATCTACTACAAATTTGAAGGAAACAATACAAGCGGAAGCCATAAGCTCAATTCTGCAATAGCGCAGGCTTACTACGCGAAAAAGCAGGGACTGAAAGGTGTAACCACGGAAACGGGTGCCGGTCAGTGGGGAACCGCTTTGTCAATGGCATGTTCATACTTCGGACTTGACTGCAAGGTTTTCATGGTGAAAGTGTCATATGAGCAGAAACCGTTCAGAAGAGAAGTAATGAGAACGTACGGCGCACAGGTCACTCCTTCGCCTTCAACTGAAACAGAGGTCGGCAGAAAGATACTCGAAAAGCATCCGGGAACAACCGGAAGTCTTGGCTGCGCCATATCTGAGGCGGTCGAGGTCGCGGTCAAGAGCGAAGGGTACAGATATGTACTGGGAAGTGTTTTGAATCAGGTGCTTCTGCATCAGTCAGTGATCGGACTTGAATCAAAGACTGCAATGGACAAGTACGGAATAAAACCTGATATTATCATCGGATGTGCGGGAGGCGGCTCGAATCTCGGCGGACTTATATCTCCGTTTATGGGTGAAAAGCTTAAAGGAAACGCCGATTACAGGTTTATAGCGGTAGAGCCGGCGTCTTGCCCGAGCTTTACGAGAGGAAAATTTGCGTACGATTTCTGCGATACCGGAATGGTTTGTCCGCTTGCCAAAATGTACACGCTCGGAAGCGGATTTATGCCGTCTGCAAACCATGCCGGAGGACTCAGATACCACGGAATGAGCAGTACGCTTTCGCAGCTGTATCATGACGGACTAATGGAAGCAGTAAGCGTCGAACAGACGTCGGTATTTGACGCAGCCGAAAAATTTGCGAGAGTTGAGGGAATATTGCCTGCCCCCGAAAGTGCGCATGCAATAAAAGTAGCGATTGACGAAGCTATGAAATGCAAAGAGACGGGTGAAGAAAAAACGATACTTTTCGGTCTTACCGGAACCGGTTATTTTGATATGGTGGCTTATGAAAAGTTCCACGACGGAAAAATGCAGGATTATATACCGTCAGATGCGGAAATAGCCGAATCGCTCTCGGGGCTTCCGACAGTTGAGTAAGGGATAAAACCGAAACTCATTTAAATTTTTCATACAAGCAGATGTACTGTGTAAAAATAGATCAAAGCAAAATAGATATTGTTCAAGCCTACGCACTGTGTAAAACAGTGCGTAGATTTAACTTTACCTGAAATCAGTTGAGAATGCAGATTTCTGACGGCAGAATAGGCTAAAAATGCTGTCAGTAAGATATTACTTATCAAACGGAAAAAAATACACACGTTAGCTTACAAAAAGTATAAAAACATTTATTCTGTAAGGAGGAGCTGATGAGACTTCTGCATAAAGAACTTAACGTGGAAAAATCTGAAATACTTTATCACAAAGAATTTACAGACGAAGTACTTGACCGGGACTTTGAAATCAAAGGAGGAAAGTGGGTTGCCGAGAACGGATGGTTGACCGGAGAAAACCCGGAAAACTGTCCCGGAATGATACTGTTGCGGAAAAATTTCAGCGGGAATGTCATGCTTGATTTTGAGGCGGCGACGGTCTTGCCATGTACTCATGATATAAACGTTATGTGGAACGGAAGTTGGAATGAAGAGAAAAACATGAGGGATGTGGCATATGTAGCGGGGATCCAGGGGTGGTGGCACGGAAAGGTCGGTTTTGAAAAATCTCCGGAATACAAACTGAACGTGGCGACACAGATATTCGATTTTCAGCCGGGAAAAATTTATCGTGTTCAGACAGGAAGTATAGACGGTCATATTTTCGTTGTAATAGACGGCAGACTTGTCCTTGAAGTAACCGATCCCGATCCTATCGACAGTTCAAAGTACGGACGCATCGGGTTTGAAGCTTATTGCAGCAAGCTCAGATTCAGGAACTTTTATGTAAGACGACCTTACTGGGAAAGGACTGAGGAAAAATATATTCCTGAGTTTTAAAAAACAGCGCAAAACAAAAGCTTCATTCCCGAACGGAATGAAGCTCTGAAAAGTATGGCGAAGAATTACTAAGATCGTAAGGATACCGGCGTAGCGGCTGTTTGAAGCCGAAAACGGATTATGTTCATGCCGGCATTATTCTTCAATGTACTTTCTGTTCCAGATAACGGCGGTCTTCATAGGAGCGCCTTTTGAGTAGATTCTGTTTTCGTAGGCTCCTATCGGGTCGGAAGCGAAATCGTTTCTGTCGATAAGCGAAACAATTTCATCATAACGACTGTCAGTGAGAAGCCTGATGGCTTTCTCCATGTGGCTTTGTCTGAAATTTATCGAACCGAAAATAAGCTGGTTTTTAAAACCGAAAGGCATGGTGTCGTATGACACTTGCGGACCGAGAGAAAAGCTGTCATAAATTCCGTTGCAGCCGAGAACTCCGTACTCAAAAGCAATACGGTGCTCTGTGTTGCTTCCGGAAGTGCCTATAAACAGAGTGGCTTTACCGCCCAATTTGTTTTCGATAGCAGCCGCAAGGTCAGCGTTGTTTTCAAATCCACTTTTAACGTAGCCTGCGCCGGTGATTTCAAGAGCGAACTTTACTTTTGCGGATGCTTCATTGCTTCTTGCGACAAAAACGATGTTGCTGTCAGGATAATTCCTTTTTATAAGATCTCCTATAAACATTCCGGTTGTTCCGAGACCGAAAATCACAGTGCGGTCAAAAATATGTTTTTTTGCGCTGCATCTTGCTTCTTTTTCGCAAAGACCGGTTTTGGCCATTTCAACCCGGAAATTGTGGGCTTCTCCTAAGTCCTCGATGCGTTCGAGCTGAAACAGCATACAGGCGTAAGGGTCTGAAAAAACCAGCTTTTTTGC
>CALWJW010000076.1 GCA_944381095.1 uncultured Clostridia bacterium | reverse complement strand
CAAAGAGAACAAAATACAGAAAAGTACATCGCGGAAGACTTAAGGGCAAAGC
The DNA here is from genome assembly GCA_944381095.1 of uncultured Clostridia bacterium. Taxonomy (GTDB): domain Bacteria; phylum Bacillota; class Clostridia; order Oscillospirales; family CAG-272; genus SIG673. The sequence goes on along the minus strand of CALWJW010000076.1, from coordinate 11,024 downwards.
AATGAGAGGTAATACGCTGTCATACGGCGATTACGGACTTATAGCGCTTGAACCGGCATGGATAACAAGCAACCAGATAGAAGCAGCCCGTATAGCGATGACCAGATATATCCGCCGTGGCGGACAGGTCTGGATAAAGATATTCCCGGATAAGCCGATAACCGAAAAGCCCGCCGAAACCCGTATGGGATCCGGTAAAGGCTCGGTAGACCATTGGGTTGCAGTGGTAAAGCCGGGAAGAGTCCTGTTCGAAATGAACGGGGTAACGGAAGAAACAGCAAAGGAAGCACTCAGACTTGCAATGCACAAGCTTCCGATAAAATGCAAATTCATAGCAAAGCAGAAAACAGCGGAGGAGGAGTAAGCAATGAAAGCAGCAGAAATCAGAAAAATGTCAAAAGAAGATCTGCAGACAAAACTGACAGAGCTTAAAGACGAGCTTTTCCACCTGCGTTTCCAGCTTGCGATAAATCAGCTGGATAACCCCCACAAAATAACCGAAGTGAAACGCGACATAGCGAGAGTGCTGACGGTTATCAACGAAAGTAAGAATGCGTAAGGCGAGGGAGGAAGACTGAAATGGAAGAAAGAAATCTGAGAAAAACCAGAGTCGGACGCGTAGTAAGCTCCAAGATGGAAAAGACCGTCGTAGTAGCGATAGAAGACAGCGTAAAGCATCCCAAGTACGGAAAAGTTATGCACCGCACACTGAAAGTACACGTCCATGACGAGAAGAATGAAGCGGGTGTGGATGACAAGGTAATGATAATGGAAACAAGACCGCTGTCCAAAACCAAGAGATGGCGTCTGGTGGAAATAATCGAGAAGGCAAAATAATCAAAACAAGCTAAAATACGTCAAAGAGCGTGTAAAATTGAGGAGGTAACCGCGAAGTGTTACAGCAGCAGTCGTATATGAAAGTTGCCGATAATACCGGAGCAAAGGAACTTATGTGCATCCGTGTACTCGGCGGTACAGACAGACGGTACGGAAATATAGGAGATATCGTTGTAGCCTGTGTAAAGAAAGCGACACCCGGCGGAACAGTGAAAAAAGGCGATGTTGTAAAAGCAGTCATCGTAAGATCCGTACGCGGAGTGAGACGCGCCGACGGCTCGTATATCAAATTTGACGAGAACGCAGCCGTGATAATAAAAGAAGACAAAACACCCAGAGGCACCCGTATATTCGGCCCTGTGGCAAGAGAGCTGAGAGAAAAAGATTTCATGAAAATTCTTTCGCTGGCTCCGGAAGTTCTGTAAGGAGGTACGCAGAGATGAATACACTTCATGTAAAGAAGGGTGACACCGTAATAGTACTTTCCGGAAACAAGGAGCGCCATCTCAAAGGCGAGATAGGTGAAGTACTTGAAGTATCACCGAAGGAAAGAAAAGTAATAGTAAAAGGTGTAAACCTTGTAAAGAAACACGTAAAACCGCGTAAACAGGGCGAGAGCGGCGGAATACTTACCGTCGAGGGAGCGATCTATGCGGACAAGGTAGCGCTTTACTGCGATAAATGCAAGAAAGGCGTGAGAAGCAGAATGAAGATCGAAGCGGACGGCACAAAGACAAGAGTTTGCGCCAAATGCGGAGAGAAGATATAAGGAGGGCGAGGTATGTCAAGATTAAGAGATTTATACGTAAATGAAGTCGCGCCCGCGCTTATGAAGAAATTCGAATATAAGAGCCCGATGCAGATCCCGAAGATAGAAAAAGTGGTGATCAACGTCGGAACAGGCGGAGAAGAAAGAGACAACGCCAAGGCAATGGAAGCAATAGTCGGCGACCTGACGGCAATAACCGGCCAGAAAGCCATTGTGACAAAAGCAAAGAAGTCGGTGGCAAACTTCAAGCTGAGAGCCGGAATGGCGATCGGCGGAAAAGTAACGCTCAGAGGCGAAAAGATGTACGAGTTCATGGACAGACTGTTCAGCGTGGCATTGCCGAGAGTAAGAGACTTCAAGGGAATAAACCCCAACGCCTTCGACGGCAGAGGAAACTATTCGCTGGGACTGAAAGAACAGCTGATATTCCCGGAGATAGAATATGAAAAGGTCGACCGCATACGCGGAATGGACATAGCATTCGTGACAACGGCAAATACAGACGAGGAAGCAAAAGAACTGCTGACTCTGATGGGCGCGCCGTTTGCCAGATAAGGAGGTAGATTGCAATGGCTAAGATGTCAATGAAAGTAAAGCAGCAAAGACCTCAGAAGTTTTCGACAAGAGAATACAATCGGTGCAAGATCTGCGGAAGACCGCACGGCTATCTCCGCAAGTTCGGCATCTGCCGTATTTGCTTCCGTGAACGCGCCCACAAGGGCGAGATCCCGGGCGTACGCAAAGCGTCATGGTGAGCCGGAAGAAGTAAGGACAGAAAGGGAGGATTAGTAAATGCAAATGTCAGATGTGATCGCCGATATGCTGACACGCATCAGAAACGCAAGCGATGCAAAGCACGAATCGGTGGAGATCCCCGCGTCGAACATGAAGAAGGCAATAGCCGACATTCTCGTTAACGAGGGATATATAAAAGGTTATCAGATAATTGATGATAACAAGCAGGGAATAATCAAAGTCACCCTGAAATACGTGGGCAAACAGAAAGCGATAACCGGACTGAAAAGAGTTTCAAAGCCGGGACTCAGAATATACGCCGGTTGCGAAGATATGCCTAAGGTAATGAACGGACTCGGAATCGCAATAGTATCAACGTCAAAAGGAATAATGACGGATAAAAAAGCGAGAAAAGAAAATATAGGCGGCGAAGTTCTCGCCTTTGTATGGTAAACGGGAGGATAGGGATATGTCAAGAATCGGAAAACAGCCGATTGCCATCCCGGCGGGCGTAGACGTAAAAGTCGAGGCGGAAAATCTCGTAACCGTAAAAGGACCTAAGGGAACGGCAACGCATAAGTTTCATAAGAACATGATAATAAAGGCCGAGGGAGCAGTCCTGACAGTCGAAAGACCGGACGACGAAGCGGAAAACAAATCGCTTCACGGACTGACACGCACACTGCTTGCCAACATGGTAAAAGGTGTTACTGAAGGCTTTTCAAAACAGCTGGAAATAGTCGGAGTAGGTTATAGAGCAGCAAAATCGGGTAAAACCCTTACACTGACTCTCGGACATTCACATCCGGTTATTTTTGAGGACGGCAACGGAATAACCTTCGAATCACCGCAGCCGAACATAGTGATAGTCAAAGGCGTAGATAAACAGACCGTAGGCGAGGTAGCGGCACAGGTCAGAGGAATGAGACCTCCGGAACCGTATCTCGGCAAGGGTGTCAAGTACGCAGACGAGCGTATACGCCGTAAGTCCGGAAAAGCCGGCAAATAAGACAGGAGGGTAAGCAGATGATAACAAAGAAGGATACAAATAAAGCAAGACTGCAAAGACATAAGCGCGTCAGAGCGAAAATATCCGGAACAGCCATGCGTCCCCGTCTCTGTGTTTACCGTTCCAACGCCAACATAACGGCACAGGTAATAGATGACGAACAGGGCGTAACGCTGGTAAGCGCGACAACGACCGAAAAGGATTTCACCGAGTACGGCGGAAACAAAGAGGCCGCAAGAAAAATAGGAAAGACAATTGCGGAAAGAGCGCTTGCAAAAGGAATAGAAGAAGTAGTGTTTGACAGAGGCGGATATCTGTACCACGGACGTGTACAGGAACTTGCCGAAGGCGCCCGTGAGGGCGGACTTAAGTTCTGAGGAGGAGCAGAAAATGATAAAAGAAAAAATAGATGCGTCGACTTTGGACTTAAAGGAAGTAAACGTAGCTGTAAACAGAGTATCAAAAACGGTAAAAGGCGGACGTATAATGCGTTTCACCGCGCTTATGGTAGTGGGAGACGGAAACGGTCACGTCGGATACGGACTCGGTAAAGCAGCGGAAATACCGGAAGCGATGCGTAAAGCGATCGAAGACGCAAAGAAGAACATGATAACGGTATCGACATCCGGAACAACAATACCTCATGAGGTAACAGGAGTATTCGGAGCCGGAAAGGTGCTTCTCAAACCGGCACCGGAAGGAACCGGAATAATAGCAGGAGGCGCTGTGCGTGCGGTAGTGGAAATGGCGGGCATAAAGAACATAAGAACAAAGTGTCTGCGTTCCAGTAACGTTACCAACGTCGTAAAAGCAACATTTGAAGGACTGAAAGCACTCCGTACAGCAGAAGAAGTGGCGCAGCTCCGCGGTCTGACAGTAGAAGAACTTTGAGCTGAGGAGGAAAAAAGAAATGAAGATAACGCTTGTGAAAAGTCTGATAGGCGCACAGCCGAAACAGAAAGCAACAGCACTGTCATTAGGTCTTAAACGTCCTGGAAACAGTATAACGATAGACGAAAGTCCGTCTGTAATGGGTAAGGTTGCGGTGATCTCGCACCTGGTAAAGGTTGAAAAGTGAGCAACCTTAAACATTAACTCGATAAAAAAGGAGGAAAGAAAATGAAGCTCCATGAACTTTCACCCGCGGAAGGCTCAGTAACAAAGAGTTTCCGCAAGGGAAGAGGAATCGGCTCGGGCAACGGAAAAACCGCAGGAAAAGGCCATAAAGGTCAGAACGCACGTTCAGGCGGAGGCGTACGCCCGGGATTTGAAGGCGGACAGAACCCGCTGTACAGAAGACTTCCGAAGAGAGGCTTTACCAACAGATTTGCAAAACAGTATGCGATAGTAAACGTCAAGACTCTGAGCGATAAGTACAGCGACGGCGATGAGATAGACATATATAAGCTGCTCTCAGACCGTGTGATCCGCAAAGCAGGCGACGGTTTAAAAGTTCTCGGCAACGGAGAGATTAGCAAAAAAATAACAGTGAAAGCTGCGATCTTTTCCGAAACCGCAAAAGCCAAAATCGAAGCTGCCGGCGGAAAAGCTGAGGTGATGTAAGTGTTCAAAACATTCAAAAACGCCTGGTCAATACCGGAAATGCGTCAGAAAATGCTTTACACCTTGTTCATACTGTTGCTTTACAGAATAGGAGCGGCAATACACGTGCCGTTCACCGACGCGGAAGCAATAGCGGAACAGTTCACCCTTGCAGGCGGAAACCTGTTTGCGTACCTGAATATACTTTCGGGAGACGCATTTTCAAAGGCAACGCTTTTTGCCCTTTCAATATCACCGTATATCACTGCGTCAATAGTTATGCAGCTTCTGACGGTAGCTATCCCGCCTCTCGAAAGAATGGCGAAAAACGGTGAGGAAGGTCAGAAGAAAATAACCCAGATAACCCGTGTCGTAACAGTTGTTCTCGGATTTCTCACAGCTTTGGGCTACTACTTCTATATGTCAAGCGCAGGATTCCTTACCGACACCGGTGAAACGGTGTTCGGTGCCTTCGTAATAATCTTCTGCTACGCAGCAGGAGCGGCGCTGATCATGTGGCTCGCTGAAAAGATAAACGAGAAAGGCATAGGAAACGGTATTTCAATAATACTCTTCGCCAACATAATAGCCACGGCAGCGGCTTCGGTCGTAAGCCTCGGATCGTACGCGATCTCAGACGCATGGAACCTTGTGGTCGTTGAAGTGGTCGGATTCGGTGCTCTGGCGACAGTGGCATTCGTGGTGTTTATAACCAACAGCGAACGCCGTCTGCCGGTGCAGTACGCAAAGAAGGTAGTCGGAAGAAAAATGTACGGCGGTCAGAGTACAACTCTGCCGATAAAACTGAATATGAGCGGCGTTATGCCGATAATATTCGCAAACTCAATAGTGGCGATACCCAGTACGATAGAGCTGATCTTCCAGAGCAAAATAAAGTCAGGCGGATTCTGGGATAAATTTTTCGGAGTATTTTCATATAACTCATGGCTTTACGCCATACTGTTCTTCATTCTGATCATACTCTTCTCATACTTCTATATAATGATATCCTTTAATCCTATAGAAGTTGCCAACAATCTGAAAAAGAACGGCGGCTTTATTCCCGGTATACGTCCCGGTCAGCCGACATCAGATTATATCACCCGTGTTCTTAACAGAATAACCCTTATCGGCGCTCTGTTCCTCGGTGTGATAGCGGTCGTCCCGCTGATAGTGAATATCATTTCGGGAACACAGCTCGGTTCACTGGCTTTCGGAGGATCCTCGCTGCTGATAGTGGTAGGAGTAATTCTCGAAACGACAAGAGAGATCGAAGCTCAGATGACGATGCGTCACTACAAAGGCTTTCTTGAGTAATTAACCGAAAGAAGGATTTCCATGAAGATAATATTTTTAGGCGCCCCGGGCGCAGGAAAAGGTACGCAGGCAGCAGCTGTAAGCAGCGAACTCGGCATACCGACAATATCGACGGGAAATATGATAAGGGAGGCAATCGCAAACGAGACTCCCATAGGAATTGCAGCAAAGGAAGTAATAGCAAAAGGACAGCTGCTCAGCGATGATGTTGTTGTCGGAATAGTAAAAGAAAAACTGAAAACGGTCAAAGGCGGTTATATACTCGACGGATTCCCGAGGACGGTTGCACAGGCAGCCGCACTTGACGGAATGGGAGAAAACATCGATGTGGTGGTGAATATTCACGTTGATGACGACGTGATAGTGAAGCGCTCGGCCGGCAGAAGATACTGCCCGGGATGCGGAGCGACATATCACGTCGAATACAACCCGCCGGAAACCGAGGACGGAAAACTTATATGCCCGGTGTGTAAAACAGAAGTCGGTATAAGAGAAGACGATAAGCCGGAAGTGGTAAAGGAAAGACTGAGAGTCTACCACGAGCAGACTCAGCCGCTTGAAGATTTCTACCGTAAAAAAGGAATACTCAGAACGGTGGAAGGACAGGAAAAAGTCTCCGATACCACAAGGCTGACCCTTGAAGCGATAAAAGGCAACTGATATGATAAAGCTGAAAAGTAAAGAACATCTGGCGGTAATGAAAAAAGCCGGTGAGATAACCGGACAGGCGCTGTACCTTGCCGGAGAAGCGGTAAGGGAAGGAATAAGTACCTTACAGCTCGACAGGATAGTCAGGGAACACATAGAAAAATGCGGAGCCAGACCTTCGTTTCTGGGCTACGCAGGGTTTCCCGGAAGCGCTTGCATAAGCGTAAACGAACAGGTGATACACGGAATACCTTCTGAAAAGAAAATACTGCATGAGGGCGATATCGTAAAGATAGACGTCGGAGCGTATTACAGGGGATTCCACGGAGACGCGGCGCGGACATTCCCGGTAGGGAAAATAAGCGCGGAAGCGGAAAAACTGATAGAAGTAACGCGTAAATGCTTTTATATCGGAGCCGCCCAGGCGGTGATCGACAACCGGATAGGAGATATAGGCGCGGCGGTGCAGAAATATGCTGAGGAAAACGGATTTTCAGTGGTAAGACGGTATGTCGGACACGGAGTAGGACGCGATCTTCACGAAGACCCCGAAGTACCGAACTACGGCACGGCGGGACACGGCGCAAGACTTTACGAGGGGATGGTTCTGGCAATCGAACCGATGATAAACGCCGGAACATTCCGTGTGAAGGAGCTTGCGGATAAATGGACAGTCGTGACGGAAGACGGAAAACTATCTGCGCATTACGAAAACACGGTAGCGGTGACCGAAAACGGCCCCGAGTTACTGACAGATATCGGAACAGTTTAAAATCGTAAAGGTTTGGAGGGATAATTCTGGCAAAAGATGATGTAATGGAGTTTGAAGGAACGGTATTGGAGGCACTGCCGAACGCCGCCTTCAAGGTAAAGCTCCCCAACGGACATATAATAACAGCTCATATATCGGGAAAGCTCCGGATGAACTATATCTGGATATTGCCCGGAGACAAAGTAACGGTAGAAGTATCGGTATACGATCTTACCAAAGGCCGTATCACATGGCGTGCAAAATAAGAAAGGAATGGTAATAAAATGAAAGACAAACCATCCGTAAAGAAAATCTGCGATAAATGCAAGATAATCAAGCGTAAGGGAGTCGTCATGGTAATATGCGAAAATCCCAAACATAAACAGAGACAAGGCTAAAAGGAGGAAAAAACAGATGGCTCGTTTAGCAGGTGTGGATCTTCCGAATTCAAAACGGATAGAGATAGCGCTGACCTATATATACGGAATAGGCAGAAAAAGCGCAAATGACATCCTTGCCAAAACCGGAATAAGCCCGGATACAAGAGCAAAGGACCTGACAGATGACGAAGTGGCAAAGCTCCGTGACGAGATACAGGAAAACTACAAGGTAGAGGGTGACCTGAGACGTGACGTGGCACTTGACATCAAGAGAATGGTGGAAATAAACTGCTACCGCGGAATCAGACACAGAAAAGGACTTCCCGTAAGAGGACAGAGAACCAAAACAAACGCGAGAACACGTAAAGGTCCCGCAAAGACCATAGCAAACAAAAAGAAGTAAAGGAGTGTAGGAATATGGCAAAAGCAGTCAGCGCAGCAGCCGGAAAAAAGGTTGTCAAAAAGCGCCGTGAGCGCAAGAATATCGAAAAGGGCGCCGCACATATCCGCGCAACCTTTAATAACACGATAATAACGATAACCGACGTATACGGAAACGCGGTGTCGTGGGCATCGGCGGGAGAGCTCGGATTCAAGGGTTCCAGAAAATCAACGCCGTTTGCAGCACAGAGTGCGGCGGAAACAGCCGCAAAGATCGCAATGGATCACGGTATGAAAAGTGTAGAGGTATATGTAAAAGGACCGGGAGCGGGAAGAGAGAGCGCAATAAGAGCCCTCGCCGCAGCAGGACTTGACGTGACGCTCATCAAAGACGTTACCCCGATACCTCATAACGGATGCCGTCCTCCGAAGCGCAGAAGAGTTTAATAGGAGGAAGAAAAGATATGGCAAGATATGTCGGACCGTCATGCAAACTCTGCCGCAGAGAAAAAACCAAACTGTTCCTGAAAGGCGAACGTTGCCTGAGCGGAAAATGCTCGCTTGAAAAACGTTCAACTGCACCCGGACAGCATGGCGCGGCAAACTCAAAGATAAAAGAGTACGGAAAGCAGCTCCGTGAAAAGCAGAAGGCAAAGAGATATTACGGTCTTCAGGAAGGTCAGTTCAAGTCATACTTCAAGGAAGCGGACAGAATTGACGGAGTAACCGGTGAAAACCTTCTCATATTGCTTGAAAGAAGATTCGATAACGCAGTATACAGAATGGGTATGGCGGAGAGCCGTAAAGAAGCCCGTCAGCTGGTTCTTCACGGACATTTCAGAATCAACGGCAAAAAAGCGACAATACCTTCAATGCTGCTCAAAAAAGGCGATGTAATAACGCTCAGAGAGGAAAGCCGTAACTCAGCAAAGATCAAAGAGCTGATAGAAGGACTTGAGAACAGGATCGCCCCCAAATGGTTGACAGTAGACAAAGATGCGGTAAAGGCAACGGTAGACGCACTCCCCGTAAGAGAAGATATCGACTTCCCGTTCGAGGAACAGCTGATAGTAGAATTGTACTCCAAGTAATACTGAACACCCGGCTGGAATCTGTTAAATGAGTTGCGCGAAAGCGCGGACGGAAAACTAACACAGGAGGGTATTTGTTAGGATGATAGAAATTGAAAAGCCAAATATAAGCACAGTCTCGCAGAGCGAAGACGGAAGCAGTGCTACATTCGTAGTTGAGCCGCTGGAAAGAGGATACGGAACAACACTGGGTAATTCACTTCGCCGGGTACTCCTGAGTTCACTTTCGGGAGTTGCGGTAACAAGTATAAAGATAGACGGCGTACTGCACGAGATATCTACCGTTCCCGGAGTCAAGGAAGATGTGACCGAGATAGTCTTAAACGTAAAAGGAATAACTGCAAAACTTAACTGCGAAGGCTCAAAGACGGTGGTTCTTGATGTAACCGGACCGTGTGTTGCAACGGCAGGAGATATAAAACAGGACAGCGATATCGAAATACTTAACCCGCAGCACGTGATAGCTACGGTGGGTGAGAACGCAAGACTGTTTATGGAGCTGACGTTCGGACACGGAAGAGGCTATGTTTCGCAGGAGAAAAACAAGCAGAGCAATCCGGCACAGATAGGACTGATATATACTGACTCAATATTCACACCGGTGTATAAAGCAAACTATACCGTTGAAAACACGAGAGTCGGAAATATGGTCGACTACGATAAACTGACAATGGAAATCACAACAAACGGAGTAATATCGGCAAAAGAAGCGATATCGCTTGCAGCCAAGATACTCAACGAACATCTCAAATTATTCGTGGATCTGTCAGATGAAGCGATAAATGCGGAGATAATGGTTGAACGTGAAGAAACTATCAAGGAAAAGGTTCTTGAGATGACCGTTGAGGAACTTGACCTGTCCGTGAGAAGCTTCAACTGTTTGAAGCGCGCGGGCATAGATACGGTTGAAGATCTGGCAAACAGGACACAGGAAGACATGATCAAGGTCAGAAACCTCGGAAAGAAATCACTTGACGAGGTCATTCAGAAGCTGGCGTCTCTCGGACTCGGACTGAAAGCTGACGAAGAGTAAGATGTTTGCCGGAAACAGGATTTTAAGTAAAAGAGAAGGAGGCTAGTGTACAGATGGGTACCAGAAAGCTCGGAAGACCTACCGCACACAGAAGAAGTATGCTTGCCGGTATGGCGGCGTATCTCATCGAGAACGGTAAAATAGAGACAACGCTGACAAGAGCGAAAGAAGTCAGCTCGGTAACCGATAAACTTATAACATTGGGCAAGAAAGGCGGACTTGCGAATTTCCGTAAATCTCTGGCTATGCTGCCCGAGGAAACGGCTAAAAAGCTTTTCGATGTTGTTGCACCGAAATTTGCTGATGTAAGCGGCGGATATACAGCGGTATACAAGCTCGGACCGCGCAGAGGAGACGGAGCTGAAATGGCTCTTATAACACTCACTGCGTCGACGGTCAGTGTAGCTGCCGATACAAAGAGCGCCGGTAAAGCCGATGCCAAGAAGCCGGAAGTCAAAGCTGAAGAAAAATCTGAGGCAAAGACTGAGGAAAAAGCCGAAGAACCTGTAAAAGAGGCTTCGGACGAAAAAG
>CALWJW010000075.1 GCA_944381095.1 uncultured Clostridia bacterium | reverse complement strand
CCCCGGAAGCGGAAAAATGGCTACATGTCTGTCGCAGCTTTATCACGATCAGAAACGAGGAATCAAAGCCGGTTACGCTAAATTTGAAACATTCCCGATATGGAATCTTCCTCTCAAACACCCGGTAAATATGGCTTATGAGGCAGCTACCGTTGACCTGTCCGATGTAAATATGATTGATCCTTTTTATCTCGAAGCAACCGGTAAAACAGCCGTAAATTACAATCGTGACATAGAGATCTATCCGGTCCTTCAAGCTATTTTTGAAAAAATTTACGGAAAATGCCCCTACAACTCTCCGACTGAAATGGGCGTGAATATGTCAGGCTACTGCATTACCGACGATGACGCTGCGTGCGAAGCGTCAAAAAGCGAAATAATCCGCCGCTACTATGAAACGCTTTGCCGCAAAAGAAACGGCAACGCCGACTCTGATGAAATTCTGAAACTTGAACTCATTATGAAGCAGGTCGGGGTTGTCCCGGAAGACAGAAAGGTAGTTAGCGCGGCTCTGAAAAAAGCCGAAGTGACAGGTGCCCCGGCAGCAGCCATTGAACTTCCCGACGGGACAGTCGTGACCGGAAAAACTTCCAATCTTCTCGGTCCTTCCGCCGCAGCGCTGCTGAATGCCCTGAAAAAGCTCGGTGGCATCAGTGATTCTCTTATCCTGCTTCCGCCGGTAATTATAGAACCGATCCAGAAGCTGAAAATAAATAATCTCGGCAACCGTAATCCCCGTTTGCACGCAGACGAAATCCTTATTGCGCTTGCCATTTCAGCAACTACAAGTCCTATCGCCGCTCTGGCGCTTGAACAACTGCCCAAGCTCAGGGAATGTGAGGCTCACGTGACAGTTATCCTCTCCGAGGTCGACAAAAACGTTTACCGTAAACTCGGTCTTAACCTCACATGCGAGCCGGTATACGCAACAAAAAAGCTTTACCATAAGTAATCTGATAAAATTTTACTTACCGGATTGACTTTTGCGGTAAACGGTAGTAAAATGTATGCGGTGTCTCCCCTGGCCGGGGAATACCGCATATTTGTTATACGGGAGGAATTATGAAAAAAGAATTTATATGCAAAAATTTTCCACATATACTTCACGGCGGTGACTATAACCCGGATCAATGGACAGATTATCCGGATGTTCTTGACGAGGATATGCGCCTTATGAAACTCTCCGGCTGTAATTCTATGACTGTCGGTATCTTTGCGTGGGCAAAACTCGAACCGTCAGAGGGTGTATTCGACTTCTCCTTCCTTGATAAAACTTTTGACGATGTCTACCGTAACGGCGGAAGAATAATCCTTGCAACGCCGAGTGGCGCACGCCCGGCTTGGTTAAGTCAGAAATATCCCGAGGTTCTGCGCACTTTCAGCGACCGCAGAACTGCTCTTCACGGTAAAAGACACAATCACTGCTACACTTCTCCTATCTACCGTGAAAAAACCGCCATTATTAACGAAAAACTTGCCGAAAGATACGGAAAGCATCCGGCGCTGATCATGTGGCACCTCTCAAACGAATACGGCGGTGAGTGCCACTGCGCTCTCTGCCGTGAAGCATTTCGAAGCTGGTTGAAGGCAAAATACGGAAGTCTTGATAATCTGAACAAACAGTGGTGGACGTCCTTCTGGGCTCACACTTACACCGACTGGTCACAGATAGAACCACCGTCACACATAGGCGAAGACTGCGTTCACGGACTCACTCTCGACTGGAAAAGATTTGTTACCCACCAGACAGCGGATTTTATGCGGCACGAGATAGAAAGCGTAAAAAAATATACACCTGACATCCCGGTAACAACCAATCTTATGGGATTTTATCAGGGACTTGATTACCGTGAGATCGCCAAGTACATTGATGTTGTTTCCTGGGACAATTACCCGTCATGGAAAGGAGACGACAGTGACATAGCTGTTGCCTCGGAAATTGCCTGCGTGCACGATCTTAACAGGTCTCTTAAACATAAGCCCTTTATGATGATGGAAAGCACGCCGAGCTGCGTTAACTGGAAGCCTTTCAATAAACTGAAAAGACCGGGACAGCATATGCTTTCGTCGGTTCAGGCGATAGCTCACGGTTCCGATACCGTTCAGTACTTCCAATGGAGAAAGAGCCGCGGTTGCAGTGAAAAATTCCACGGAGCGGTTGTCGATCATGTCGGAAACGAAAACACAAGGGTTTTCAGAGAGGTTTCAGAGCTTGGAAAAAGGCTTTCAAAACTTGATCAGATTGTCGGAACTCAGACTGTTTCAAAAACCGCAATTCTGTACGATTGGTCAAATCAATGGGCGCTTGATGACGCAAACGCCTTTTGCAAAGACAATAAAAAACTCCTCCCGACGCTGAATAATTTTTACCGTCCGCTCTGGAAAAGAGGCATAAACACAGATATTATCGGATTTGAGGACGACTTTGATAATTATTCGCTTATAATCGCTCCCATGGTATATATGATCGATGACAAACTGGAAAAAAAGATTGCTAAGTTTATCGAAAACGGCGGAACGTTCCTTGCAACCTATGTTTTCGGACTTGTCAACGAAAACGACCTCTGTCATCTCGGAGGTACGCCTTGCGGCTCGCTTAAAGAAGTATTCGGCATTATATGCGAAGAAACCGATACTCTTTATCCGGATGAAAGCAATAAAGTAACAATGGATGACAGAATTTTCACCGCTGTTGATCTGTGCGACCTCATACACGCAGATTCGGCGAAGGTACTGGCGCATTATTCGTCGGACTTTTATAGCGGAATGCCGGCTTTTACCGTTAACAGTTATGGCAAAGGTAAAGCGTATTACATTGCTTTCCGTGACAGGGGCGACTTTACCGACCTTGTTGTTTCAAGGTTACTGAGCGAATGCAACATTACTTCCGATTTTGACGGTGAGCTTCCTTACGGTATGACTGCTCATTCACGCACAGACGGTGATAGTATTTACGTTTTCCTTGAAAACTTCTCTTCTTCTGAGCTTAGTACTTCAAGCAAATTCAACTGGACGAAGGTTGAAGACGGCTCTCCCGTCAGCGGCTCAAAGATTGTTATGAAACCGTATGAGACTCTGATACTTAAAAGGCAATAACAAAGTTTCCATAAAATTTGTTTACTTCTGAAACAATGTTCACAGTTAAAAATAAGCGATCGCAGTAAAATGCGGTCGCTTTATTTTGTTTGATATTATTTTGCAACACTTGCTTTTATTTTTTCATTTAACTCACAAATTCTTGTGACGCAGTTTTTTACATGTTTATCATCACTCAATTTAAAAATTTCTATCAATTCAAAAATAAGTTCACCGGCTTTAGTCGAATATTTCGTTTCATATTCGGTATAATCCTCCATCATTTGTAATAACTCCCAAATCAATGCTATTGTTGCTTCTTTAACTTGTTTTTGATGCAATTCTAAAAGTTCTTTTCCGTGTGTGCACAATTCTAACATCATATTCTGCGTATGACCTGCATATTGAGGAAACTCCATTGCATACTCTTTTGCTTTATCGTACTGCCCGAGTTTATCAAGTGTAAGAATAATGTTATACTTGCAATCTTCTTTCATTTGAACATCATCGCTGTTTCGTAATATCCTCTCATATAAACTCAAGGCATGTTCGCGCATTGAGGCTTTTTGAATTTCAGTCAATTCAATCAAATTGCTGTCGGTAAGGTACGCCTCAAGATCTGCTAACATCCTCATGTATTTGAGTTCCTCCGGAAATTGCAATACTGCATTTTTCGCAACATTGTAAAGCGCAATTTTATCATAATTTTTCCCGCTGACAAATATATTATACGCATCCTCAAATTCTTCTCTGAACTTTGTTTCTCTTTCCGCTCCAAGCAAAAAATCAGTTGTCACATGAAAAATGCGTGCCAACGAAAGGATCATGTACAAATCCGGCACCGAAACTCCACACTCCCACTTAGAAACAGCTTGAGACGTTACTCCCAACATATTTGCGAGTTTTTCTTGTGTAAACTTGTTCTTTTTTCTCAATAAACTGATATTTCTACCAATCATAAAAGTTTTCTCCCGTGGTTTATTGTTATTATTATTTTAGCATAAAAACACAAGATTTACAACAACTCATTTTTCGAATCCTTTTGCAACCATAGGTTGTTAAAACTTTTGTCTATTGATAATTTGATTAACGGCACGTATAAAATCCCTCAACTTAATATTTCAAGTTTTTACGCGCTTAACTTGTAATCGTATTATAACAAATTCAGATTGGAAATACAATAACCGCGTAGTTTATTATAATATTATAAGTTTAAAAAACAACCGACAGTTTATAAAACAAATCACATCATCTAAGCATTTAATTTATAATTATTTTACCTAAAAAAACCGTCACTACCGGCAACGCCAGAGTACTGATAGTTCATACTCTGAACAATTGCCATTGAGTGACGGCTGTTTAAAATATAAATTATAACGAGAAACCTGTATAACGAATATTCAGATTAAAAATGGTGCCATATTTTTCACAGAATAACTTTTTCTGAAAAATATCTTGTTTGGCCGAATAATTCTGTAAATAAATCAGGTATCGTTTATTCGGCATGAACTCGACTGAACAAACAAATACAAGCTTCAAAACCTGACAAGATATCAGATAAGCAAAATTTGGATTTTCAAGACGTCATTGAAATGAAAAAATCACTGTTCAATATGCTGCATTGTTGCCTTTGAAACGAAAATATATCCGAAAGCGTTCGGACCCCAATGACACGCGATTGCCGGGTCAAGATTATCGTACTCCTGCATCTGAGGTTTATACTTGTCGTTTGTCACTGAAAGCAGTATGTCAAGATTTTCCTTGCAGAACGTATAGGACGGTATTATGCCGTAATTTTCATCGCAGTCAAGCTGTCTGAGCGACTCGGCTACCGCCATCATTGCTCTTTTTAATCCGATCGCCTTACCGATAACTTTCACTTTCCCGCTGTAACTGTCAAGGCTTATCAGCGGCTTTATTTTCAGTATGGTACCGGCTACCATAGCCGTAAGACTGAGTCTTCCGCCTTTACACAAATATTCAAGCGTCTCCGGAACAGCCACTACCCTTATCCGCGGTATCAGTTTCATTATTTTTCTCTCTATAAAATCAACTGACTGATCTCTGTATTTATTTATTTCATCAACCAGAAGTCTTATTCCGCCTACCGCCGTCCTTGTGTCAATAACTTTTACTTTTTTATTATCGGAAAATATCGTTCTCAGTGCGTTATAAGTTCCTGAAATCCCTGACGATATTGTAAGAATTATCACATCATCACCGGCGTCCGTATATGCTTTCACCCTTGTTTCGGCATCACCGAGCGACGGCAGCGAAGTTTTCGGAAAAATACCGTCCACTATCAGCTTCTGGTAAAACTGCTCGATTGAAAGGTCTATTCCGTCTGCATATTCTCTGCCCCCCATATTCAGTTTGAGCGGAAGTATCTCAACACCATACTTCTCTTTTTCGTCCTGTTTTATACTACTCCCCGAGTCAACAAATACTCTTATCATAAAACTGTCCCTTTCACTTTTATTTATTTTTCAAACGAAAATTCAAATATTGCCGTTTCATCACTGTAATTTTCATTGGTTACCCAAAGTACCGTTTTATCAGTCAGATTATAAACAACGCTGTGTACGGTGCATCCGTTTCCGTCATCGTTGTCCCACGTCCTTCTTCCGACAGCCGCAAGAATCTCCATTGCTGCCCTCTCGTCTTTTACCACACCGTCGGTCGCCGAAAGCTCTTCGTACAGCTTTTCGTATCTGTCAAGTCCCTTCATATCTTCTTCGCTGTCATAATAACCTGGCTGAATTATAAAATTGGTTATCCACTGATATTCGCTGCTGCCTTCTTTTTCTCCGATATGACCGTCCGCATCGTTATACGTGACTTTCAGTTCCCTTGCCGAGCCGTCGTTATCGGTGCTGTCCGTTCCGGCTACCCATTCGAGAATTACGCTTTTTCCGCTGGCGTCCGCCACCATATAATGGTACGAAGTATTCGCAGAATCGTGCATATCATAGGCTTTTGCTATCTCAACAGCCTCTTCCACGCTGTCAGCGTAGTCGAGCACCAGACGCAGAAATGTCGTTGACGTAAAATCAGGCTTGTCGGTGTTCTGGTTTGTAGCTACCGTTTCGTCACCGCCCTGATATGACATATATATGCCGCAGCTGACTCCCGCGTCGTTTATTCCGTCAAGCGGCGCGTACGGAGCCGCAAGACAGGTTATTTTATCCATAAGACCGTTTACATCGCTGTTAACGTCTATTCCGAGGAATTGCAGATCTACCGTCGATATCGTTGCGTGCCTGTCCTTTGTCTTTTCAGTGAAAACAATACAGGTATTGGTCTTGTCAAAATCGTAATTTCTTCCGAAAAGACGGTCTCCGCTCTCGCTTACCGCAGTAAATGATGAGCATCCGATATTCGACTCACTTATCCCCATATCGATAAGTCCTTTTGTTATATTATCGGTTATAAACTTAATCAACTCGGCGTCGCTTTTCACTCCGCCCTGTTCTGTAAACTTGTCAAGATAAAATCCCCCGCTGACTTTCATTGTGTAAACCGAACCGTCACCGTGCGCATCGTTTCTTTCCCTAAGATGTCTGAAACTTGCAAGAGTGGATATTTCGTTATGCCAGATTCCGAAAATTACCGCAGCGGCCACCACCACAATCGACAATACCGCTATCAGAATTATCATGAGCACCTTTTTTAAGGATACAGTTTTTTGTTTCATTTTATCACCTTTTTTCTTAGTTATTTTAAGAATTTTCGTAACATTTTTTCATTCTTGCCTTGTTTATACGGCTGATATCTCAGAGGAATATCTATAAACGTTTTTTTGTCGACAATTCCTTTTATGTGCGAAAAGGTATTGAACCCTGTTTCTCCGTGATACGCTCCCATTCCGCTTTCACCTATCCCACCGAATCCCAGAGTCTCCACGGTCAGATGAATTATTGTGTCGTTAACGCATCCTCCTCCGAACACACACCTCTCGGTTATTCTCTTTACTGTTTTTTTATTTTCGGAAAATACGTAAAGCGCAAGAGGCTTCGGCTTTTTTCTGAGTGTTGTGATGACTTCTTCGATATCGTCATAGGTCATCACCGGCATCAAAGGTCCGAATATCTCCTCCTGCATTACTTTATCATCCCAGCTGACGTCGTCCAGCACTGTCGGTTCTATCTTCAGTTTTTCTTCATCGTATTTACCGCCGTAAACAATTTTTCCGGGATCGATCAGTGACAGCAGTCGATCAAAATGTTTTCGATTCACTATTTTTCCGTAATTTTCATTTTCGAGGGCGTTATCTCCGAACTGTTTTTTAATTTCAGTTTTCACTGCGCTTATAAAATCCGCTTTTACTTCCCTTTTGCATAAAATGTAGTCCGGCGCCACGCAGGTCTGACCGCAGTTTAGATACTTTCCGAATACAATTCTTCTGGCTGCCAGCAAGAGACTCGCCGTTTCGTCAACAATACAGGGACTTTTTCCGCCTAATTCAAGAACTGCCGGCGTAAGATTTTCGGCTGTATTTCTCAGGACCTCTTTTCCGACTCTCTCGCTGCCGGTAAAAAACACAAGATCAAACTTTTTTTTAAGCAGACTTATATTTTCCGCGCGCCCGCCCTTGATCACGGCTACATACTCTTCCGGGTAACACTCTTTTATCAGCTGCGATATCAGGTCAGATGTTGCAGGAGAATACGCGCTCGGTTTAAGCACCGCCGTATTTCCGGCAGCTATGGCGTCGATAAGCGGCTGCACTGTCAGTAAAAACGGATAATTCCACGGACTTATAATAAGCACGTTTCCAAGCGGCTCCTTTATCTGACGGCTTACCGAATAAAACTGAGACATCGGAGTTTTTACTTTCCTCGGCTTTACAAGCTTCTTTATATTCCTGAGCATATAGGTTATTTCAGAAAGTGCCATTCCTGTTTCGCACATATAACTTTCAAAGCTGCTTTTTCCGAGATCAGACTTCAACGCCGCAGCAATTTCGCTTTCATATTTCAGAATACCTAACCTCAGCTTTTTAAGCGCTCCAATTCTGTACCCGATGTCATACGTCAGCTCTTTTGCAAAAAATTTTCTTTGATTATCCAGTATTTCATCAATTCTGTCTTCCATCCGATATCCTTTCAACCTTCATATTACAGGCTTTTTTCAGATTATTATTTATTACAGACAGGCATTTATACATTGTTTCACGGTCTTTTTGATCTATTCCTTTACTTATTTCTTCAAGAAAATAGTCAATCCTTACGGCGATTTCTTCCGCTGTTTTCACACCTTTTTCAGTCAGCCTTATATTATTTCTGTACTTCTTTCCGCTCTCCTCGACTACTGTCAGATATCCGTTTTTTTCAAGAAAATCTATTGTTCTTGAAACGTGCGCTTTGTCTTCACCCAGCTTTTCACAAAGCTCCCTGAGCGTCATGGATTTCTCTTTGTAAAGGCTGTACAGACAGTTAACGTGCGGACTTTTCAGACTGAACGTTTCCATTTCCTCGTTTTTTATTTTCCGGATATATTTTGTTATACCTGAAATCAGAAAAGTAAATGTTTCAAATCTTTCTTCCACGTAATCCTCCTTCGCCTTCTTTACTACTGAGCCGTTTTCACAGTTTTTCAGGCATTACACGTATCATATCACAAAATTGTTGTTTTGTCAACAATTTTCAAAAAATTTTTAATCCGGGTATTTTTATCGTTAAAAACAAAAAAATTCCCGCGGCGTCTTGCCGCGGGAATAAATTTTCAGGATTCTTCGTTTTTCTCCTTGGTTTCCTCTTTTGTGTCTTCATTATCGTTTTCAGAAGTCTTTATACGTTTTACAGTCACTTCCTCAGTCTGCTTTTCGTTCGCTTTTACCACAGTTATAGTGTATCCGTGGTATTCAAAAGAATATCCCGCTTCCGGTATGTTTCCGCTTATCTCAGTAACAAGTCCGTTAAGAGTTGATGAATCGTTGTCCTCTTCCGGCGGAAGATCAAAATACCGGCAGAATTCATCGAGCGAAATACTGGTCATTACGGAATAGGTGTCTTCGTCTATCTGCCTTATCGTCTGTATCTCCTCGTCCTGTTCGTCCCATATCTCTCCTACCAGTTCTTCAAGTATATCCTCCATAGTTACTATTCCGGCAGGCACTCCGTACTCGCTTACGACTATGACCATATGATTGTGCTTTTGCTGCATTTCTTTGAAGAGCAGATCGAGATGGATACTTTCAGGTACAAAAACCGGTTTTATAACGGCATTTTCCGTCGTGAATTCCGGATCGCTCAATTTCAGCAGGTAATCCCTTACGTAAAGTATTCCGGTGATATTGTCTTTGCTTCCCGTATATACCGGGATTCTTGAATATCCCTCGTTTTCAATTATCGAAAGTATCTCTTCTTTCGTCGCGTCACTCGAAACCGTTACTACTGAGTTTCTCGGCGTCATTACATCAGAAGCAACCAGCCTGTCAAGTTTGAACACGTTCTTTATGTATTCAATATCGCTCTGATCCAGTGTTCCTTCGTCAGCGCCGGCATCCAACATCAGAACTATATCTTCCTCTGAAACCGATTCGTCGCTGGCGTTCGGATCTATTCCGATCAGCCGCAGTATTCCGTTAGTGGTAACAGTCAGCAGCCAGATAACCGGTTTCAGCACGACTGCCAGCACCGATATTATTCCGCATACTGCTCCCGCCAGCTTTTCCTTGTGCCTCATGGCGACTCTTTTGGGAACAAGTTCACCGAGCACCAGAGTGAAAAACGACAGTATAAGTGTAATCAGTATAACCGATACCGTGTTTATCGCCGCGGCGCCGGACTCGGGAACATTGAATGTCTTTATAAAGAATCCGGTCAGCCTCTCGGCAAAGTTATCTGCCGCAAACGCCGATCCGAGAAATCCAGCAAGTGTAATTCCTATCTGTATTGTCGATAGAAATTTAGTCGGATCTTCGATAATTTTGAGCATACCGGCAGCTTTTTTATTTCCCTCTTCTGCCAGAGCCTTGACTTTTTTTTCGTTAAGTGATATTACTGCTATTTCAGTCGCAGCGAAAAATGCATTCAGCATTATAAGTATCAGCTGCAAC
Source organism: uncultured Clostridia bacterium (assembly GCA_944381095.1). Lineage (GTDB taxonomy): Bacteria > Bacillota > Clostridia > Oscillospirales > CAG-272 > SIG673. The sequence goes on along the minus strand of CALWJW010000075.1, from coordinate 945 downwards.
AGCAGTTGTTTTAAAATTTCCGTCATCTCATTCTCCTTTAATCATTTCATGTGCTTATTTTTCCATTAAAAGTCTGTAATTCATTTCAGCACAGCATACAGGCACATTTGCAATGATTATACCTTTGAATCAGATGAGGTCTGCACCCTTCCGGTAGGTTGCTACTTCGGGGCAATGTATCCAATTTACCAACTCCTTTTTCATAAGATTTCCGTTTCATTATATCATAAATCCGGCAAACGCATAGCTAAAAAATTGTTAATTTTTTGTTAATCAAGAATCGGATGCGTTTTTTCGCACCCGATTCAAAAAGCTCAGTTTTCAGTTTTTATTTTTTGCAGTTCTTGATTGAGTATGCTTAAAGCCGCCTGCGGATCTGTTTTAAGATTGTTTTTACTCAGGTCCGACCTGAACATTTCCTCAGGAGTCTGTTCTCCCATGATCATAAGCATTGATTTTTTCAGTTTCATTCCGACTGCGCTGCTGAAAGCGTTCACAAGAACATTTCCGGCTTCTTCGCTCTTCATTATTTCACTGACACTGTTTCTGACCGAGTAATATCCCTCCCTGAATGTCATTTCCTGCCGCACTGTCATATCTTTGTTTTCAAACCAGTTTGTTACACCTGTTTTTCCCGGCTCTTCTTTATAGACGTACTCTTCCGGTTCCTTATCCGTTTTCTTTATAAACGCCGTATCGGTAAGCTCTCCGCTTTTCGCTTCGATAATGTTGATACCGTCTGCAAGAGCTACGTTATCAAAAACGCATACCTCGCCGTCCGCTTTTTTTATTTCCGTTTCTTTGCCGTTGACTGTTAGTTCAACATGCTGGCAGTTGGTATACACCTTGACGCTTATTACACCGTCTTCGCGATTTGAATATTTTTTGCCGCATATATGCAGCGGTTGATTTTTGCCGAACGCCGCCTTGTAAACGTAACATGCG
>CALWJW010000074.1 GCA_944381095.1 uncultured Clostridia bacterium | reverse complement strand
TATTGACAAGGAGATTTGTGCAGTTTGGCGAAAAAGATGCAAAAAGTTGTGCGGTCAAGGCGCGAGCCGTGAATTGCACGGTGGTGCCTTAAAGAATTTGCCGGAACCGGACAACGCTGCTAATGAAAAGCCCGGGCGGGTTTCCGCAGAAATTCAGAGCAGCAAGATAAGAATGTATACTGAGACAGAATTCGCTGATTATCAACTTTGTTCAAGTATTTTTGCTTGCTTGATGTCTGCGTTGTTATAAAATGAAACGGTGGTATGAGCTGAGAATAAGCTCTTAAACAGAAAGCCCAAAAACAGAGCGGACGGTCTTCCGGCTGAGCAGTTGACTGTAAAAATTAAACGGAAAACCCAAAAACAAAGCGGATTGTTTCGAGGCGAGCAGTTTGGCTGTAAGTCTTAAACAGAAAACCCAAAAACAAAGCGGACGTTTTTCTGCCTGTGTTCGGACAGTAGTGTCATAAGATATACGAATAAAAACTGACCGGAGTTCAATCGGTCGTAAAAAAGTAATTTGAAAAAACATCGGAGGTTACTTACTATGAAAACAGTCATAATAGGCGGTGTTGCCGCCGGAACAAAAACCGGCGCGAAGCTTAAAAGAGAAGACAGAAGTTCGGAAGTCGAACTTTACACAGCCGGAAAGGACATATCCTATGCCGGTTGCGGTCTGCCGTATTACGTGGGAGGCGAAATAGAATCAAGAGACGAGCTTGTGGTAAATACTCCGCAGGCGTTCGAAAGTCTTACCGGTGTAAAAGTTTTTACCGGACACAGACTTACAAAGATAAACCCGGACGAAAAAAAGGTAACCGTGCTTGACATATCCGCCGGAACCGAAAAAGAGGTAAGCTACGACAGACTTGTGCTTGCGACCGGTGCAAGTCCCGTAATTCCGAAAGTTCCCGGTACGGACAAAGAAGGTGTGTTCACAGTCAGAACTCCGGACGACGCAGTTGCGATAAGAAACTATGCCAAAAATAACGGGGTAAGAAAAGCGGTGGTTGCAGGGGCGGGCTTTATCGGACTTGAAATGGCGGAGAACCTCAGCTTACTCGGACTTGAAGTAACCGTCATCGATATGGCCGATCAGCTGCTGGTCAACATACTTGACGCAGAAATGGCTGACTACGTGAGACGCCACTATACCGAAATCGGAATGAGGGTCATACTGAGCACCGGTCTTCTCGGTATAGAGGGCGACACGGCAGTCAGAGCGGTGAAGACGGCAAGCGGAGAGTTTCCGGCAGATATGGTTATTCTCGCAGTTGGAGTCAGACCCGAAACTTCCTATCTTGAAGGAAGCGGAATAATAACCGAAAAAGGGCTTATAGTCACCGACGGATATCAGCGTACGAATAAAGCGGATATCTACGCTGTTGGAGACTGCGCAATGGTCAGTAACCGTATAACCGGAAAACCTCAGTGGTCGGCAATGGGTTCGACGGCAAACATAGTCGGAAGAAGTCTCGCAAAGAACATAGCCGGCAAAAGCGTAAGCTATCCGGGAGTGCTCGGAACCGCGGTAATCAAGCTCAGTAAAACCCTCAATGCCGGAAGAACCGGACTTACGGAAAAGCAGGCGAAGGATGCCGGATATCAGACTGTTTCGGTCGTTTGCGTGAGTGACGACAAAGCGCATTATTATCCGGATTCATCATTTTTTATAATAAAGCTGATAGCTGAGGATAAAACCGGAAAACTTCTCGGTATGCAGGTGATAGGAAGCGGAGAAGTCGACAAAATGACCGATATTGCCGTGACCGGAATTTCGGCAGGGCTTTCCGTAAGCGATTTTGACTATATGGACTTTTCGTATGCCCCGCCGTTCTCGACGGCTATATCTCCGTTCACGGCGGCGTGCTATATAATCGAAAACAAGATGTCGGGTGAGTTTGTTACAGTTTCTCCTGCGGAATATGCCGCCGGAAAAGCAAACGGATTCAAGGTGGTCGATGTGCAGAAAACACCGACCATTCCGGGGGCATATTCCGTCGACCTCAACAACGCCGAAGAAGCAAAAGAAAAATTTTCGCCCGAGGACAGACTATTGCTTGTCTGCACCAGAGGAAAACGTGCATACTTTTTACAGAACAGGCTGAGGAGTATGGGATTTGAAAACACCTTTGTGCTTGAAGGCGGTCTTACCTTCAACAAGGTAAAGGTGCAGAGGACTGCCGGAAAGCTCAGTCCCGAGGAGATAAAGAGGGTTAAGGGACTCGGCTGTTTGCAGGATAAGAGATATGACGATGTTTTCAATGTGAGGGTTATAACACGCAACGGTAAAATAACGTCGGAAGAGCACAGAATAATAGCGGACGCTGCGGAAAAATACGGAAGCGGAAGCGTAACCATGACTACAAGACTGACGCTGGAAATACAGGGAGTAAAATACGATAATATCGAAGAACTGATAGAGTACCTGAGATCCAAAGGGCTTGATACCGGAGGAACGGGAAGTCTTGTAAGACCGGTCGTGTCGTGCAAGGGAACCACATGTCAGTACGGACTGCTTGATTCCTTCGGACTTTCGGAAAAACTTCACAGAAAGTTTTATGAGGGCTACCACGGCGTGACTTTACCACACAAATTCAAAATAGCGGTAGGAGGTTGCCCGAATAACTGTGTGAAACCCAACTTAAACGATATCGGTATAGTCGGACAGCGCATACCGGTAATAGATTACGGAAAGTGCAGAGGCTGCAAGGTTTGCCAAATCGAAAAGGCCTGTCCGATAAAACTTGCAAAAGTTGTTGACGGCAAAATTCACATCGATCCGAACGAATGCAATCACTGCGGAAGATGCGTACACAAATGTCCGTTCGGAGCGTTTGAGGAATACAGAGACGGTTACAGGATATATATCGGAGGACGTTGGGGCAAAAAGGTGGCAATGGGAAAACCGCTTTCCAAAATACTTACAAGCGAAGAAGAGGTCATTGATATGGTCGAAAGAGCAATACTGTTCTTCCGGAGTGAAGGTATAACCGGCGAGAGATTCTCTGACACCATAGACAGGCTGGGCTTTGACTATGTTGAAGGAAAGCTTTTATCGGCGGATTTTGACAGGAAATCGGCGCTGGACAAAAACGTAAAAGGCGGAGCAAGTTGCTGAAAATGAACAAACGACATTTGCGTACGGTATTGGCTTTGCTCACAGTCTGCTTGGCAATCTCCGCACTGATTTTTACTGGATGCAGCAAGGAAAATGAAGACAGTGACGGAGATGGGTATACATTTACCGACGATCTGGGACGCAGCGTCACCGTAAAAAGCCCGGAAAGGGTAGCGGCACTGCTGGGAAGCTTTGCTGATATATGGTGCCTTGCCGGCGGTGACGTTGTGGCGACCGCAGATGACGCATGGGAGGATTTCGGACTGGAAACCGAAGCGGTGAATCTCGGCAACACGAAATCTCCGAATGAAGAGTTGCTGTGGGCGAGCGACCCTGATTTTGTATTGGCAAGCGCTTCTACTTCCGCCAACCTTAACATGAAGGAAAAGCTGGAAAAAGCTGGAATTACCGTTGCGTATTTTGATGTGCAGACTTTTGACGATTATCTGAGAATGCTGAAAATATGTACTGATATAACGGGACGAGAAGATCTTTACCGGACGTACGGAGCTGAGATAAAAAACAGGATAAGTTCCGTGCTGGGAGATTGCAATAACAATAATGAAGGCAGAGAGGCTCCGAAAGTGCTTCTGATGCGGATTTCAGCAATGAGTGTCAGGGCAAAAGGAAGTACCGGAAATGTTACCGGTGAAATGCTGAAAGCTTTCGGATGCGTAAATATAGCCGACAGTGAAACGACACTGCTTGAAACGCTGAGCGCCGAGACAATAATAAAAGAAGATCCTGATTATATATTCGTGGTTGAGGTCGGGGCGGATAAAGAAGGAATAATATCGAATACAGAAGAATTTTTCGGCAGCAATCCCGCACTCAAAGAGCTTTCGGCTGTCAAAGAGGGAAGGCTTTTTTACCTTGAAAACCGTTTGTTCAATCTGAAACCTAACGCAAAATGGGGCGAATCATATGAAAAACTTGCAAATATCCTCTCGGGAGAAAATGACTGACATCAGAATATTCGTCCTGATTCTTTCGGCGGTCCTTGTCGGTTCTGCGGTACTGAGTATTTGTATCGGTACCGTAAAGATAACGCCGCAACAGATACTGAGGGCGTTGTTTTCGGGAGAACGTGATACTCCTGAGGCGAGAATAATTCTGTATTCAAGACTGCCGAGGACGGTTGCCTGTATTCTCGCGGGCGCCGGGTTAGCGGTTTCCGGTGCGATCATTCAGGCGGTCCTTGCAAACAGGCTTGCGTCTCCCGGTATAATCGGCGTCAATGCGGGCGCAGGACTTGCTGTCAATATCTGCATTGCCGCCGGTGCGGTCTCCGGGTGGATGATAGCGGGAATGTCGTTTCTTAGTGCGATGGTGACTGTTTTGTTGCTTGCTTTTGCTGCTGAAAAAACCATGGCAGGAAAGATCACGGTTATACTCGGAGGTGTCGCTGTCAGCAGTTTTTTTACTGCGATAAGCGAAGCGATAGTATCAGTTGATCCTGATGTCGGGCTTATGTCTTCGGATTTCAGGATAGGCGGATTTTCTGCGGTATCGTCGCAGAGGTTGCTGCCCGCCGGGATCCTAATAGCATCGGCACTGCTTTTTGCCTTCCTGATGAGCAACGAGCTTGATGTGATAACGCTTGGTGACGATACCGCTTCAGGAGTCGGAATGAACGTGAGAAGAATGCGCAGTATACTGCTTATCACCGCGGCGTGTCTGAGCGGAGCCAGCGTAAGCTTTGCCGGACTTCTCGGATTTGTCGGGCTTGTGGTACCTTCTGCGGTCAGAAAATTCACAGGAAGCGAAGGCAGGATAATGCTGCCGGTAACTGCTGTGGCAGGTGGGTGTTTTGTGACGGTTTGTGACGTTCTGTCAAGGATAATATTCAGACCTCACGAAGTACCGGCGGGGATTATAATTTCGTTCATAGGCGGTCCCGTTTTCCTGTTCCTGCTTTTCCGTGACAGAAAGGGGCAGGAAATATGATCGAGATATGCAGTCTTTCCGCCTCGTACGGAAAAACAAAAGTGCTTTCGGACATTTCACTTACTGTGCCTAACGGCAAAATAACGGTAGCAGCGGGTCTCAACGGGTGCGGTAAAACGACTTTGCTCCGGTCAGTTGCAGGGCTTATGCCTTACAGCGGAACGGTTAAGGTTGACGGCACGGATGTGAATTCACTCGGCAGACGTGAAACGTCAAAAAAAATCGCCTATCTTGCGCAGATGAAGACGCCGTCTGATCTTACTGTATTCAGAACAGTGCTTTGCGGCAGATATCCTCATCTTCCGTTTCCGCACATTTTTACGCAGTCCGACCGTGACATAGCCGAATCGGCGGTAAAAACGATGTATCTTTCGGATGTTGCCGACAAAAAGACTTCTCAGCTGTCGGGGGGACTTTTACAAAAGACAGGTATAGCCATGATCCTGGCACAGCAGGCCGGAAATATACTGCTTGACGAACCTACGGCATTTCTCGATGCGTCAAGCAGATTACGGCTAATGGACCGTGCACGACACATGGCAGATGAGGGAAAGGCGGTTTTAGCGGTACTTCATGATCTTCCCTTGGCGCTCAGATATGCAGATAAAGTTGCGGTTATCAAAGACGGAAGCATTTTCGCCGAAGGAAGCCCGGAAGAGATATACGCTTCCGGCATAGCCGAAAAAATTTTCGGAGTAAAGCTGTACCGGACGGAAACAGATGACGGAGTCAGGTATTTTTACTGATTTTCCGAAAAGTTATTTTGTTACGGAAGAATCGGTAATATACTTTATTTTTCTATGCAACTTTATTTTCTCTTTTCATTAACAAGGTACCGTTTTCAGATTATAGTCTGAAAATGCTGTATTTGGATGTACAAAAAAACCAGCCTCGTTTTTGCAAACGAGGCTGGTTTTATTTACGGCGGCAGATAACTGACAGTGTTATGCGATGCCGCATTTTATACCCGGTGTAATCACGCTTTAAGACGTGCTTCAAGAGCAGCAAGCTCATCGTACATTGTCTGCGGAACTCTGTCTCCGACCTGCTTATAGAATGCCTTGATATTTTCGACATCGGCAAGCCAGGAATCTTTGTCAATGGTAAGCAGTTCTTTTATGGTATCGAGAGAAATATCAAGACCTTCGATGTTGATATCCTCTGCCTTCGGAATATAACCGATAGGAGTGATATCAGCGTCTACCTTTCCTGCGCAACGGTCGAGTATCCACATAAGAACACGCATATTATCGCCGAATCCCGGCCAGATGAAGTTTCCTTCGTCGTCGGTACGGAACCAGTTGACGTGGAATATCTTCGGAGGATGCGGTATCTTTGTTCCCATGGCGAGCCAGTGTGCCCAGTAGTCACCCATGTCGTAACCGACGAACGGACGCATTGCCATCGGGTCACGACGAACTACGCCGACAGCTCCGGCAGCGGCAGCGGTTGTTTCGGAAGCCATGATGGAACCGACGAAAGCACCGTTCTGCCAGCTGGTTGACTGATATACCAGCGGAGCAGTCTTCGCACGGCGTCCGCCGAATACGATAGCAGAAATCGGAACTCCTGCGGGATTGTTGAATTCAGAAGAAATGCAGGGGCAGTTGATAGCCTTGGCGGTGAAACGTGAGTTGGGATGGGCTCCGCAGGTGGACTTGTCCTTTTTGTCGTATTTACGGTAGTCCCAAGGATTACCCTTCCAGTCGACAGCCTTTTCCGGAGGATTCTTGTCGAGTCCTTCCCACCAAACTGTGTTGTTTTCAAGGTTATGAACAACGTTTGTGAAAATCGTGTCTCTCTTAGTTGTTGCGAGAGCGTTGGGGTTGGATTTTTCATTGGTACCCGGAGCGACACCGAAGAAACCATTCTCGGGGTTTACCGCCCACAGACGTCCGTCGGAACCGACTCTGAGCCAAGCTATATCGTCACCTACGCACCATACTTTGTAGCCTTTTTTAGCATAGAATTCCGGCGGAATAAGCATGGCAAGGTTGGTCTTTCCGCAGGCAGAGGGGAAAGCGGCGCAGATATATTTTATATCGCCGTCCGGATATTCAAGTCCGAGGATAAGCATGTGCTCAGCCATCCAGCCCTCTTTGCGTCCGAGATAGGATGCGATACGGAGTGCGAAGCACTTCTTGCCGAGCAGAACATTTCCGCCGTAACCGGAGTTTACCGACCAGATGGTGTTGTCTTCGGGAAAGTGAACGATGTAACGGTTCTGCTCATCTATATCGGCGCGTGCGTGCAGACCTTTTACGAAGTCACCGTCATCACCGAGAGCTTTTACGACTTCGGTGCCGACTCTTGTCATTATCAGCATATTCAGAACGACGTATATGGAGTCTGTGAGCTCGATACCTATTTTTGCGAATTCAGAACCGACAACGCCCATGGAATATGGGATAACATACATGGTTCTGCCTTTCATTGAGCCTTCAAACAGAGCGGAAAGCTTTTTGTAGCATTCTTTCGGATCCATCCAGTTGTTGATGTTTCCGGCGTCCTCCTTTTTTCTTGTGCAGATGAAAGTTCTGTCCTCAACTCTGGCAACGTCGTTGACAGCGGTGCGGTGCAGATAGCATCCGGGAAGAAGCTCCTGATTGAGTTTTATCATTTCGCCGGTTGAGCAAGCTTCAGCTCTGAGCTGTTCTGCCTGCTCTTCGCTTCCGTCTATCCAGACGATCTTGTCAGGCTTTGTCATGGCAGCCATCTCGTCGATCCAGGCGAGTACTTTCTTGTTGTTTGTCATAGCGCTTTCTCCTTTTTATGTGAATATTTTTTGAAACGAATGTTCAGGTTCCGGGAAATCCAATCCCCACCCATCATACATTGTACTATAAATTCTGCGGATTTTCAATAGCGTTTTTGCGATCAATATAACTTTTTACATATTATTCACTATTTTTGCAAAATCGGAAAGCGACAGCTTTTCTCCGCGTACGTCGGCACTGAAACCGCAGGCAACAAGCAGCTTTGCGTATTCTTCTTTGGTTTTCCGACCGATTCCCGAATAAAGTGCGTTTACAAGTGTTTTGCGCCGCTGGTTGAAGGAAGCCCGGATAACCTTTGTCAGCAATTCCTCGTCTTTACAGAATATATTTTCCTTTCCGGAAGATATAATACTTACGACAGCGGAATCGACTCCCGGGACCGGATAAAACGAGGTTCTCGGCACGTCCGTCAGCTTTACCGGTCTGCCATAGCGTTGGCAGGTAAGTGTGATGGCTCCGTATTCGGGAGTTCCGGGTTTCGCGCAAAGTCTGTCGGCGACTTCTTTCTGAACCATAACCGTAATACTTTCAAACGGGAATCCGCAGTCCATCAGCCTGAGAAGAACCGGACTTGTCACGTAGTACGGCAAATTTGCGCAGACGCAGACTTTTCTGTCTGTGAATTCTTCTTTGCAAAGAGCTGCTATATCGGTTTTCATAATGTCGGAAAAAACCACTCTGAGATTTGTGAAATTTCCGACTGTAAGTCCGAGGAGCTTTTCGAGAGAGGTGTCGATTTCCACCGAAACCACTTTTTCGCATTTCCGGCACAGGGCTTCGGTAAGTGTTCCGAGTCCGGGACCGATCTCCAATGCGCACATTCCTTTTGCGGTGTCGGAAATAATGTCCGGTACTTTTTCGTCTGTTATGAAATTCTGCCCGAATTTCTTTTTTGTGCCGAAGCCGAACTCTCTGCACAGAGCTTTTATGGTATGAACATCGGTTAAATTCAAAATATATTCCTCCTGAAACTGAATTGCTTTGAAAATCCGCAAACACAGAACTGCCGGCTGTATTGTACGGTAATAAGTCCCGTTGCGGATCTTAGCATTTTACGACATTTTAGCCGGTACATTACAAATACCGGGGGAAACAAAAAACTGTTCCGGCTGCCTTGCGCCTGTTTTCCGAAAAAAAGCACCGGTGCGTCCGATAATTATTTGCTGAAAATGCTTGACAAAACCACTTGAATATGATATAATTTCACGGTGATTGCTGGTGTAGCACAGTCGGTAGTGCAGCTGATTCGTAATCAGCAGGTCGTGTGTTCAAGTCACATCACCAGCTCCATAATTCCGCCGCAGAAACCTGCGGCGTTTTTTGTCAGACGGTAAAATCACTCTGACCGTAAGGATAATGATATTATAACGAAAAAGATAAGTCAAGACGTAAATTCTTAATTTTCAGACAAGGATCTTTGTTTTTTTACGCTTTATATTGACAATGGCCGAAAGCAGTGTTAAAATACCGCATACAGGCGGTATCCGCATGAGTCGAATCTGAGTCCGAGAGAACATGTCTGCAAAAATCAAAAAGTAATTTAATTGACGGGCAAAATAACGCGCGTAAGACCTTTGGGAAAAATGCGGATGCGAAGTAAAGTATTTTACCGATCGGAAAAAGGTAAAAACATATACGTATACAGGCAAACAAAAGTCATAAGCTCTGACAATGGTCAATGAATCGGAAAAACAGATAACGGAGGTAATGGGTAACAATGAAAAAAGCTGAAAACATATCGGAAACCGTAAAGCTTGCGGAATTTCTGACGGAAAATGCGGCAATGAAAATCAGAGTCAATTCCGAGGAGCCGGAATATATCGGACTTGAAAGAAAGTGTTCGGGTGAGAGGAAAGCGGATTTTCAAAGCAGGGACGGGAGCGTCAGTGCCTCGCTTGAATTTGAAATTTCCGGTAACTGCGCTGTTCTCAGATGCAAAGCGGTTTACAGGAGCGGCGATCCGGGTGAAAGAAATTTCGGAGCTCATTTTCACCCCGAAGAGGCGATAGTGATAACTTTCGGCGAAATACCGGAAACCTTGAAGTACGCCGCCAACAGACTTCGCTGTGAATTCTGGTGCGATACCGTTTTTGCGGAAAGCCCGGACAGACTTCCGGATAAGAAAATACAGGGCCTGCTCTGCGAGCGTCCGGAGGATTTTGTTTATGCGTTGCCGGTTTGTGACAGCGTTTTCAAAAGTAATTTAAGAGGTACGGGAAACGGACTTGAACTTTATCTGTGGTCAAATGACCTGAGAAACTCATGTGAAGGTGTAGCTGCGGTGTTCGGCAGCGGAAAAGATCCGTACAGTCTTGTACCGGAAGTGACCAAAACGGCTTTCGGAGCGCTCGGCAAGCCGTACAGCCTCAGGCAAGGCAGAAGGTACCCGCAGATACTTGAATATCTCGGCTGGTGCAGCTGGGACGCATTTCACATGGACGTGACGCACGAAGGGATAATAGAAAAAGCAAAGGAATTCAGGGATAAGGAGATACCGGTCAGGTGGTTTATTCTGGACGATATGTGGGGAGATGTACCGTCAATAAACCGGAAAACCATGCATTCAAGAGAGCTTTACCGCTTTGAAGCGGACGGCGAGCGGTTCCCGAAAGGTCTTAAAGGTGTGATCGGTGAGCTGCGCGACAGCTACGGTATAGAGACCGGAATCTGGCATCCTACGACCGGATACTGGAACGGAATCGACCCGGCAGGGGAAATTGCACAAAATCACAAAGATCTGCTTGTTTATTCTGCGGCCGGCAAACTTGTTCATTCTCCCGAGACTTCAAAGGCTTTTGAATATTACAACATCCAGCATTCTTTTTACCGTGAATGCGGAGCAACGTTTGTGAAAGTGGACAATCAGGGCTTTCTCAGGACAAACTATAAGAATATTATGTCAATCGGAGAAGCGGCGGCAAACGTTCACAAAGCGATAGAGGCTTCCGTCGGAGCAAACTTCGATATGGAGATGATAAACTGTATGTGTATGCCGTCGGAGTGTTTCTGGAACCGTCCGACGTCATCCGTATGCCGGTTCAGCGGCGATTTTCAACCGATGGACAGACAGTGGTTTATCAGACACATATTACAGTGCGGATACAATTCGCTTTTCCAGGGCTGCGTATACTACGGTGACTGGGATATGTGGTGGTCGTGCGACGGTCAGGCGGTAAAAAATGCGGTGCTGCGCGCGATGAGCGGTGGCCCGGTGTATGTTTCCGATGAGTTAGGCAGTTCGGTACGGAAGACG
>CALWJW010000073.1 GCA_944381095.1 uncultured Clostridia bacterium | reverse complement strand
CCGCCGCCTCCGTGGGTATGTATATCGATAAATCCCGCGCTTACGTAATATCCCGTCATATCGTATGTCTCGGAAACGGGATATTCTTTTGCGGTCACCTCTGTTATTTTTTCATCGTCGAAATAAATATATCCGTCAAAAAAGCGGTCTTTCAATATTATCCTATCTGATCTGATTCTTTTCATAGCCATCACAAAAGCGAACTGCTATCACCATCAAGATAAAGTATGGCGCTCTTATGGCGGCGAAGAACTGTCGCGGGACATTTTTCATTTATATCGTCGCAAAGCGTAGCGCGTACTGCCCTCGCTTTGGTCTTTGCGGGGACAATACAGAAAAGATGCTCTCCCGCAAAAAGCGTGGGAACAGTCAGCGTGATCGCGGTAGTTGGCACGTCGTCGATCGTTGCAAAGCAACCGTCGTTGACCTGCTGATTACGGCAGATCTCATCCAACGCTACGGGCTTGACAGCCTGCGGATCGTTGAAGTTTGCCACGGGCGGATCGTTAAAGGCAATATGTCCGTTCTCTCCGATCCCCATCACCACGATATCGGTTGGATATTTCTTTAAAAGCTCTGCGTAACGCGCACATTCTCTTTCGGCTTCGACCGCCGAAATATCAATATAGTTCACACTCTTGAAATCGACAAGTCCGAAAATGTGGGACTTCAGAAAATTTCCAAAGCCTTGTGGCGCGTCCGAAGAAAGCCCGATATATTCATCCATATGGAAGGCGTTGACTTTGTTCCACGGAATCTGCGCGTCAGACGCAAGTTCTGCAAGCACCTCGTTTTGCGAGGGGGCGGCGGCAAATATCATATTGAGCGTTTCTTTTTTTTCGAGAAGTGACAGGATACAAGCCTTGATATCCGCCGCAGCAGCCTTGCCCATTTCCGCTCTCGTTTCATAAATATTAACCTTCAAAAGGTCTTTTTGTAAAGTTTTCATTCAGATCAACTCCTTGAGTTTCGTTACCGCATCGGTAAATGCGCTTTTTGCATCAGGATATTGATAGGGGTTTTTAAAAGAACGTCCCACAAGGGCATTCAGTCCCGAAAAGGTCTGCAGATGAGGCTCAATAGAGACAAAGAAATCTTCTTTTGCGTATGCTCTGTGTGCTTCAAGTATCTCTCTGATATGAGCGGTTCCCTTACCCGCGGGCACTATGGCTCCCTCAGCAAGAGCATCCTTGATATGAAAATAGGCAATATCCTTTTTTAAAAGCTCATAGGCATCGGGATAGGGATCGACTCCCTCCAAAACGAAATTGCCCATGTCAAATACGCATTTCAGCTCTCCGTCAAAGTGATCGAGTATCTCCCGGCAACGGCTTGGTATATCTCCGTATATCTTTGCCTCGTTTTCATGACATAGTGTGACACCGTATTCTCTCGCAAGAACCACCAGCTTTTCAAGTGAGGCAACCACCTCGTTTCTCATATCGGTAATATTCTTTCCGTCCGGCGCGTAAAAGCTGAAAATACGAACGAGTTTCGTATCCATTATATTTGCCGACTCAAAAATATGCTTCGCAGTCTCCAAATGGGCGTTCATATCATCGTCTAATCTGATCTTTCCAACGGGAGATGCAATCGCAGAAGCCTGGATGCCGACGGCATCCATTTTCTTTTTTGCTTCCTTGACCTCCTTTTTGGACAAAACGGATATGTTTTTTCCGTTCACATGGCGGATCTCAATATTGCCGATGCCAAATTGCGTTAGCGCGCGTAACTGCTCATCGAAAGAGTCAGCGTATTCATCGGCAAACGCCGAAAGCTTCAAATTACCCATAGTTTCTCCTTAAATCTCAATGCTTCGGACGAGCTCTTCTTTTCCGCTTTCCAATGAGCGCATAATGGCATTCATAATAAACACGGGGGAAATAAACGCCTCATAGGAAATCGTTTGGTTCTCGCCCGAAAGGATGCCGTAAAACTCCTTGAATTCCTCATAAAACCAAGCGTTCGTCGTTGGGATCACAAAGCTGTTCGAGCTTTTTTGCGCCATACGGGAAGCGTAATAAACATAATTTTCGTCACAGAAAAGCCCAACGCAGTCATAATTCTCATAGTGAAAGAGAACGTGTATCTGCTTGCCGTTTTTCTTTGCCGTGACCGAAACAGGAAATCTTCCGAATATCTCGCAGACCATTTCCACAAGATGTTGCGCATAGAAATAAAACCCGCCGTACTCGTTTTCGCTATGGTAGGGCGCACGGACGTATCCACCGATGGTGCTTCCGTCGATCTCAAGTTCCGCTTCCTGCTTCAATTGCCGTACAAAAACGTCCTGCTTCAGGGAAGATCCGCCCGATATGCGAATATTCTTATCTCTGAGCTTTCTCATAAATTCAACGGCTTCAGCTTCGCTGATCGTGATCGGCTTATCAATAAACATGGGAATACCGCTTTCAATATAAGGCTTTGCATATTTGTAATGGTTATCTCCGTGGCGCGCGGTAATGATCAGACCGTCTATTTTACCGACAGCATCAGCGTAATCATGCATGACTGGAACACCGAAAGTTTCATTCAGTTTTTCAGCCGCCGTTCTGTCATCGCTATATATTCCGACCACCTGAATGTCACGAAACTCCTCTTTTTCACGTATAAACGTCAAAAAAGCGTTTGCGTGGGAGTTTTCACAACCAAGTATCGCAATTTTTTTCATAGTTCCTCTCCTTAAAATTTCAATGGCAGCGGATTTGAGGCGTGGACCGTCTCGATGACCGAAATGACCGCTGCCGCCATTTCGGGCGTTACAGTCATTTCTCTATCCTCTGTAAGCTTATAATAAAGCTGCTCGTAAAGCTTTGCCGTACCAATATCGAACGCCGTCCCCTCAAACTGCTCCGACTCAACGTGCTTGACCAGCTTTTCCGTACAGTAAACGGGATTGCCCTTTTCATCCTTGAGGAAGTCTTCAATAACGGGGCGTTCGGGATTTTCACCGTTCTGAATATATGTCATCTCATATGCATTTGGCGTTGCTTTCAGCGTACCTTTTGTTCCCTGAATTTTGATATTATAATCGGAGTAGGCGTCAATGGCGGAAATTTCAACATCGACAAGCGGCTTATTCGGCGCGGTAATGAGAATCTTGGCATAGTCGTCGGCGTCTCCGCTTGTCAGCGCGGTGTCGAGCTTACTGTAAACGACCTTAGCTTCTTTATCAAAATCCAAAAATCCGAGCGCCATTCCAATGGGATGAGGACCTGTGTTATAGGTACTACCCGCACATTTTTTTTGCAGGGTCTGCCAGTCCCAGCGGCGCGAAAAGCCGTTGTAGCGAATGTTGATCTGCTTTACGTCTCCCAATTTTCCCGAGCGGATCGTCTTGTATACAAATTGATAAAACGGGGCTAAAAAGGTCTGTTGAAATACTGCAAGCGTTACGCCCTGTTCCTTTGAGATCCGAATCAGCTCATCGCATTCATAGCGGGAGCGTGCAAATGGCTTTTCCACAAGCACGTTCTTTCCGTGAAGCAAAAGATCCTTTGTTATCGGATAGTGCTGCTCGGAATATGTAGAGTTAACGACAAGATCAATATCGTCAAAGGCATATAGCTCATGATAGTTTTCGAAGGTCTTACACCCCGGATAGATTTCCTCCGACACCTTTCTTCGAAATTCGTCTGCATCAACGACGTATTTTACACAGTAGTATTGGTTGTCGGCACTGCGATAATATCTACCGTGTATGTCTTTTCCGCTTCTGCCCTGACCGATAATCGCAAGATTTAGTTTTTTCATAACCGAATCTCCCTGTTTTATATATTTCTTAAGCTTATTATGAATATATTTTTTTGAAAAGTAAATAGCAAAAACTGCATTTTATATTGCAAAATATGAACAGATATGCTACAATAGAAACAATAAAATACGGAGCGTGATCGAAATGAGCGATTATATCTGGACAACAGACAAAATGTTCTTCAAGCATGAGATCTCTGAAAATCTGCCCTGTGGCACGTATTCCATGCATACGCACAATGCCCACGAGCTGATCTATTTTTTGGACGGTGATGCTACGCACGTTATAGAGGATAGAAAATATAAACTGAAAAAGGGAGATCTTATTCTGATCCGACCCTTTCGATATCATTTTATTCAAATAGACTCACCTGTAAGGTATGAGAGATACGATATTCTTTTCGACATCGAAAAAAATCAAGTAGAAAGCGCGAAGCTGATTTCCGAGGAAATCGAGGTCGTCAATATTGCCGGAAACGCGATTATCGAGGAGCTTTTTCGCAAATGCGATGTTTACTATCAAATCAGTGATCGGAACACCTTTGAAAAGATTTTATCCCATCTGCTTTCAGAGCTGTTTTACAATATTCATCTATTTCCTCAGACATTCTCGGAAACGACTACAAACCTTTCTCCCCTACTCTCAAAAGCTCTAAAATATGCAAATGATAACCTTTGTACAATTGCGGGAATAGGAGAGATCGCAAATCATCTCTTTGTAAGCGAAAGTTACCTTTTTCGCTTATTTCAAAAGGAATTACATCAGACCCCTAAAAAATACATTATGGAAAAGCGTCTCCTTTTTGCCCAAAACATGATTCTCAACGGTGGAAAGCCTACTGTTGTTTCCGGACAATGCGGATTTTGCGATTATACCACATTTTATCGAAATTATGTTGCTTTTTTCGGACATTCTCCGTCTGAAAAAATATAAGCGAGAAAACCGTTCACCGAGGTGACATTACCATCAGGTTCTAGTCGGGGTTCCTCGGTGAAGGTTCAAGTCCTTTTACCCGCACCAGCGGCAAGTTGCCGCCCCCAATCATCGGGTGGCGACGGCAAAGATCCGAACCTTATCACACGACGGTGGGGTTCGGATTTATCTTTATTAACTGCACCAGTTTTAGTGTTCGCAAAGAATTTTGCGAACACTTTTTTTAACAGAAAATTGCCCCTGCCATGAGGCAAGGGCAAGAGAAAGTCTATGCAAGGAAGTAGTTTTATTTATTTATGATTTGAAATAAGGTTTGGTACGATTACATGTGAAATCATAATAACACGCACGCGCATGTATAAACTGATATGCCAACATCAGAATCGGGCGAATCTCGGGATTATCATTCCATACCTCATAGGTAGTTATCGTTTTGTCATCAAGCAACAAAGTATTAGCGTGAAGTACACCATATTCAGTAAGCAACGGAAGAATCTGCTCAAATTTTTCAAGAGAAATCCCAATATTCTCTGCCATTGTTTTTGCCGTATATTGACGTTGATTTGAGCTTGGTAAGGTTTGTATGTATAATATTGCCTTCAAAGCTTCTCTATCTGCAAACAGCGAAAAGAATTCTGAGAAGTATTCCTCATTCAATATCTTGTCAGAAATAGAATCGTCATCTTTCACCGCACAGAAAAACGGAAAGCCTTTGACAAGTGACAGGTATGTTGTTCCACTGTCTTCAATGATCTGTGATGTGATCTGAGGGTTACCGGAGTTCTTCTCAATTAGATTATCAAGAGAACATAATTCCTCGTTTCCAAAATAGCCGCTTTGCATACTCCATAAGCATTCAAACAGAAAATTGAAATAATTGATTTGAGGACTCATGCAATATTTCCGCCTGCAAAAACGGAATAAAATATCACATACCTCGGACTCTTCCATATCAGATATCTTTTTTTCAACACCGAAGAGAGCTTCAATGGTCACACCAAGCGTTTGGGCAATCGTAGGCAAAAGGATAGTGTCGGGAACACCGCCGTTTTCCCACTTGGATACAGCTTGTCCTGAAACGCCTACCTTTTCTCCAAGTTGTTCTTGAGTAAACCCTTGGTTTTTACGATAATAAGCAATGTTATCTCCTATTTGGTTTGCCATAGCTAATACCTCCCTATCTGTATTATGGTTATATTATATCATAAATTCTGATTTGATTCAATGGAGGCATAGTTTATTTCTCCAACCGAAAGCTGAAATTAAAGATAAAATATTCACAGCTATATAGACCTCTCAAAAGCTATAGAAAAACTCAAATCTCGGCGTTTTCAGTTTACTTAAAATGGAGACTAACCGGTTATGTAGTTTCGTTTATTTGCTTTTATCTTCTTAATCCTCTTTGCTATCGCACCTTGTGAGAAGCCAAGCGTTTCGGCGATTTCGCTCTGTGTCTTGCCTTTGAGCTTGAAAACAACGATATTTCTGTCGGTCTCATCGTCAAGTGACGCAAGAAAACGCTTTGTCAAATTGACAAACGCCTTCCGGTTACCATTTTCGGAAAACCGGCGATTGTTGATAACAGCTGACAGTTCTGTACATCAATTTCTTTAATTGTAAAATGCCGGGTTCTATATGTAAAACGGGGACCTTAAAGTCCCCGAAATTCCCAGTCCGATCTTTAATTTTCCGGTGGTTAAATTTATATTTCAATCGCCTAATACCGTCACTGTATCATTTTCAACATATGCTATTGCATTTTTCGCATGTTTTGAGAAAATTTCATTTTCGTCATTGTATGCGCGTACTAAACCATCCTGTAAAGCTATAACGGACTTGACATGTCCTTTTCTTATGCCGATGCTTCCGCCTTCATTTCCGATCGCTCCGTCTCTCATAATAAGATGCACACTATCACAAGTAATATTGTCATTTTCTCCCGAAGCTGTAAGAAAAAGGAGTGTAAGTTTGTTGTTTTCTGTTGAGACAGTCATTAAATTACCTCCGTTTTCTGATTCTTAGGTTTAAAATACTACTTAATCAGCACACTGATCCCTTACTGTCAAAAAAAGTCATGTATGCCTTAAAATCAAATATTGATTCAAAAAAAGATAAAAAAACCGTTCGGTAAATCCGTCTGACCGAAAACACTATTGACAAACAGTTAAACCTCAGTACATCATTTGTCTGAGCTTTTAACCACATCGTCAATTGTTCCTTTCATCATAAAAGCCGACTCGGGAATATTGTCACATTCTCCTCCGAGAATCGCTTCAAAACCTTCGATTGTCTTTCCGATCGGTACAAATGCTCCTGAAATCCCGGTAAATCCTTCGGCGACATGGAACGGCTGACTCATAAACCTCTGTACTCTTCTTGCCCTCTTGACAACATTTTTATCTTCTGCGGACAATTCGTCCATTCCGAGAATTGCTATGATATCCTGTAACTCATTATATCGTTGGAGTATTCTCTGGACTTCCTTTGCAGTTTTATAATGGCGCTTACCGACAATGTCCGCGGTAAGCATTCTTGACGACGATTCAAGCGGAGAAACAGCCGGATAAATTCCGAGTTCAACAATGCTTCGTGACAATACCGTTGTGGCATCAAGATGAGAAAACGTCGTTGCCGGAGCCGGGTCAGTAAGGTCATCTGCCGGGACATATATTGCCTGAACTGATGTAATTGCGCCGCTTGACGTCGAGACTATTCTTTCCTGTAATTTTCCCATTTCCGAAGCAAGTGTCGGCTGATATCCGACTGCCGACGGCATTCTTCCAAGCAGAGCCGAAACTTCTGCTCCCGCCTGCGTGAATCTGAAAATGTTGTCGATAAATAAAAGCACGTCCTTATGTGAATATTCCCTGAAATATTCAGCTATTGTCAGACCGGCAAGCGGCACGCGAAGTCTTGCTCCTGCCGTTTCGTTCATCTGTCCGAAAACAAGCGCTGTTTTATCAAGCACGCCAGACTGCTTCATTTCCTGCCAGAGCTCGTTCCCTTCCCTTGAACGCTCACCTACTCCGGCAAAAACAGAATAGCCGTTGTGTTCAAAAGCAATATTGCGGATAAGCTCCATTATAAGAACCGTTTTACCGACTCCCGCTCCTCCGAAAAGACCTATTTTTCCTCCACGGGCATACGGTGTCATAAGGTCAATGACTTTTATTCCGGTTTCAAGTATTTCATCAGACGTAACAATCCTTGTAAAGTCAGGAGCGGCATGATGTATCGGCCATACAGTGTCGCTTTCAATCGGACCGAGCATGTCTATCGGCTCTCCCGTAACATTAGTCATTCTTCCGAGAGTTTGATCACCGACCGGGACAGAAATAGGACTTCCGGTGTCATAGACAGGCATTCCGCGTGATATTCCGTCAGTTGAATGCATTGATATGCATCTTACCTCGCCGCCGCCGAGATGTTCAAGCACTTCGAGAACAAATGTTTTACCGTTATTTTCAACTTTCAGAGCGTTAAAGATATCCGGAACGCTGTTTTTATCAAATCTGACATCTACTACCGGACCGGTGACACCCGTTATTATACCGTTTTTTTCGGATGACATCATCTACCATCTCCCTCTTTGAAAATTTCATTAGATGTTTCAAGAACACCGGCAGTTACCGCACTCTGACGCTTTCTGTTTATTTCATTCTGCAACAGATTTACCGTTGTTTCGGCATTGTCATAGGCAGTTCTCATTGCGAGAAGCGTTGCCGCCTGCGCTCCGAGTGCCGCTTCAAGACAAACGGAATATATGTCTGAACCGATTATTTTGTCAGTAGCAGAACTGTAAAATGTATTTACATCCGGCAAAACCAGAATATCCTCCGCTGCTGAGTCTCCTGCACTGTTAAACGGGAATATTCGTTTTTGACTCGGTATACGAGTAAATGTATTCACATATTTCTGGTAAACGATATCAACCGTTTTAACTTTTCCGTCAAAGTACAAATTTTTAACTGTTTCTGTCAAAGCCTCGCAGTCAGAATAAACGGGAACATCCGGAAGTACAAACTCTTTATAAACAGGTATTTTTTTCTCTGAAAAATACGCGATTGCTTTTTTACCGGCAACAATTATAATTTTGTTACCGACATATATCCCTTTTTCCTCAACATAGCTTCTGAGTTCAGAATTATAACTTCCGCACAGTCCTTTGTTGGAACCGATAATAACCACGCATTCAGGAAGATCCTCGGTAATTTCGGGACTTCTGACGGTCATAAGCGATTTCATGTGATGACACATATCAGCATACGGCTTATAGGAATTCTGCATTGCGCTGAGCCTTGAATATTTTACAGACGCCACTGTTTTCATTGCACTTGCCAGCTGTTTTGATATTTTTACGCTGTGCAAACGGCTTTTCAGCTGTTGTAATCCTGCCATTATGCCACCTCACAGATTTCCGAAAGCGCCCTTTTCAGTTCTTCTGTCTCTTCTAATGTGAGCTTTCTGCCGGCCCGGAGAAGTTCTTTGATATCTTTTCTGGTATCTTCAACCCGACCGAACAGCATTTTTTCAAATGCTTCTATCTCATCTGTATTTACGTTATCGGCAAAGCCTTCCGTAACTGCAAATATCAGAAGAACCTGTTTCCAGTCATCCAAAGGCTTATTTCTGCCCTGTTTAAGAGCGTCCATCATTCTCTTTCCGGAATCCAGAGTTTTTCTCGTAGCCTCGTCGACATCCGCTCCGAACTGTGAAAATCCGGCAAGCTCTCTGTACTGAGCCAGCTTCATTCTGAGTGAAGCTGAAAATTGCTTCATGACTTTTGTCTGAGCGGCGCTTCCCACTCTTGAAACGGAAAGTCCGACGTTGACAGCAGGTCTCTGACCTTCATAGAAAAGTTCTGTGTCAAGGAAGATCTGGCCGTCTGTAATCGATATGACGTTTGTAGGTATATAAGACGAAATATCTCCGGCAAGCGTTTCTATAACTGGAAGCGCTGTCATTGAACCTCCGCCCATTTCAGATGACAGCTTTGCCGATCTTTCAAGCAATCTTGAATGCAGATAAAATATGTCGCCGGGATACGCTTCTCTGCCGGAAGGTCGGTGAAGCAGAAGCGAAAGCTCTCTGTATGCGACCGCATGCTTTGACAGATCGTCGTAGATGATCAGCACGTCTTTTCCCGCATACATGAAATATTCACCCATAGCGGTACCGGCAAACGGCGCTATATATTGCAGTGACGCTGAATCTGACGCCGTAGCGCAAACTATTGTGGTATAGTCCATTGCCCCGTATTTTTCGAGCTTTTCTCTGACCTCGGCAACAGTAGTTTCTTTCTGACCTATCGCTACGTAAATGCAGATAACGTCTTTTCCTTTCTGATTTATTATGGCGTCAACCGCTATTGAAGTTTTTCCGGTCTGTCTGTCTCCTATGATAAGCTCACGCTGTCCTCTTCCTATCGGTACAAGAGCATCAATGGCCTTTATTCCTGTATGAAGCGGGGTATCGACCGGCGCCCTTTCCGGTATAGTGGGAGCATGGCACTCAATCGGTCTTCTTTCGGTAGTTCTTATCAGTCCCTTTCCGTCAATTGAGTGACCGAGAGCATCGACTACCCTCCCGAGAAGCTGATTTCCGACTGGAACAGAAGCTATGCGTCCGACACGGCGCACCCTGCTTCCGCTTTCAATATGCTCGTATTTGCCGTATATAACGCACCCTATCTTGTTGGACTTTATGTCAAGGACCATCCCGCGCTCACCGCATTCAAACTCAACTACTTCGCCGTACATTATATCTGCAAGTCCGTCCATCCAGCAGATACCGTCAGAAACGGTAAGTACTCTTCCGAGCTGATAAGTGTGAACTCTGCTTCCCATGTTTACAATGTCTTTACTCAGTGTGTTTATTATATCTTCGGCGCTTTCGTTACCGGAAAGAAATTCCTTCTGTGTTATTTCCGAAAAACGATACAATTCTTCCTTGATCGAGCAATCGTATATCGTGTCACCTATCCTCAGACAAAATCCGTCTATGAGCGACGTATCCTGCTTTACCCAATATGAGGTTTTTCCACCGATTTCCCTGAGCATATTTTCTGTATAATCACCGATTTGTTTAACTACTTCATCAGGCATCGGATAAGCTGACGTCAATGTTACATACAGTACGTCATGGGTTTTCAGATAAGCAATATCACCGGGAGTAAGGTGGATGCTTTTCAGAATGCTGACAGCCATTTCGCTCTCTCTCTTCGACAGCATCGATCTGTACGGCTCGGTTGTGAGAAGCTCTACCGCCTTTGCTTTGATCTTGTTTATAGCGTCTGAGCGTATTTCAGAAAGCATATCACGTCTCATTTCAAGACATGTTTCGCGTTCGGATTTTTCTATCGCTTCCGTTTTCTGTTTCAGTTCCGCTTCAATTTCTCCGTAATCCGCTGAAATTTTTTCAGGCTGCACCGAATCCGGATCAAAAACCGGCATCGGAGTTTTTT
>CALWJW010000072.1 GCA_944381095.1 uncultured Clostridia bacterium | reverse complement strand
AAAAGGACTCCGAGAGGGCGTCTGAAGCCGGAGAAATAAACAGCTTCATGAAGGAAAATCCGAGAATTGCGAAGTTTTGTGAGTTTATGGCGCTCAAAAAAGCCAACGGCGGGGCGGAACGCAAAGATTTCACCGTTACCGAACCTGACGGAAAAACCGAAAAAATGTGGAGATTCATTCAGTACGAATTTTTCACCCAGTGGAAGAAAATCAAGGAATATGCAAAAAAAAGGGAAGTGAAGATAATAGGGGATCTGCCCATATATGTGTCGGATGACAGTGCGGATGTCTGGGCTGATCCCGGACAGTTTCAGCTCAGAAAGGACGGAAGTCCGTCAGGCGTTGCCGGAGTGCCGCCGGACTATTTCAGTAAGGACGGACAGCTTTGGGGTAATCCGCTGTATGACTGGAAGAAAATGAAAAGTGACGGCTTTGCTTTCTGGAAAGAGAGAATGAGATTTGTTTCGGAGATGTTTGACGGAGTACGGATAGACCATTTCAGAGGGCTTGAATCGTATTTTTCCGTTCCGTCGGGAGAAACCACTGCAAGAAACGGTAAATGGAGAAAAGGTCCGGGAATGAGCATTATAAAAGCGATACAAAGTGAAACAAAAGGAAAGCTTATAATTGCCGAAGATCTCGGGGAGATAACCGAAAACGTGAAAAAGCTTGTGTCGGACAGCGGTTACCCCGGAATGCGGGTGCTTCAGTTTGCGTTTCTCGGTGACGAAAATTCTCCTCATCTTCCGCATAACTACGAAAATAACTGCGTGGCTTATACCGGAACACACGATAATAATACTTTGCTCGGTTACGTCTGGGAATGCGATGAAAAGACAAGAAGAAAACTTTTCGCTTACTGCGGGTATGCCGGCGGAGACTGGGATCACTGTTATGATTCAATAATGAGGACCATGATCCAAAGCCACGCCGGACTTGTGATTTTTCCGGTTCAGGATCTGCTTTTTTACGGAAGCGATACAAGGTTCAACACCCCCGGAAAAAGCGACGGAAACTGGAGCTACCGTCTGACAAGAGAACAGCTGAAAAATATAGATCGGGTGAAATTCAGAGAGTGGAACAGAATGTACGGAAGAATATAAACTTTTGTAATCTTTTTTCTCCAATCATGTTGGTATTTGGTTTGCCGGGTGCTAATGTAAATCTGTATTTAACATAATAAAATTATAATTATCAGTGCGGTCCTGACCGTTTTTGAAGTCGGGGCAACAAAAAAAACAGAGCCGTAAAAGGTACTTAAAGCTGGTCCTTTTGCGGCTCATTTTTGTTACTGTCCTTGGACATGGAATAATTTTCAAACACTTCCGACACCTCTAAATACAAAAAGTTTTGTTTTTGAATCAGTGTTTCTTGCCGCGCTGAACGCTTTTTCCGGAGAACAGCCTTTTTTGGCGAGCATATAAAAAAATCTGACGATGAAAAAAACCGCAGATTTTCCGTCAATGTAGCCTGCGGGTGCGATGTAAAGGTTGTTTTCTGAGAAAACACTTGCCGTTTTTTCATTGCCGGTAGTGCAGCCGGAACTGATGACGGTTTTGTTTTCAAGCCGGATTATTTTCGAAATTATTTCCGGAGTGAAATTTCCGCGCGGTTCTCCTTCAGAGTAAATTTCGGGGCTAAGCTGAGGCATTACAAAATTGCCGTTATCGCCGTGACAGCAGATAATCAGGTATTTGTATCTGAAATCATCTGATTTGTCCGCAAGCAACGAAATAAAGTCATCCGGTCTGCCAATATATCTGACAACGGTAATGAACCCGAAATATTCGAGAGTCTGGCGAATCACTTCGGATTCGTTACCTGTTTCGTTTAAAACAGCAATCATTACATTTTTTTCTGTCATTACAGATCCTCCTACCGCATAAGGCGGATAATAATTAAGGTGTTGACCGAACGGTGCTTTGTGAGTATTACAAAAAGTGTTAGTTTTCAGAAAAAAGTGTTGAAAAGCTCTGTATTCCGGTGCGACCGGATAAGGTCTTTAAATGCCTGACCGTTTCACAGCATAACTTTTCTGAAATCAAGCCCCTGGCATAGTCCCGGAACCACGGCTCCCTGTTCAGCAAGAGAGTCTTTGATTTTTAGGACGGAAACGTCTTTTACGGCTTTTCTGTCGGCTATTGCCGTGTAAGCCGCAGTTCCCACCGCCTGCCCCATTGCCATACAACTCGCCTTAACCCGTAAAGCGGAATTCGTCTCCCTGTCGGAGAAAATACACCTTCCCGCCATCATAAGATTGTCAAAGTTTTTCGATATCATTGAGGAAAGTCTGACCGTGGGAGTTTCCGGATTTTTAACATATTCGATTTGAGAACTACGTCCGTTTCTGTGAATGTCTATGAACCAGTGTGTGTAACAAACCGAATCATCAAAAACAGTGCCGTTTCGGTAATCCTCTGCTTTCATCTCGGTAATTCCGGCAATTCTTCTGCCTTCCCGCGGTGCAACTGCCGGTGCTACCGCCATAATTCTTTCGCCGGAACCTACCATATCCGAATATATCATTGCTCTGGCGTAAATTTCGGAGCGGGTGAGGCTGTCGCTGTCAGTCACGTTCATAACAACATGATTTCTGTTGTCTCCGCAGTCAAAAATTCTTTCTTTACTGTCGGTAGCCGGATAAAAACGCAGTGTGCCGGGTTGAAAATTTCCTTTGCCGTCACCGTCGAGTGTTTCGGCTCCGGCAAAAAAAGCTATGTCTCCGTCTCCGGTACAGTCAATGAAAATATCGGCAAAAAGCTGCCTGAGTCCGGATTTGGAAGCTATAACCACACCGTCTATCAGTCTGCCTGCGGTAATGACGTCAACTACCGGTTGTCCGTAGAACAGATCTGCGCCGGACTGAATAAGCATATCGTCCATTTTCTTGGCAGCGGCTACCGGATTTACTCTTACTCCGTACTGCCAGTGGTTTTCATATGGTGCGTCCATATCGGGCACAGCTGCAAAACCGTCCTTATAAAGTTTCATAACCAACTCCCAGCCAATGCCGGTTATCACCATTTTGCCGGATTTCCTGAAAGGGTTATTGAATCTGTCAATTGAATTGTTTCCGAGAACAGTAAGTATACCGCCCGGCCCGTAGTATTTTTCCACAAGTGCAACCCTACACCCGAGTCTTGCTGCGGAAACAGCCGCGCAGAATCCGGCGCAACCGGCTCCGCAAATCACAATATCGTATTTTTTTGTTTCGGTTATTTTCAGATTCATTTTTTCTTAATCCCCCTTTTCGGCAAAAACGAAAAAACAGACGTTATCATAACCCAACAATATATTCTTTGTGAAAACGGAAAAGCTATGCGATTTTAACAAACAAAATAAATATACATCACGATAAACAAAAACAGAAATTTTACTCAGTAAACACGGACGGATACATCCCCAACCGGATAAACGTACTCATTTTTTTAACCGTAATAAATATCTTTTCAGATAACAACAAAAAACTCCGGACCTCGGTCCGGAGTCTGGTGGAGACAGAGGGGCTCGAACCCACGACCTCTCGCATGTGAAGCGAACGCTCTGACCAGCTGAGCTATGTCTCCGTATTTAATTTTGTGTCGAAAACCAAGTTGAATTCTGAGTGCATCAAACAGCACAGATTTTGCAGATATCAAGGTGTCCTGATTTCCCGGACAAAACCTGACATCCTGTCGCGCGCTGAAATAACTATTTTTCTCAAAGTCGGCACGATATAGGGCTGCCCGGCCATCCGGGCTGGTGGAGAAAAAAGGAACTTAAACTTAACACCCTGTCGCGCGCTGAAATAACTATTTTTCTCAAAGTCGGCACGATACAGGGCTGCCCGGCCATCCGGGCTGGTGGAGACGACGGGAGTCGAACCCGTGTCCGAAAACCCCTTGACATAACTTTCTCCGCAGGCAGTCAGTCATTTGAAATTCCCATCAAAAACGCAGGCTGACATGCTTTTTATCAGGTATCCGTTTTGTTCCTGACCGGTTCAACGGAAAACCGCCGATGCAGGTTCATCGCTTACATGACGCTCCGGTCGGATCCGCGATATTATCCGAGGGAACGGGCGGCATAAGGAGCCGCGGCACTGCCGGTAAATCTTCCCGAGGGAAAATTTACTCAGGCAGCCATAGCAACTGTATCGTTGTCGTTTATTTTTTAAGTTGAGCCTTTAACGAGATTACTCAGCTCGCTGCGCTTATCATGCCTCAAAATCCCCGTCGAAACCTTTACGTCCCCATTTGAGCTCCTGAGAGCGTTAATATTGTACTACAAAAAGTCCGATTTGTCAATAGTGAAATTCAAATCAGAGCGAGAAAAGGCAATTATTTCTGTCCGTTGCGGTCAGAGCTCTATCCAGTCGGCAATTTCTCCGGGCTCTTCAAGGCTGTGAGGATGATGACCGATTCCGGGTTTGATAATAAACTTTACCGGAGCGCCGTAAAGCATATAATCGGCATAGAGTATTTTACCGTTTTCGTTAAGCGGTACCACGCTGTCGGCGTCACCCGCAACGAGAATTACCGGTATTCTGTGATTTATCAGGATCGGCAGTTTGTTTATCGGATTTTGCGGAAAATTTTTTACGCCGTCCTTGATGCCGTAAAGGCTTTTGCATATTTTCCAGTCTTCCGGACTTCCGTCTCCTCTGCCGAAGCCGCCGGGCCAGCTGAAAACGTCGAGAACCGGGGCGTCAAGATACAACTTCGCAACTTTTTCGGGAAAAGCTGCCGTATAACTGACAGCGTAAAGACCGCCGCGGCTGAACCCGAAAATCACGGCTTTGTCGCTGAGTGAAAATTTTTTTTCTATATACCGCTGAAATGCGTGCATTTTTGAAACTGCCTCGTCGCATCCGAAAAGATCGCTAATCCTGTAATACACAAGATGCCAGCCGCGGCGAAGCAGTTCCCGGTCTACGCTGTCGAAAGCTCCCGGAAATTCAGCGCGCCAAATATAAGGGTTGCCTTTTTTCGGAGCTTCGGGGAAAATGACCGCCCCTTCATGACCGCTCAGCCAAAATTCAGACTTCCGGAATTCATCGTACATAATTACACCCGCCCTCTGAAAAATCCTTTCCTCATCCAAACGAAAGGACGTCGGAATGTGTTTAAGTAACCTTATCAGGATTCAAGGAATTTAAGTATCTCGTCGGCAAGCAGTACCGAACCCACAGCTCCCGGATGCACTCTGTCCCAGGAGATCGACTGACCGGGTCTGCTCTTCATATATTTGTCAAATCTCGCCTGTGTATCGATCACGTGAAGTTTGCATTCCGCTCCGGTTTTTCTGACAATTTCGGAATACCTGTCTGTCATCAGCCGCATTTCGTCAGATCTGTTGC
This sequence comes from uncultured Clostridia bacterium, assembly GCA_944381095.1. Lineage (GTDB taxonomy): Bacteria > Bacillota > Clostridia > Oscillospirales > CAG-272 > SIG673. Next base: position 5,845 of record CALWJW010000072.1, on the reverse strand, counting down.
TTTCCATGTAATAGGGAGTCAGGAGAACCAGCTCATAAAAACCTTTTGATTTTTCCACCATTTTTTTGAGATTTGCTCTGTAATCGTCTTCGCTCAGCCAACGTGAACTGTCTTCGAGATAGTCAAAATGACGCCATACATCGTTTATTCCTATCATGCAAAAAACTATGTCGGGATTGTGAGCGCTGACATCGGCATCCCATCTTGCGAGAAGGTCGGACGACTTGTTTCCGCTGATTCCGGAATTAACGATGAATGTTTCCATTTCCGGATGAAACGCCGTCAGGGCATTTCTTATAAGTCTTACATAACCGTTTCCGAGCAAATCCTGGGTGGATCTTTTGTCGGCGTCTGTTGTCGAATCGCCTGCAAAGACGATCTTATATCCGTTTCTGAGTTTCATGAATATACCTCCGGAATTCTTTGTTTGATTATTTTCAGAGTCAGGCGTGCGCTGCGAAGAGCATTCAGGACGCCCGGTATTGATCAAGCTATCCGATCCGACCGTTTACCCTGAAATTATCTGCCGGCAAAAAGTCCGGCGACATATGGGGAAAACGGGGATCAGACTCTGTGAATAAATTACACCGCATACGAATATATTTTATCGGTACGCGCGGAAATTTTCAGTGAAGCGAAACCCGCCGACTGATTGCACGGCGGGTTTCGGGTGTCATCCGGGGTCAGCTTTCCGGATAGACGTAGATGTCGACTTTGAGAGTATATTCTGCGCCGTCGGTAATATCGGTGTCGAAAATTCCGGTATCAGCGTAATTATCGCCGATATAGAACGCCCAGTAAGCCATCTGCTTGTCGTTTGAAAGCGAAGAAAGATCATCGCCGTAGACGGTCGTTACAAATCCGTCTTCGGAAAAAGGTATGATTTCCTCGTCAACCAACGCGTCGCCGAGCTTTGTCTTCTCGGTTTTGATTGTTTCAGTCCTTGTCTGACCGTCGGCCGATATCACGTTCAGCGTAAAGGTTTTTGTATCCGCCGAAGAGCATGCCGCCTGCATTGTCAGAGCTACTGTAACAACAATGAGAAGCAGAAGTCTCAGGACCAGTCTGCCGTTTGTTCTCGTCATTGCTATGACACACTTCCTTTCTTAAATGCTATTTGTTTCACGCTTGCATTTACGGGTAGTATTCTACAACCGCTTAACACAAAAGTCAATAGTTTTCAAAAAAAATAATAAAAAATTCTAATTATTTGTTGACAAGCCGTACACAACGTTATATAATTATTTTACAGCAAAATAAATCAAGAAAGCAGGTGGGTGAAATGTCCAAAAGCAGAAAGTTGACAAAGGCTTACGAAGCGTTGCCGAAGATCCTGAAAGTTATCCTTCAGATTTTTTTCGGTGTCTTGATAGGAGGCATTTACAGGATAATACGGTTTTTTGAGACAGGAAGTATTCTTTGTCTCATAGTGGGAATTCTCGTGCTTGTGACGGGAATCGGAAACATAATAATCTGGATTGTGGACCTGATTACGGAAATACTGTTTGACAGGATCACGATATTTGCCTGACGGAGTTGCTCAGGCTTTCAAGCGGATAGCCGGTATGCTGTGCATGACAGCGGCGGTTATCCGCTTTTTTCCAATGTTAACGTTTTGTTCACGGAAAATATAACTTTAACGGTTGAGGGTTAGAAATAATAACTGTATACTGAATTTAAAATGGGATAGAATGTTTTTTTGTGTATGGTAGCTGACACACGAATAACAGACCATGACATAAAAACGGCATTTTGTCACGTTATAAAACGGCAAATCAATAAATGGAGGATATAAAATGGAAGGTAAAAAGCGTAAGTCCGCCGCAACGCTTAAAAGCGAGATCACGGCGGAAAGCCCGGCGATGAGTTTGCTTGACGGCATCTTCGACAAGGGAACATTCTGTCAGCTCGGAGCTTATGTGAAAAAGGTTTCCACAAAGGCTGATACCGGAGAGAAAGCAAGCGACTTTGAAGGCGTTGTGACAGGATACGGAGCCGTGGACGGAAGATTGGTATTTGCTTATGTCCAGGACAGCTCGAGAATGAAAGGAGCTTTCGGAGAGTACGGTGCGAAAAAGATATGCTCCCTTTACGAGACGGCAATCAAAGCGGGGGCACCGGTTGTAGCTGTATTTGACAGTGCGGGGGCAAAAATCGAGGAAGGCGCGGCTGCGCTGGCGGCATACGCAAAGGTTATGAACAAAGCCGCGGCTGCGAGCGGATATATTCCTCAGATAGCGGTGCTCAGCGGCGTCTGCGCAGGAAGCATGGCGGCAGTTGCACAGATGTGTGACGTGGTCATAGCTTCGGATAAGTCTGAAATGTATGTTGCTTCGCCTTTTGTCACAAAGGCAAAGGCAACGCCGGCGGCAGCATCGGAAAAGGGTGAGATCGACATTGTCTGCTCAGACAGTGAGCTTGCCGCAAAGGTAAAAGAGGTACTGGTTTATCTGCCGTCCAATTCGGAATCTCCGGCGATGGCTGAGACCGATGACGACCTCAACAGACTTACTCCGGAAACAGAGGAAATGGTCAGAAGCGGTGATATGTACGGCGTAGTAAAAGCGATCGCCGATAACGGAAAGGTAACTGAGCTTTCGGCAGGTTACGCACCCGAAATGATAACCGCGCTTGTCACGGTCGGCGGATACGGATGCGGAATAGTGGCGAACAATCCGAAGGTAAAGGGCGGAGCGATAACTCCTGATGCGGCGAAAAAAGCGGCAGGCCTTATCAACCTTTGCGGAGATTACGGAATGCCGGTGGTTACGCTTGTAGATTCGGTAGGAGCAGTAGCAGACGCCGAAAACGAAAGCGCCTGCTACGCAAGCGCGGTAGCCGGACTTGCATACGCATACGCTCAGGCACCGACCGCAATGGTGACCGCAGTACTCGGAAAAGCGTACGGTCTTGCCGGAACCGTCATGGGGACCAAGAGCGTGGGAGCGGATATGGTATATGCCGCTGAAAGCGCTGAGATAAGCACAATGGCTCCGGAAGCGGCGGTAACCTTCCTCTACGGAAAAGAAGTAGCCGATTCCGCAGATCCCGAAAAGACCCGCAAGGAAAAGACGGCGGAATGGAAGAGCGAACACTGTGATCCCGCCGAAGCGGCGAGGATCGGAGAGGTCGACGATATAGTCGGGTTTGAAGAGCTGCGTCAGAGAATATGCGCGGGCATAGAAATGATGAACGCAAATATCTGAAAACGGCAGGGAAAGGAATACTGAATATGAATTCAATTATTTATCTTGCTGAAACGACGAAATTTGTCGACGAGTACGGCGACGATATATGGGGAAGATTTTTCGGTCACGGACTTCAGACAGCTGCGCTGGGCATGATAACCGTTTTTGCCGTGCTTTGCATAATCTGGGGATTTCTTGAACTTTTCAGAGTCGTTTTTTACCGCATTGAAAATAAGGTAAGCACTGAAAAGACGTTGACCGAACCCGCTGTACCGGTAGTTCCCGAAACGGCAGAGGAAGTTGCGGAAGACGACGGGGAAATCGTTGCGGCGATTGTAGCCGCGGTGACTCAGATGCGCGCAGACGAACAGACAGCTTCGCCGGCGGCATTCAGAGTGGTATCATTCAGAAAAAGAAGATAAGGATAAAGGAGTAAGAAAGATGAAAAAGTATAACGTTACCGTAAACGGAACAGTCTATGAGGTAGAAATCGAAGAAGTAACAGGCACCGAAACGGTCGCTGAAAAACCGGCAGCTCCGGCTCCCGCTGTCAAAGCGGCTCCCGCAGCACCCAAAGCGGCTCCGAAGCCGGCTGCCCCGAAGGCAACCGGAGCGAGCGGTGCAGTTAAGGTCGAAGCGCCGATGAACGGCACAATAACAAAAGTACTCGTCAAAGTCGGAGACAGCGTAAAAGCGGGCGACGACCTTCTTACATTCGAAGCCATGAAAATGGAACAGGAAATCAAGGCTCCTCAGGACGGAACAATTGCATCAGTCAACGTATCACAGGGTGCGACCATGAATCAGGGTGATCTGCTCGTTTCGATGAACTGATCGGAAAGCAGAAAAAAACTGAAGAAAGGAACTTGTGATTTATGGCAGACGCAATAATGAACTTCATAAAGAGCACAGGCGTTTACGAATTGTTTGCCGGCGGGGATACCACGAAGATTTTGCAGTATCTCGGAATGTACGTGATAATAGGAATCCTTTTTTACCTCGCAATAGTGAAAAAATTCGAACCGCTTTTGCTCGCATCCATTGCATTCGGAATGTTGCTTGCCAATCTCCCGGGTGCCGATATATTCCACATGAGCTTTTTTGTTGACGATTCACTTCCGTTATCTGAGGTTGTGAAAAAAGTATTCAATGAGGGCGGACTTGTGGACATCCTTTATCTCGGTGTAAAGACAGGACTTTATCCGTCGCTTATATTCCTCGGGGTCGGAGCGATGACAGATTTTACTGCGCTGATAGCCAACCCGAAGAGCCTTCTTATGGGCGCAGCGGCTCAGCTCGGCGTTTTTGTGGCGTTTCTGGGTGCGATAATTCTCGGTTTTGACCTTTGTCAGGCATCGGCTATCGGTATAATCGGAGGAGCCGACGGTCCTACCGCAATACTTGTCACGAAGATACTCGCCCCGGCACTTCTCGGAGCGATTGCGATAGCGGCGTATTCGTATATGGCCCTGATACCTATCATACAGCCGCCGTTTATGAGGCTGCTGACAACGGAAAAGGAAAGAAAAATCGAGATGAAAACTCTCCGTCCGGTATCAAAGACGGAAAAAGTGATTTTCCCGATAATAGTAACACTCGTCGTTTGTCTGATAGTACCGGACGCAACCTCGCTTGTAGGCTTCCTTATGCTCGGAAACCTGTTTACGGTGTGCGGAGTTACCGACAGGCTTTCAAAGACGGCGCAGAATGAACTGATAAACATCGTCACGATAATGCTCGGAGTTTCCGTAGGAGCTACCGCAAATGCCGAGTCATTCCTTGCTTGGGACACTATAAAAATAATTGTTCTCGGTCTTTTTGCTTTCATAGTTTCGACAATAGGCGGACTGCTGTTTGCAAAACTTATGTGCTTTGTCACCAAGGGAAAGATCAATCCTCTGATAGGAAGCGCAGGAGTTTCGGCTGTCCCCATGGCGGCGAGAGTGTCGCAGATCGAAGGTCAGAAGGCAAACCCGAGAAACTTCCTCCTTATGCACGCAATGGGACCGAATGTTGCGGGCGTAATAGGTTCTGCGGTTGCGGCAGGGGTACTGCTGAGCTGTTTCGGTTAATTTGAAGAAAGGAAAATAAAGCTATGGCAAAAATAAAAATATGCGAAACGGCGCTTCGTGACTCTCATCAGTCGCTGATAGCGACCAGAATGACGACAGAAGAAATGCTGCCGATACTCGAGCAGATGGATAAAGTCGGATATTATTCGCTTGAAGCGTGGGGCGGAGCGACATTTGACGCTTGTCTGCGTTTCCTTGACGAGGATCCGTGGGAGAGACTCAGAAAGATACGCGACAAAGTAAAGAATACCAAGCTCCAGATGCTTTTCAGAGGACAGAATATACTCGGATACAGGCATTACGCAGACGACGTTGTCAGCTACTTCGTACAGAAGTCGATAGCGAACGGAATAGATATAATAAGGATTTTCGACGCCCTCAATGACCCGAGAAACCTGAAAACCGCGATCGATGCGACCATAAGGGAAAAAGGACACTGTCAGGTAGCGCTTTCGTATACGACATCGCCGATACACAATAATGAGTATTTTGCAAATTTCTCAAAGCAGCTCAAAGAAATGGGTGCAGACTCGATCTGCATCAAGGATATGGCGGGACTTCTGAAACCGTACGATGCCTACGAGC
>CALWJW010000071.1 GCA_944381095.1 uncultured Clostridia bacterium | reverse complement strand
GTTGTCGTCCAACGATATTAGAGGAAAAATCCTCAGCGTTATGGGAGATTCAAATAACGTCTGGGTTGATAATTATCTGGCACAGTTCAGTACGGAAAGAACCATTTACGTAAGCTCCACGGGAGATATGTTCACTGCTGAGATCGGTGAAGGAGTGATAGAAGAGAGGAGCAACGTTGTGGTGGCGCCGGGGGCAGATATTACCATAAAAGGTTTTCACGAGACTTTCACGGGAGAAGTAAAACTCACATGCGCATTTGAGCTTCCCGATAATGTCAAGGGGATTGGTCCAAATGCGTTCAGCTGGGGATTTTCCGATGATACACTTACAGTAATAATTCCGACAAGAATTGATTCGTCTCTGCTGAATCTGCCGCCTAACGTGGTTGTTTTGCAGCCTAACAGAGGGTCGGAAATACTTGACAACGTTAAGTATGAGAATACCGATTTTGAAATCGACAAGGATTACAGAATAAATAGGTATGATTATTATTCGGTAGCGAGTGGCGGATTCACTGTTTATGCAGGTGGAATGAACGAAGAACAATTGGCGAATTGGTGGGATGCCGTTACGGCACCGGTCGAGGGAAAGCCTCTGCTTGCCAAGTATGCAGTGCCTTCAATAGAGTTTTTGTTCAAGAAGGATGACACAGATGACGGACCGCATTTCTCGTTGTCTGACCTTGAAAGCATTACGGTGAGAGAAACAAGCTACGGCGACTACAAAAAGATAATCGCAATAGCAACATATTGGGATGAAGGTGTACTTAAAGGAACAAGATTTGACGAAGGTGTCGGATACCTGACCAATGCTTACGATTATGTTACAGGATCAGATTACATTGATGAGGTACCCTCAGACGATGGGGCATCTGCCGGGGACGTGGAATCCGGTGCTACTACGGTTAGCGGCACCACGGTAGTAGAGGTCAAGTTACCGCAAGGTGTATACGGACTTAGCGGATTTGAGCTTGAAAACCTGCAAGTCAAAGTTTTCTACAAGGATAAAATTACCTACTATGACCGGAAAGAGACAGATTTCGGTACCGTGTATTACGAAAATACCGGAGTTGACGTGGTGGGCAATACAAAGGATGTTACTTTGAATAAACCTGCTAATACGTCTGCAAACTGGAAAAAAAGCATAACGCAGGGAGGAATAACGTTGAGTATTCCGCCGGCTTCTGACGGCGATTCTGTGCACTGTTATAAGACAAGCGTGCAGATAGAGAAAGTAGTTGTGTCCAGAAAATCGGGCGATCATGAGCAAATACTCTTTGTAAAATACTACGGTACTCAAGCGGATTAAATACAATTGCCGTGCGATAATATCAAGCGGATAACATAAATATACCAAATCTTTAATAAACAAACCCATTAACATTTAAGATTTAAGTTACGAAAAGGAGATTAACTATGAAAAAAGTAGCGCTTTTGGCGTTGTGTGCTTTGATGGTACTCACGGGAGTGTTCATTTTTTCGGGATGTGACAAGGGCGATGTAACGGGAATTCAGTTTAAGACAAAACCGGCAGATACATATTACAAGGGCGAGGGTGAACTGCAGTTTGTTTTGTCGGTAACAATAAAAGGCCAAGATGCCCCCGAGGACATCGTATATCCCGGAACCAATACGGGTATAACCGTCGAAGGTTTTTCCAACGCAACGGTGGGAACATTTACCGCGACAGTAAAATATGACGATTTTGCTCTTGAATTTACTTATTCCGTAATAGAAAAGACTTCGGAGTTTGCCGGAGGAACCGGATCGGCACAGGAACCGTATCTTATTTCAAACTTTGAACAGTTCCAGAATATGCTTAATAAGGTCAATGTCAAGCATTACTACAAACTGACAGCTGATATTGATTTTTCAGGAAAAACCGTAAAACAGCCGGCATATGATAACAACGGTGCGGGTAATTATTTTACGGCAGAGATTGACGGTAACGGTTATTCACTTCTCAATGTAGATGATATAGATGTAGCGGTGGATCCTGACAAAAGTAAAGTCTCGAAAATGAACGAACTTTTCGGTCAGGTCGGCGATTTCAAACTGAAAAATATAACGGTCAATTTTGCCGCCACCGGAAGCTATTCGGTGACGGGCTTGGTAACATCAGGATTCGGTGAATGCGATGTCGTTTTTGAAAATGTCAAAACTACCGGATTTATTGATGCGGTGAATTGCGCGAATACTTCAATCGGAGTATTTGTAATGCAGGCACAAAGACGTGGAAACCACACAACAACGTTTGTCAACTGCACAAATGAAACCAATGTATTGAACTCCACGATGATTATGTATGTCAGCGGATTTGCAAATACCCAGTCCGAAAATGCTCAGATTTCCTTTGAGAACTGTGTAAACAAAGGAAAGATTGAAGGAGCTAATACTGCTTGCGCCGGTTTTGTAGTATTTACTAAGTCTCCCGCTGCGGTTACATTCAAAAATTGCTCGAATGAAGGAACGGTAATTAAAACCGTTGCAAATACATGGGGAGCAGGACAGATATTTGCAACCGGAAATGAAGATATCTTTAATTCTTTCGTAGCAACGGGTGCCACTGAAAGCGGTACGCTTGATGTAGGCATAGCTTCTGTTGGAGCTTCCTACGACAAGGAAACAAAAAAACTTGCATTTTCAATTGATGAGTCCCTTTCAGATTCGGTTTCATACTTCAAAGTAATACACATCGGAGGGGTAATTTATAAAACGGGCGGTGAAGGAGTACTGGTTTATAACGAAAAGGTTGATAAAGTTGACGAAAAGCTTAGCTACGAATATGTTGTAAAGGAACTCAGATTCGTAAGCGGCGGCGAAACTCCCGATAAAACTACTGATTTCGGTAACCCGAATATCGGTTTGATTGACGGTAAATTGGTTTACGATGATACGGCTTTGGCTACAGGAGTAAAAGGACCTTCAAGTATAATCGTCTTTGCTTATGACGAAGCACATAAGCCTATTGCCGTTTCTGCGAAAATATCTTTGAAGTGATTTTGTGAGGGATTTGTCAGGCTGACGGGTCTCCGTCAGCCTGACAAGTGTGCTTTTTAATAATGGCTTTGTAACCAATACGCATATCAAATAAAGGAAATGAAAAAATAATGAAAAAGAAAAAAGGTTTTACATTAGTTGAGTTGGTCATAGTTATAGCGGTTATAGCGATTTTGTCGGCGATACTCATCCCGACATTCGGAAGCATAATGAGTGACGCTAAGGAAACATCTGCAAAAGCCGATCTCAAATCGGCCATAACTACATACCTCGCTGAAAATTCAGCCTCTGACACCGCTGATATTGATTTGAGTGATAACTGCTTTATAAACAGCGACACTGAACCATCAGGCGCTCCGACTTCCGGTGAAGCTTATCTTTACGATAACGGCGAGATAACAAAGATAACGCTTGGTACTAGTGCCGATGGAGTAGCGAGTCTTCCGAGTGGAGCCACAACACCCGTTTCACTTGGTTCAGGTTGGTATATGTTTAATTATACATCCAACTGATTAAATTAATACAAAAAATGCTTATACTTACGGTATAAGTATTTTTTGATTGTGTAACAAAATATAAGGTAATGACGAATGGGATTGAATAATAAAAAACTTAACATAATAATCGGGATTGATACTGTAAATGCAAATGTGAAGATAATGCGCATTTTCGGAAAGGATACCGGGAGCGCTAAGGTAGAGTATATCCCTGCCCCCGTTGATGCGCTTAACAGAGGCGAGTGGGATAAAGTTATAGAAGAAACGCTTTCAGAGTATATGGAACAGCAGCACATCAGTCAGTCATTTGCAGTGTGGCTTGTTTTACCGGACAGAACGGTAGGGACTGATATAATTACAATGCCGACTATTAAGCGTTCAAAAATGAATGAGGCGCTCGAAACTCAGATGCAAGAGCTTTACAGATTCTACAAGAACGTTAAATTCAATAAATTTATAGTTAGTGCTAATAAAACAAACACGACATTTGAGATAGTAATGGTAAATAAAGAACTCTTAAACACTGTTTACAAAGCTCTCTCAAAATGTAAGCTTTATGTTAAAAACGCTACATATGCATCGTCAGCTTCGTTGAATTCAGTGTTCGCGCTCAGACCTAAAACCCGCAGAGCCAACTTTATTTTCGTAGATATCAAGCCGGACTGTGCCATGTACAGTGTGTCGATGAGTGGGAAAACGGTTGGATACACATTTTTGCCGTTCGGCTACAATATTCTGAGAAGTGACAAAATACTTAATGAGAGTAGCCTGTTCAACAACGACCTTGCTCAGATTGCGGTGCTAAATGCTACTGAGAAAGCGCGCCGGAAAAAAATGACTACCCTTGAAGAAGAGGAAGAGAAAAATGTAATAGAGGAGTCAGCAATATATTTCAATGAAATCAGCAGTGCTCCCGAAAGCGAAATGACAGATGGATCCGGAAATCAGGCTATGACGGCAATCGAAAATGCGGATATGTCGGTTTCTGAAAGTCCGACCGTAAAATCCAAGGCGTATACAAGAAAAACCAAAAGACTTCCTGCGTTTATGCAACGACCGGTTCCGGAAACGCTTGAAGGGATAGCGGCAGAAAATTTCAGGTATTTTGTAAAGCAGGCATTGCTGATAAGACAGCATAATATGCAGACGGCATATCTTGCTGAACCTGAATTTATACTTTTCAATATGCCGGAAGAATACGGATATATTGTTGACTACCTTAACAGAGAGGATGAAAGCGGAATAGTTTTGCGGTACTTTTCTCCCGGCAAAGAAAACAATGTATATTTAACTGATAACCTGGATCTGTACGGTGCTCTGTACATGAATCATTTTAACAGGATGAATAATTTCTGATATGCAGAAAGGAAATTATGAAAGTAGTAAAAAGCTGTAAAAAGGGTTTTACATTAGCGGAACTTGCCGTCGCACTTGCGGTTACGATTTTTTTGATGGGATCGATAGCGACGCTTCTGACGCTTGTGATAAACCAGGCTGATCAAAGTGAACACGATTCACAGGTAGAATATGATTTAAGCAGGGCAAGAGTGGCTTTAAGCGCATTTTACGACAAATACTCCGTTTACAGCACCGGAGAAGACGGTTACAGAATTGAAGCCGGAGGAGATTCAGGTCAGGAAATAGTTATATATTCAGGCGAGAGTAAAGTCGGCGCTGCATCATTTGACGGAAGTAATAAAATTTTAAAATTCGAAGGGTTCAACATGGCCTATATTCAGTTTGATTTTGTGGATGACATAAGGTTTGAGGTTTTTGACGGACAAGTTGTAAAACTTTTGTTTTTTTATGATGGCAAACCCAATCCTCAAGTGATTTTGTTAATGCCAATGGAGTTTTGAAAATGAAAAAATCCAATAAAAAACAAAGAAATGCATTTTCATTACTTGAAACAGTGATTGCAATGGCACTGATAGCAATGATTTTTTCAATGTCTGTATCAACTGTTCTGATGTCCTCGTCTGTAAGCCGGAAGACCGAAAATACAAATTTTTTTGTCGGAGAAATATCAAATTTGCTTGAATGCTACAAGGTGAGCGGCAAGGACGGTTTTCGCGAAAATTGTGAAAAATACTTGCAAATAAAAATCGAATTTTCGTCATTTATTGCTCAAATTTACTATAAATCTGATTATACGCGTTGCATAAGTTCTGATGAAGCCTATTTCGTTATGACGATAGATTTAAACGGAGGTTTCTATGCCTCGGTCACCGACAAGGATATGAACAATGTGTTTTCCATGAGAGAAAAATATGTCAGCCGTTTTGATCTGGCAGGCGGGGGGCAGTAATGAAAAAAAAAGGATTCATACTGGCATATTCGGTAATACTGATGACATTTATAATGTTTCTCATCACAGCAATGATAACGATGTCACTTGTCAATGTAAAAAGCAGTAGGCTGGTACTTGATGAATTTTATCAGAAAACAGATGTAGATCAGATAGGAGAATATTTCGTATCCGGAGAATACTGGCGATTAGATGACGAAAGATTCAATGAATATGATGTAAAGTGGTATTCATCCGAAGGGTCGAAAATGGTGCTTGTTGTCAGAAATATATCCAGTGTTTTGTTACAGGTAGAAACCGAAAACGGAAAAGTGACATATTGGGGTTACGGTGAGAAAAATGAGTAGTTATTATTACACGGTGTTCGCCGTTCTTTCGTTTATTTTCGGCAGTTGTGCAGGGAGTTTCACAAACGTACTCATATACCGTATTCCAAAAGGAATCAGTGTCGTAAAGGGACGATCGTTTTGTCCGTGCTGCAAAAGAAAAATAAGGTTTTATGACAATATTCCTATGTTGTCTTGGCTTCTGCTCAGGGGAAGGTGCAGGGACTGCAAGGAAAAAATAAGTTTCAGATATTTTTTTGTGGAGTTTTGTTCGGCAATATTATGGTGTGCGAGCTGGTTATGTTTTGCAAACACATCGGTAGTTTATGCAGTTTTCGGTATGTTATTTTGTACAGCTGTATTAACGGTGATATTTACAGATTTCGACGACTGCTTTGTGCCTGATCGCATGATCGTATTTATTGCAATATGCGGAGTTGTACTTTGCCTGAGTGATAGATTTATAAGTGTATATTCAAGGCTGTTTGGAATGCTGTTTTGCTTTTTGTTTTTCGGAGGCAGTTATTTAGGTTCAAAGATATTGCTGAAAAGAGAAGGACTTGGTCTGGGTGATGTGAAATTTATGACAGCTGCCGGTCTTTGCCTTGGTTTAAAGTCATCTTTTTTTTCTACGCTTGTTTCTTGTGTAGTGGCGGCAGTAGTACTGAGTATCCTGAGTGCAATAAATAAAAACACTGGTAAGCGGGAATATCCGTTTATTCCGTTTTTAGGATCAGGCTGTATTATCGGATATTTTTACGGTGAAAGACTGGTGGAATTATATTTGTCATTATTTATCGGAGGGTAAAGTGCGAAAATTCAAATATACAGCTGTAAATATTGAAAAGAAAAAATTTACGGGAACTTTCATAGCCGAAGACGAAACGGATCTGAGAAAAAAACTGGCACAGCAAAATCTATATCTTATAGCTTGCAAACAAACCAAAGATGTATCACCTAATCCGTTTTTTTCTTTGACCGGTAGTATTTCTGTTTCAGAACTTACAACGTTTTGCCGGCAGTTTGCAATAATGCTGAACTCGGGAATTTCAGTACTTGACACATTAGGACAACTCAGAGAACAGAGCTTTTCCGGATTTTTGAAAAAAATACTATACATGATATACGATGATGTGAAAACCGGTTATCTGCTGAGTAAAGCTATGGAAAAGCATAAAAAAGTTTTTCCTGAGTTTTTCAGAAGTATGATTTATGTAGGTGAAATTTCCGGTTCACTTGAAAAGGTTCTCGGAAATCTTGCAGATTATTACGAAGCAGAGGTCCAGTTAAAAAGAAAAATAAAAAGCGCACTGGCATATCCGATAATTATGTCGATAATGTTTGTAGGCGTAGTTTTGCTTATGCTTCTTTTCATCGTACCGCAGTTTGAAGAAACGCTGGAAGAAATGGAAATCAGCAATCTTAATTTACTAACAGAAACCGTTTTTGCAGCAAGCAGATGGTTAAGAGCAAACGGAACATATTTGCTTTATGCAGTGGTACTGATATTTGCGTTACTTTTTGTTTTTTTGCAGACGGAAAAAGGAAAAATGGCTTTTGATACATTCAAGTATAAGATGCCGTTGGTGAAAAAAGTGCAGACAAACATGGTTGCGAGCAAGTACACAAAAGCCTTGGGGCTATTATTGGAAAGCGGTATGGATATGGTCGATGCACTCGAGGTTGTTTGTAATCTGCTCGGAAACAGATATGCGTCAAAACAGTTCAGAGCTGTAATTGAGGACGTACGTCAGGGAACGTCGTTGACTTTTGCAATGGAAGCATATAAGCTGTTTCCTCAGATGCTTATACAAATGATCTCTACCGGAGAAAAAACAGGAAACATAGAAGACGTGCTGAACAGATCGGGCAGATTTTTTGATACACAGGTAGAAACGGCACTTTTTTCGGCAACAGGAATAATACAGCCGGTAATGTTGGCATTGCTTGGTCTGGTTATAGGAGGAATGTTTATTGCGATTTATTCGCCGATGATAGCGATAATGCAGAACGATTTTACAGCAACCGGAGTCGTAATCAGAACAATATCTGAAATAGGAAAATTAACAGGAGACAGGTTTTGAACATAAATTTTGAAATACTTCAGTATTACATATACAAGAAGATAATAAAGAAAAAGCAGCGTGAAACGATACTCGAAGACTGTGAACGTTTGAATCTTACAGTGGAAAAGTATATGTTGGTAAAGAATTACTGTACAGAAGTACAGGCTTTGCCGGCTCTCGGAGAGTTTTACAACCTGCCGTATGCAGAAGTGGATATGTTCGATATTGACGATGATATTGCGGATAGATTCAGTACGGCATTTCTCAAAAAGGTCAAGATGGTGCCTTTGTATAAAACCGAAGACGGCACATTGTTGGTAGCGACAGGCAGACCGACAGATTTTAATGCCGTATCAATGGTCTCAGCATTTTACACGGGAAAAATAGAATTTATTTACGTTCCTCCGACGCAAATAGACGTACTTATGGATTCAATAACAGCAGTCAGATCTACTACGAGTGCGCTTCAGACTTTGCAAACCGAAAATGACAAACAGATTTTAAGGGCGGCGAAGGAAAACGGACTGAGTACCGTTGACAGCGAAGAAGGAGTAATAAATGCGCCGGCTGTCAGATTGGTGGATTCGATAATTAAAGAAGCGATCCCTTTCAGAGCAAGTGATATTCATATAGAGCCATTGGAAAAATCAGTAAAAGTCAGGTACAGAATAGACGGAGATTTGCAGGAGAGAGCAATGTTTCCTCTTGAATCGTATCCGGCAATATGCGCCAGACTGAAAATACTTTCCGGAATAAATATTGCGGAAAGAAGAATTCCGCAGGACGGAAGAATAAATATGGCGATTAACGGTACGGAATATGATTTTCGTGTTTCGACCTTGCCAACGGTGCACGGTGAAAAATTCGTAATAAGAGTTCTTGACAAGACATCGTTCAGATTCAACCGTCAGGATCTTGGATTTACAGCGTATGAAAATTCCATAATTGATAAAATACTCGTTCATCCGCACGGAATAGTATTGCTGACAGGACCGACAGGTTGCGGTAAGTCGACGACACTTTATTCATTTTTGAAAGAATTGAACAGCCCGAAGGTAAATATCATTACGGTAGAGGATCCGGTGGAATATACGTTGGAAGGAATCAGCCAGGTGCACGTTAATACAAAAGCGAATCTGACATTTGCAACAGCACTGAGGAGTATACTTCGTCAGGACCCTGACATTATAATGATAGGCGAGATAAGGGATGAAGAAACTGCCAGTATTGCGGTACGAGCTGCAATAACCGGACATTTGGTATTCAGTACGTTACATACTAATGATGCCTCAGGAGCTGTTTCCAGACTGATGGACATGGGAGTCAGCAGTTATATGGTAACTGACGCACTGGTTGCGGTAATTTCTCAGCGTTTAGTGAAAAGATTGTGTCCGGTATGCAAGAAAAGGGGGAAAACGACGCCGGCAGAGATGCAATTGCTCGGGTTAAACGAACCGGTTTCGATATTCAAACCGGCGGGTTGTCAGTTTTGCAATCAAACAGGATATAAAGGTCGGATAGCTATTCACGAAATTCTTTATCTTGACAGTAAATTGAAATCCAAAATAAAAGAAGGGATGAAAGCTGATGATATTCGTAAAATTGCAATTGAAAACGGAATGATTGAATTGCAAAGCTCTTGCAAAGAGTATGTTCTGAAAGGTTTGACGAGTATGTCGGAATTTATTGAAATAAATGTTGATTAACTTTACTATTGAAGAAGTTTGCGAAGAAAAAAACGAAAATTAAAAATATAACAGTAGTTTAAAAAAATATTTTACAGTAATTTACTGTATCCGTCAGTAGAATGTGATATAGCCTACAGCTACAATGCAAGAGGCAACATAACTTTGTATAGACAATATTCGTCAGCTCAAAGGCAAATACGGAAAACTCTTACAGGGTGTCATCCTGCACAGCGATCGAGGAAGTCAGTACACGAGCGAGGCATTCCGAGAAGAATTATGTTCACTCGGTATAATTCAAAGTCTCAGCGGAGCTGGACATTGCTTTGACAATGCCAGAAAAGAAAGCTTCTTTGCTACTTTGAAGAAGGAAAAAATCTATAAGATTGCGGCGTACAAGCTCACCAGGGCACAGGTCAAGACAGTTGTCTTACGTTACATATTTACCTACTATAATCGCATCAGAATTTGTTCCGTTAATCCCGGCGGCCTGTTACCCGTGAAATACCGCGATTGGGTCGCCGCGCTGGATTTTCTCCGTTTTGCTATGCTCCACTCCGTAAATCCAGCGCATTAACATTGACAATCAAATTTTGGGCGTTTTTTTGACTGCACATATCTTGACAATTCCAATATGGAATCATACCTACTATGTGCTGTTCTCAAAATCAGGCTTTACCGATGCCGTGATTGCCGAAGCGGAGAAGGACGAAAAAGTGATGTTGGTGTCTTTGGCTGATCTTATGCAGGGTGTCTGACAGAAAAAACTTCAATTTTGTTTCCAAATTTAAAAACACCTATTGATATTTTGCAAAAAGTGGTATAATACAACCCCAACGCGAGTCCATCAAAGATTATCGCAGAATAACTTGCGAAAAAGGCAAATATCTTGCGAAACAACCGCAGAACTTTCGAAATGAACCAACATCGTCTCAAAAAACTATGAACCAAACCGTAAAAACTATGCACCGGATTGCGCTCGTTTTTGCGATGGAATCTTGCATGAAAAATGCTTGAAAATCCATGCAAACACAGAGAATGCAGTCCTGTTTTTTTGCAATGGTGTAGTGATTGATTTGTTGCATTTTAACTCTGAAAAAAGGCGTTGTCAAGGCCATTTGAAAAGAATCATTGTGATTTCTTTGTGTTGGACGCAGACCCAGACGATGTTTGGGCCTTTTTTCTTTTCCGAAAGAAATTTTTGCTGATTGAATATGTCGCGCCGAACTGAACACCTCGGCCGCTGAAGTTGAACACCTTCGTCGTTTTAAGTTGAACACTTTCGTCGCGCTAAATTTAACACCCCCGTCGCGCAAGTTGAACAGTCGTAGATTGTGCGGTAAAATATGGGTGCACGTGAAAGCGTGAATCCAATAAAGGAGGTCATCACCTGACCAATTACCGCGAGATCCTGAGGCTGAGCAGCCTCGGGCTCAACAACACACAGATTGCGCAGAGCTGCGCATGCTCCCGAACCACTGTCATTCAGACATTGCGTTTGGCACGGGAGAAGGGCTTGTCACACCCCTTGCCGGACGAGATGTCGGACAAACGGCTTGCCGAGATTCTGTTCCCATCAGCACCGGAGCCAAGGGGCTACAAAATGCCGGACTATGAGTACGTCCACAAGGAAATGCAAAAAAGCGGTGTTAC
>CALWJW010000070.1 GCA_944381095.1 uncultured Clostridia bacterium | reverse complement strand
TACGAATTCGTTTCTCTCGGCAAGATGACCGACTTCATCAAAAAAGGCGACGACCCGAATACCGCTTACGAAAAAGCAAAAGGCAAATACGGAAGATTCGATGACGCTGTAAAAGTCATTGACCCCCGTAAAGAATAATGGAGGTAGAAAAATATGGCATTGTTTGAAAGTTACGAAAGACGTGTTGACAAAATCAACTCCGTCCTCAAAGAATACGGTATTTCCTCCATTGAGGAATGTAAAGAAATCACTTTGGCAAAGGGTATCGACTGCGACAAAATAGTGCGTGAAACCCAGCCGATCTGCTTTGAAAACGCTGTTTGGGCTTACACTGTCGGCGCCGCTATCGCAATAAAGAAAGGCGCTGTCAAGGCATCAGACGCCGCAGCAGCTATTGGTATAGGACTTCAGGCATTCTGTATTCCCGGTTCCGTTGCCGAAAACCGTAAGGTTGGTCTCGGACACGGAAATCTCGGCGCTATGCTCCTTTCTGAGGAGACCGACTGCTTCTGCTTCCTTGCGGGACATGAGTCGTTTGCCGCTGCTGAAGGTGCTATAAAAATTGCTCTTAACGCCAACAAGGTAAGAGTAAAGCCCCTGCGTGTTATCCTCAACGGTCTCGGCAAAGATGCAGCTTTCATTATTTCAAGAATCAACGGCTTCACCTATGTTGAAACCGAGTTCAACCCCTTCACCGAGGAGGTCAAGGTCGTAAGCGAAACTCCGTACTCGACCGGGGACAGAGCAAAAGTAAAATGCTACGGAGCTGACAATGTTCCGGAAGGCGTTGCTATAATGAAGCTTGAGAACGTCGGCGTTTCCATCACCGGAAACTCAACAAACCCGACTCGTTTCCAGCATCCCGTTGCCGGCACCTACAAAAAGTGGTGTGTTGAGAACGGCAAGAAGTACTTCTCAGTTGCTTCCGGCGGAGGCACGGGAAGAACGCTTCATCCTGATAACATGGCTGCCGGTCCTTCTTCCTACGGTATGACCGACACTATGGGACGTATGCACTCTGACGCTCAGTTTGCCGGTTCTTCTTCTGTTCCGGCTCACGTTGAGATGATGGGACTTATCGGAATGGGCAACAACCCGATGGTTGGTGCAACCGTTGCTGTTGCTGTTGCTATCGAAGAGAACTGCAAATAAAGCAGGCAAGCGCCTGCACGCCTAGCGGGCTCCCGGCAGGTATGCACCTGCTGGCATACGGGCTGCCGCCCTATCGAAGGACGGATTGTCTGATAAAAATCTTTTCGATGGATACTAACGAATATTAAATCAAAAAACTATACAAAAAGACTGCAATTTTTTATGTTGCAGTCTTTTTGGAAGATAACCAAATTTTCTCTAATGGCAAATCAATTCCTTTGCGCTGATATTTTTGATACTTAGCATAAAACGCAACTTAATAAATAATACCCGCAAAAACAGTTTTTCAATTTAACAAAAACATTAAGGATTTTGGAGATATTACTATGGGAATTTTTGATTTACTTGAATCTGCATACAATGGTTTAATTGAAATAATTGAAAGTTTGAACGGAAAAAAACCTACTTCCGGCAACCATAACTTAACACCTCAAACCCTTAAAACTCCGATTACAAGCTATGAACACACAATCAACGATGAAACTAAAATATTAACCGAGGAACAACGACAGATAAAAAACATTATCGAACTACATGAAATAACCGAACTTGTTCATTTCACAGATGTAGCAAACGTAGATTCAATAAAAAAATACGGGATTCTTCCAAAAGCTGAACTTGAACAAAGAGGATTAAAATATATGCAAAATGATCCATATCGATTTGACAAACGTTGCGATGCTATATCTATTTCCATAACTCACATTAACAAATTTCTGCTTAGATCTTTTTTTTACAAACAGATTCTGCTGAATCCTGTTGCTTTTCATATAGATCCCGCCATACTATACAAGGAAATAAAAACGGAGCGTATATATTGTATTACAAACGCAGCTACTCATGATGCTCCTAAGGGCCCCAATCTTTCGGATTTTGAAGCAATGTTCAACGACAAAGTCGAATACACCACTACTTTTGAAAAGAAAACTTTTACCAGAAAAAACAAATCAATCAATGAAACAACCGATCCACAAGCAGAAATACTTTTCTGCGGACGAATATCGCCAGAATATTTTCTCGGCGAACCAACACCTGTGGACATAGGAGATTTTTATGGCAAATAAAATCTGTTTTTTCAGCGATTACGATACTTGTTATCGGGAGGAAATTGTAGAATTCAAATATATAAAAGGAATGGCATTTTCTCAAAAACAAAAGAATGTATTATCGTTTCATAAATCTATTTCTGAACTTTATCCTGACAAAAAAATCCTCGAAGTCTCAACAAAATCAGATAACCCAAAAGGAGTCTCATTAAGCGCATTTAACCTAAAACTGAATGGCATTAGCATAGAATGTATTTTTCAAGCCTCAAAAGTTTTTGAAGGTGGAGTAAAATTTGATGAATTAATCAATTTCCCACCAAAAGAAGCACATAAATTCATTGCAGAAAATGAACATGGTAAATTAATTAATTTTTCTTACGAAGGACAGATATTCCCATTAGAACCAAAAAGCATGTTCTATGACTATATTTACATTTCCGCTATGATTCAACATTCTGAAACAAGCTCAATTGTATCTGACTATGATATTTTCACAGACATTGAATTTAATGAGAAAAAATCTATAAACTGTCAAGCTCGCTCATGTGCAATTTATTCATACATGTTGAAAACCAATACAGTTGATTATTATATGAGTTCAAAAGATAGGTTTGTTGAGTTATATAAATATCATAAAAAGCCGTTAAATTCAGGTGGAACTCAATTATCATTTATAATTTAACTGCAATAAATGCTTAATATAGTACATCGTAGCAAGCGATAAGATATACTTTATTACTATAATCGTTAATTGCATGAACAAAATAAAAACTGCAACAAAATTCAAAATGTTGCAGCTTTTTTATAATAATGTGATTTTCACTTACACTCAAACCAGCTCTTGCCTGTTGACGTTTCGGCGATAAGCGGTACGCTGAGGTGCACAACGTTTTCCATTTCCCTTTCGAGGATCTCTGCCGCCGCCTTTGCAGATTTTTCAGACGCTTCAACTATAAGTTCATCGTGTATCTGAAGTATAAGTCTTGCGTCAAGTCCGGCTTTTTTCAATGCGTTTCTGACGTTGATCATTGCCAGCTTTATTATGTCCGCGCTTGAACCCTGAATCGGACTGTTCATTGCCACGCGCTCCCCGAAGCTCCTTATTGCCGCCTTGGATGAGGTCAGCTCCGGTATATACCTGCGTCTGCCGAAAATGGTTTCAACGTAACCCAGCGCCCGTGCGCTTTCAACGGCGGCGTGCAGGTATTCTGAAATTCCGTTATATTTTTCAAAGTAATTTTTTATATATTCACCGGCTTCTTTTCTCGTAACTCCGATGTCTGCCGCCAGCGAAAACTCACTTATTCCGTAAACTATTCCGAAGTTTACCGCTTTTGCGCTTTTGCGCATTTCTCTTGTCACCTTTTCCGGCGGTACTCCGAACACCTGCGAAGCAGTTGCCGTGTGTATGTCCATTCCCTCTTTGAATGCCTTTATCATTTCGCTGTCCCCGGCTATATGCGCAAGCAGTCGCAGTTCGATCTGTGAGTAGTCGGCGTCAATAAGCACTCTGTCGGGACTTCCGGCAACGAAAAACCTGCGCATTTCACGTCCGAGCTCTGTTCTCACCGGGATATTCTGTAAGTTCGGTTCGGATGAAGCGAGTCTGCCGGTCACTGCCGTTGTCTGACTGAACACGGTATGCACTCTGCCCTTTTCGTCCGCCGCTTTCAGAAGTCCGACGCAGTAGGTGGAACGCAGCTTTGCCACCGCTCTGTATTCAAGTATGAGAGCGACTATCGGGTGGTCCGGTTTTAGTTTTTCCAGAATTTCGGCGTTGGTTGAATAGCCGGTTTTTGTCTTTTATCCGGTCGGCAGTCCGAGTCTTTCAAACAGAATCTGTCCCAGCTGTTACGGGAAATTCATCTTAAACTCTTCGCCGGCAAGCTCGAAAATTTTCTGCTTATAGTCTTCCTCGGTTTTTTCAAGTTTTTCGGAAAAAGCATTCAGTCCGTTTGTATCAAGAGCGAACCCGTAATCTTCCATTTCGCCGAGTACTCTCGCCAACGGCAGTTCGATATTGCGGTAAAGCGACGTCATGCCCCGGCTTTCCAGCATTTTCAGAAGCTCCGAATATATTCCGTAAACGGCATACGCTTTTCCCGCCGCGCCGCTTCCCGGCGAGCTGTGCAGGTAAATTTCCGACAATTCTTCAAGCGGGTAATGTCCTCTTGACGGGTCGCAGACGTAAGCCATTAGCATTATATCGTCTTTTACGGTAACCTGCGGATAAACTTTCATCAGAGATTTTGAGTCATAAACAATAACCCCCGCAGAAGGAAGCTTTATCTTTTCCATGGCATTCCGTGCATTATCAGCCTGAACTGTTATTCCTTTTACACCGTCAAAGAACGCCGCTTCGCCGTTTTCATACACGAAAGCGGTAAACTCACCAAGCTTCTTTACATCCGCACCGTTTTCGGATTCCGCAAACGCCGGCATTTCTCCGAAAGCCGGCATTTTTTCGCTTTCGGGTTTGCTTTTATCGGAAGCGTCGCTGTTACCGCTGACGGTAACCAATTGTTTTATAAGTCTCTCCGGAGAATCTGTATTTGAAGTTTCCGCATTCCGGGTTGCAGGTTTACCGTCATTATCAGCCCGGTTATCGGTATCGGCAAGAAGGTCGTCGAGTGTCAACTGCCGACCGGTTTCCTCATCTGCGGGTTTTGCCGGAATGTAATTCCGGGAATTATTTTTCTTTGCTGAGGATTTCGCAGCTGCGGCATTTCCGGAACTGTCAATATCTGCCATTTCTGACGGTTTTGTTGCAGTATCGCCGGCGGTGATTTGATCTTCGGTTTTTGAGGGGTTTGTAATATTATCATTTGCGACGGAACTGTGCGACTGTGAAAGTCCGAGTTTTTTTATATGCGAGAAAAATTCAAGCTCGGAAAGTAACCGGTAAAGACGGTCCCTGTCAAATCCGGTGTATCTGATGTCCGTCAGTTCAAGCCCCAGAGGAACATTTCTGTCGATACGTGCCAGCCACTGTGAAAGGTATGCGCTTTCTTTGCCGTCAAGCATTTTCTGTCTTGCGCTGTTTCCGAGTCCGGCAGAATCAAGGTTTTCATAAACGCTGTCAAGCGTTCCGTACTGTGCGATAAGTTTGAGTGCCGTTTTTTCGCCGACGCCCTTGACTCCCGGGATATTGTCGGAGCTGTCACCCATAATCGCCTTGACATCTACGAACGACTCAGGCCGGATCCCGTATTTTTCACTGAACCGTGCCCTATCATACTTTACCGTATCGTTATTTGCCGCCAGTAGCACGCATACGCTGTCTGAGATGAGCTGGAGCGAGTCCCTGTCGCCCGTCAGTACATAAGCGGAGCCGCCGGAACTTTCGCTCATCGCCGTGACGGTACCGATTATATCGTCCGCCTCGTAGCCTGCAAGTTCAAGCACGTGCAGACCGAGCGCCGTACACAGCTCTTTGCAGTAAGGAAGCTGCATTGCCAGCTCTTCCGGCATTCCCTTTCTGCCGGCTTTGTACTCGGCGTACTTTTCGTGCCGGAATGTCGGAGCCGGCAGATCAAATGCGACTGCCGCATAGTCAGGCTTTACCGAGTCGATATTTTTAAGAAAGATATTAAGGGCACCGTAAAGCGCGTTTGTGTGGAGACCGCGGCTGTTTGTCAAAGGTCTGATGCCGTAAAAAGTGCGGTTTATTATGCTGTTGCCGTCTATGATCAGTAATTTTTTCATAATATCCTCATTTCCGCGGTTTGCTGACCGCACTTAATAAACAAGAAATGTTGATAACTGTTTTTCCGTCATGCCCGCTCCAAAGAACACGTCCTGCAATAAGGCGGAAGCCTATATGCCCGCAGGTGCATACCTGCCGGGAGCCCGTAATGCTTGCAGGCGCTTGTCCGCCAGGTGCATACCTGCCGCTTGTCCAAAATTTAAGCCCAAGCATACGTCCTGCAATAAGACGCAGCCTTTATGCCCGCAGGCGCTTGCCTGCTGCCCGCGGGCGCTTGCCTGCCACGCCCTGCAATAAAATATAGCCGTTATGCCCACGGGTAATATTATCTGTAATTGTTTCTGTTGTCGTGCCGCCACTTCCAGTCCCTGTAAGCAAACTTCAACCTGTTTATAAGGTCATAACCGAAAAACAGCAGGAAATTGGCTATCGCCGCAAGTATTGCCGCTTTGGTCGCCCAATCACCGAAAATAAAGAACAGAAGAAGAAATGCTCCTTCTACTATTCCTATCCACTTGACTTTAACCGGAATAATGAAGAACAGCAGCACCCTCTCCTCGGGGAACATCGCCGCAAACGCAAGAAAAATAGAAAGATTAAGATAGGTGTTGTCAACATAACCTACGATAAAACCCGCAATTATAGTTCCGATTATGCCGAAAAGATAATAAAGGTTAAAACGTGCCTTTCCCCAGTAGTTTTCAACCGCTGTTCCCACCCAGAAGTAAAAGTACAGCGCAAGCAGGGTGAAAAATATATTCGTTGACAAGGGATAAACGAAAATGAATGAGATCACCCGCCAGACCTGCCCTCTGAATATCGCGTCGCGGTTGAACACAAGGAAACTGTTGAGCGACACAGCCTCTCCGTTCGTTTGCATCGAAAGAAAAATATCAACCAGAAACAGTATCAGCATTACAACCGATATTGCCGGCATAAGTCTTTCTACCGCGAAACGTCTTATACGGTTTTCGCATTTATACAGCCATAAATTCAGTTTCATCGGTTACCTCCGCGCATCATCTGAAATGAGTGTTTTTCATTACTTTCAGATCTTTTATCAGATCAACTGTGTCGGCTATCGGTTTCAGGCTGAAGCTTATCTGTTCACGCCTGCTTATCCTCACCGGAAACTCCTCGGATTTTATTCCGAGAAGATCGGCTGTCAGAAGCATTTCATAATGAAAGGCAACTCCGGACGTCACACATTCCGGCAGTATGGCTTTCGCCGCGGAATCAGTCATTCCCTTCACCCCGCACTGAGGATCCGTATACGTGAACGCAACATCTTTTTTACGCAGACAGCCGGATATCCTGTCCGAGATAAGCTTCGCCGGAACGGAGCTTCCTTCGCTTTTCAGCGGATGTATCGCCCTTGAACCGGCAACTATCTGCGCTTCGCCCAGCCTCAGCCGATCGTAAATTTTTCCTATACACTCGGTGCCGTACGACAGCCGGCAGTCGGTACAGATTATATATTCTCCCGACGCTCTTTTTATCCCGGCTTTCAGCGCACCGCCCTTTCCGGTATTTTCCGGCGTCACTATCAGTTTTATACATGAATACTTTTCGGAAAGCGCCGACACTATCCCCGCCCCGCTGTCACGGCTGCCGTCATCGGAAAAAATTATCTCATACCCGATTTGCAGTCCGTTCAGATACGGCACCAAAGTATTTACGGTTTTAAGTACGTACTTTTCTTCATTGTACATCGGTATAACAACTGAAAGCATATCTTCTCCTGTACTGATTTCTTATTTTATTTCGATAACCGACTCGTCCCAGATGTCCGGTGCTTTGTAACCGAGAAGGTTGACCGTTGTCGCCGCTACGTTTGACAGTCCTGCATTCAGACCGCTCTTCATTGCGTAACGGTCGGCGTTTACGTTATCGTATATTATCATCGGAACGGGGTTAAGCGTATGACTTGTTTTAGCCTTTCCCGCCTTGACTTTACCGGTCTTTTTGTCAATTTCGTACATTTCGTCCGCATTTCCGTGGTCCGCGGTTATTATCGCCGCGCCTTTTACCTCGTCTATTACCGGCAGTATCCTTGCCAGTTGCAGATCAAGAGCCTCCATGGCTATTCTCGTGGCTTCAAGCGAACCTGTATGTCCCACCATATCGCCGTTCGGGAAGTTACAGCGGATATATCTGTACTCTCCGCTCCTTATCGCCTCTATAAGCTTATCGGTGATCTCGGCGCACTTCATCCAAGGTCTCTGCTCAAACGGGACAACGTCGGACGGTATTTCAACGTAGGTTTCAAGCGTTTCGCTGAACTTGCCGGAACGGTTTCCGTTCCAGAAGTAGGTGACATGACCGTATTTCTGAGTCTCGGATATCGCGTATTGCTTTACTCCCGTGTTTACCAGGTACTCACTCATGGTTCCGCTTATTTCCGGAGGATTCACAAGGTAGTGGGTGGGAATATGCAGGTCTCCGTCGTATTCCAGCATACCGGCATAGTACACCTTCGGAACCCTTACCCTGTCAAATTTACTGAAATCCTCTCCGCCCTCAAACGCTTTGGATATTTCGATTGCACGGTCTCCTCTGAAATTGTAAAATACAACGCTGTCACCGTCGCAGATTTTTCCGACGGGCTGACCGTTTTCGGCTATTACGAACGCCGGGAGATCCTGATCGATCACCTTCAGCTCTTTTCTGTAAGTCTCTATCGCTTCCGCGGCGCTGCCGAACTGTCTGCCCTCTCCGAGAACATGGACCTTCCAGCCGTTTTCAACCATTTTCCAGTTTGCCTCATACCTGTCCATGGTTATCTGCATTCTTCCGCCGCCGGACGCAATTTTTATGTCAAAATCACCGTCTCTCAATCCGCCGATAAATTCCTCAAACGGCAGAACGTAATCAAGCGCAGAGGTCTCTCCGACATCTCTTCCGTCAAGAAGAATGTGAATCCTTACCTTTTTTACTCCGTCCTTTTTTGCACGGACTATCATGGCTTTCAGATGATCTATATGCGAGTGAACGTTGCCGTCAGAGAACAGTCCGATAAAGTGGAGCGTTCCGGCTTTGCACCATCCGAGCAGATTTTTCCAGGTTTCGGATTCGAACATCTTTCCGCTTTCGATCGAATTTGAAACAAGTTTTGCTCCCTGAGCGAACACCTGTCCGGCGCCGAGCGCGTTATGTCCCACTTCGGAGTTGCCCATATCGTCGTCGCTCGGCAGACCGACCGCGGTGCCGTGAGCTTTCAGCTTCGTCATCGGGTATTTGCTCATAAGCATATCAAGCGTCGGAGTATGCGCAAGGCTTACAGCGTTGCCTTCTCCCGGTGCGGCAAGTCCCACTCCGTCCATTACTATCGTTACTACCGGTCCCGTTGTTCCGCCGAATTTTTCAAGCTTTTCAAGTTTTGAAGCCATAATTTCTTACCTTCCTTTTGACTTTTTCTGTCTTTATTTTAATTTTTTTGTGATCAATTGCTGCACCGCCCGTGCTGCGCCGCCGACTGACTCGGCAGAAACGGAAAAATTTTTATCTGTCAATTACAGCGGTTTCGGTAGCTACGCCATCGTTTCCGAAAAAACCGACCTTTGCAAGATATTCCATTCTTTTCACATCACCCGTAACGCAAAGATAACCGAACACCGCTTCAAGTCCGGTCGCCTTACGGTATTCCAGTGCCGTTACGCTTTTCGGAATGTTGTTTGTATGAATGTTTTTTCCTCTGCCGTATACCAGCTTTTCTTCCTCGGTAAATAACGCCATAAGCGCGTCCGCGACACGGCTTTGCGCCTTGGCCGATACCATACTGTCCGCTTTTGCGTTCAGAACTCCGAGTTTTCCTCCGTTCAGAACAAGTTCTTTTCTTATTATCAGCTCTATCTGCGCGTCACCGAGATAGGCGAGCAGCGCGCCGCTGAGCTCTCCCGCTTTCGGGTTCAGAGTTTCCATAAGCAATACCTTTCAGGACAATATTATTCATTTTCATTATACCACAAATTTCCTGAAAAGTAAACCGATTTTGCCATAAGCGGTTAAATTTTATTTTTGCTTAACATAAGAGCAACAAATCGGAAATGTTGACCGCTCTTGACATATCTTTCACTATGTTGTATAATAATCCCGGCGCCGGGACGGGCTTTGGAACCGGGAGATTTTCACGGTCTGTCAGCGTTCCGTAACCGCCGTACGAGGTGTTTTTATGTCGGATGTCGGTAAAATAAAGGAAAAATTCATGCAAAGCGTTTCGGCGGCGTTTGAATCACACACGCTGATAAAGGCAGTAATGTCAAAACCCGATGACAAAAAAATCAAGGCACCACCGCGCAATTCACGGCTCGCGCCTTAACCGCACAACTTTTTGCATCTTTTTCGCCAAACTGCACAAATCTCCTTGTCAATAGATCCACTATTGCCTGCGTCAATTTGGTTTGTTTGACGAAAAATCTGACGGCAGATTTGCGCAGTCAGAATTGTGCGGTGTTGCCTCAAAAAAACGGTGGTAACCTTTTTCGGCAACGACGGAAATATCAGCGCAAAATCGGAAACTTTTCTGACCGACGGCAAGTGTGTTTCAAAGATTTTGTCAGCCGGCGACGCCGTCCGGTTCATTTCATCGGAGGCACCGGACCTTTTCCGACAGACAGATGTTTTTGCCGGGAGCAAAACCCTTTCGCTTTTGGTTTCCTCAAAGGGAGTTCCTCACCTGACCGGAAATCTGAGCGGAGCCGAAACTGCGGTCTACTCAGAATCCGCCGACAACAAAAAGAATTACATCCTGACGCCGGAAAACGGCAGGAATTTTCTGACAGCCCTCGGAATTTCCGATAATACCGGAAAGATCCACGACAAAAAACAGGCAAAATACCGTCAGATAAACAAATTCCTCGAACAGATATAGGCTGTGGCATCAAGCGTTTCCGACAGGAAAAAAATTCATCTGCTCGACCTCTGTTGCGGAAAAAGTTATCTCACCTTTGCCGCTCACTGGTACTTCACAGCAGTTTTGGGAAAGGAAACCATTACAGTCGGAGTGGATCTGAAACGCGACGTTATAGAAACCTGCACCCGGATCGCCGAAAAGCTCGGAATGAAGGGACTGTCTTTCAAATGCGAAAATGTCTCCCTATACTCTCCGGATTTTGTTCCGGACATGGTCATCTCGCTTCACGCCTGTGACATCGCAACCGATTACGTGCTTGCGTCAGCCGTAAAACTCGGAGCAAAGATAATACTTTCAACTCCTTGCTGTCAGCATCAGCTCAGCTCGGATATGAAAGGCGACGCGCTCGCTTATATTTCGCGCTATCCGATACTCAGACAGAAATTCGCGTCTGTTGCCACCGATGCGCTTCGCGCACTTATTCTTGAAATCCGGGGTTACAGCGTAACCGTCTGCGAATTCACCGACCCGGAGGAAACACCGAAAAATATAATGATCAGAGCGGTAAAAAGCGGACGCTCAGGACAGGTTTCAGAAAAAATAAGTATCTATCAGGACGCAAAAAAAGACACTCGGCGCAACCCCTTTTCTTGAAAAACTGTTGCCGTTGCCTGATAAACAGCCGCAAATACCTTTTGCTGTTGACACTGAGGCTAAGAAATGACCGTGAGCCGTTTTTTCATCTGACAGCACGATTATTGCAACCGTAAAATCCGACAGAATTAACAGAC
>CALWJW010000069.1 GCA_944381095.1 uncultured Clostridia bacterium | reverse complement strand
ACAATCATTTGCCCGACTCCGAGTATTTTTTTACGCCCGAAAGTCAGATACAAGCCTGTCACCCCGTTGCCTCCGTAATACAGGCTGCCGCTGTCCACCCAGGCGAGTGTGTCGTCTCCGAATATACAGTCAGCCGAGATAAGATCGCGTATGACCGCTCGTCTCGGTCTGACACAAGCCGACGGAAAATGTTTATCGGTAAAATTCAGCAGATCTGCCGGATTTCCGGGTCCCTTCCTCCCGTTTACATTTATTCCGCCGATTTCGGTTGCCGAAGCAGAATATATTTTTTCTGACTTTAAATTTTCGGAATAATTCATCTCTTTAAATCCTTTTTAAAATACCCGCGTTAAATTTTTCTTCCATACATAAAAGCATTGATCCATTGCTCCCGACGTCAAAGCGAAGAGCATGTTCATATGCCGCCTTGTATCCCGGAACCGACAAACCTGTAACTACTGCCTTCTCTTGTGTAAGTTCTGTTTACATAGTCACAGTATCTTTTGAACGCTTCCCCGAATACAGCCGCACAGTTGACAAATTTTTCTGTACTGCCCATAACGAATTCCCTTTTCATCATTATATACGCGGGATATATTTCCGCGTATGCGTCCGGGGCGGTAAGCGTTTTGCTTCCGTCGGACGGCTGGATCTTAACTCCTTCCTTTCCGAACAGTTCTCTTGCTATACGGTCTTCAAGTTCGTTTATCCAGCTGTAAAGAATATTTCCGTCAAGCTCATCGGGATATATCCGGTTACTTCTTTCAATTGCCTCGCTTACTGTCAACTTCCTGCCTCCTTTGCAAATAATATCTTATTTCAAGTGTAAAAAAGCAATTTAAGTCAATTAAGATTGCATTCAGTCCTCTCTGCGATTTTCTGAAATAAACGCGTCGGAAAGGGCGTCCATTTTCAGACCGTTTTTTATTACCTGAGCGAATTCAGCCGGAACCGTGACTGCTTCCCCGCACTTCACAAGAATTCTTTTTCCGTTTACCGCTACATATCTTTCGTTGTCGTTTCTCCCCCTCTTCGGAATAAACACGGTTTCGGGCGGGAGCTTTACGGCAGTTACTGTACTTTTTTTCATAAATATTACCTCTCATTTCAATAAAATAACATCCGATATATTGTGCTTTTATTCTGTTTGATCCATCTTATACGCCGCTCGGTTGTTACCGCTGCAAAACACAGCGGTAACAACTGCTATGGCAAACAATTTTCTGCGGTCGCTTTTGCAATCTACGTAAAAAGCGCCGTCACGGTTTTATATTATCTGACATTTATTACATTTTCAGATGACAAAAAGCACTTCCGGTTTTCGACAGAAACAGTGCTCGCGGATATTTCCCGTTACTGTTTTCGCTGTGACTGAAATCTTGTGAAATCAACTTGACTTCAATTTCCGATCAGGTTGTTGTTTTCAGTATCTTCCTTTGTTTCCGGATCTTCCTTTGTTTCCGGATTTCCTGAACAGCTTTTATCACACCGACAGAAGCGTCTGCCGCTCATGATACGTATTACGGCTTTGACAGCTTTGAGAATATAGCGGAGCACAACAAGAATTTTGCTTTTCATAAATATGCTTCTTTCCTTACTTTTTTTGTACATTCGGGTTTCAGTTGGCGTCGGCATCGGATGAGAATTCGGATACCGATTCGATCCTTATCATGTATTCTTCAACAAGTCTTTTTGCGCATTTGAAGGCTTTCCAACCGACCGATGAACGCTGATTGAGCGGGTCGTTTCCGTATCCCTTCTGTTTGATGATGTTCTCAATGCCGCCCTCCATCTCGGTGACGCCATAAGCGTCCGCACCGAGAATAAGAGTACAGAAAACGCTTCTGCCGTCATTTGTACCGCCTGTACAGATAATATCTGTGTCAGTCGCATGCTGAGTTGACAAAGCCTCGGTAAGGTGGAAGGTACTTGAACCGTCAGAAACCGTTACTTTATTGACGTACGCTTTTTCTCCGCCAACAAGAATCTCTATCGGCTCTTCGTAAATCTCGTCCGAGTACTCTCCGCTTACCAGCAGACCGGTGGATTCGGTATCTGCATACAACACCTTGAACTTTGTCTGTCCGCAAATTTTGGCAGGTGCGAAAATTTTTGCTTCGGAGGATTCCACAAAGCGGACTCCTCCGACCGCACCGATCTCACCGACGAATCTGCCTGAAGGAACGTTGTATTCTCCGACATTCATCCAGCTGTCCCCGGCGTCACGTATGAGGTCATACGCAACGTAAGGATGAACGATTCCTACGTAATAGCCGTCGATTTTAGGAGCGTTCATGGCTTTCAGCTCAGCCGCAGCTCTGTAAACCTCCTTAACTGTGAGCACAGAGCTATCCGCAAGGTTTTCACGGAGAAGCACCTCGGTTTCCGTGCCGTCAGATGCGATCTTAGGACAGTACATTACGTTGGTACCGCCGCAAAGCTCATTGCGCACAACAGTGTCAAGAGTTCGTCCTGCCTGATCGGCAAGTTTTTTGGTCGCCTCAACTATTGCGTTATCGACGGAAGTCATTTCGAACACATCGGAAAGCTCGACATAGTCCCCGTACTGCTCCGGTGTTGCGACTATGGCTTTTACGTTCAGCTTGTTTCCTGTGGGTGTTACGCCTTCGGTTATCGCCGATGTGGCTTTCGGGAGAGTGGAAAAGCATCTGAACTCTACGCTTTTCCCTCCGTTTTTCGGTATTCTGCGTTTCTGACCGAACTGGTCATGAACAAGATTCGGCGTTGCGAGCTCAATGAGAGCTTTGTCGTAAAACGTTTTCATTTCAGCTGAAAGGTCATTGCCTTCTGCCGCTGAAAGAGTGGTGTTTATTACATCGCCTGCGCCGAAAAGTCTGAGTGAGTATTTAATGACATTTTTCATCAGATTTTCTTATGATTTCCTTTCGTTTTTATTTGAATGTGATTTTTTCGCCCGCGCCGACACGCCGCAGAATGGAAAGTATATCATTCCCGCTCAGCGCGGAAACATTTATCCTGGTTACCACCCCGCAGCTGCCGGAGCAGCCGTTTTCAACCGGCCGTTTCAGATTACGTTCCTTTGCTTTAAGGTATCCGGTAAAAACACCGGCAAAGTCAGCCCGCTCTTTACTTCCGGGATTTTCTGCGTCAAAAACTTCCTCCTGCACTGCGATATGCTGACTGCCGATACCTCCTTCTGTCATGATTTTCCGGGAATTGCCTTCCGTTTTTTCCGGCAAAGCTGTTTTTTCCTTACCGTCGCAAGCATTAAAGTCCAAAGCAGAGCTGTCAACAGTTATTTCAATGTCCGGTCCAAAAAAAGCTGCATTTTCTGTTTGCTGAGAGTCTCTGCCGTTTAAGGAGCTGTTTTGTTCAGATGTACTGTATCCGGCTTCGCTGCCGTTTTCAGCCCGGTCGGCAAAGTTCGAACCACCTTCCCTCGCTGTTAGCTCAACAGCCTCAGCGGAAGCGGCGCCTTCGTTTAAGTTAATAAATACGCCGGCGCCGGCTTTTTCCGCTTCGTCGTAGTCCGGACTGAATCCTGCCGCAGCTTTCAAACTGTTACTTTTGCCAGATTCACTGTTTATCTCTGTCTCTGCTGTCATTTCCTTGCTGTTTTTTAACGAATTTTTCTTTTGACCGGTTTTATCGCAGCCGTCTTCCGTGTTTTCTTCGTTCGGCATCGGCGTACCAGAAGTATTGCCGCGGCTTTTTATCGATTTAAGTCTTTTTCTGACTATCGCCTCGGTACGTCTCTGCCAGACGGTTTTGTACCTGCCTTTTATCAGACTGTCAAATTCTTTGTCAAGAAGATGGTCGTCAGCGCTGCTTACATCCTCCGACACAATGTCTTTTTCAAGACCGAACCCTGTTTTTGCTCTGTAAAAAGCCGACTGACCCGGGATTTCATCAGCGGTAAATCCGCTGCCTGTATCCCTACCGGGTATTTCTGCTTCTTCTCTGCTTTCACAGGGTTGATTACCGGTTTTATCTGCCGGCAAATAATTGTCCACACTGTCGGCGGCACAGTGTGCAAGGGTAGCGGATTCGTCCGGAGCAAAACCGTTCTCCTCGTTTTTTCCGCCCGATATATCATCAGCGCCGTGCACAGCGTCAATGTCTTTGTCAGTTCGCATAAGCCACCTTTCAGCATTATTGCTTATTATTGAATATAATTTCGTATTTATTGTTGTTTTTCGGAAATCGTGCATTTATTTCGATCCGTTGACAAACAAATCAATTGTCGCATTTCAATGAAAGCTTGCATTTCATTCCACTGTGACAAGATAAGGATAATTTTCTTCAAGATAGTTTATCCCTCCCATCATTACTTCAAAGATGACCTCTGTTTTCCCGGAAACCTCAGCGTCGGAAGGAGTGATATCAAACAAAGCATAGCCGTCATCAAGCGTTATGCTGCATGACGAAAATTCTCCGTTTGCGTCCATTTCCCCGAGCATTTGTCCCGCAGAGAGAGCAAGTATAGATATTGCGGCACAAACCGCCGTGCTTTCAGAGCCGTCTTGTTCGCTTTGCGTCCCCGTATCACCGTATTCCGGATACGCGTGTCCGCTTATTTCAAGGTAAAACCGGTCATAGGTTTTACCGTATACAACTTTTGTCATCAACTCACCCCTGTTCTTAATTTTCCTTCTCATACAGCCGGCTCAGCAGCTCGTCCCTGCCCTCGAAGTCCATCATACCGAGCAGAAGTGATGCGGCTTCACGGTTTTCCGGAGAAAAAACACCCAGACTGTAAAGCTCTTTTGCCATGTTGTTGAGTTCTGTCCGCTTTGACGCAACGCTTTTTTCCGCGCTTACGGAAATATCGAACGCCGGTATTCTTCCGTATTTTTCACTGCCGTCGGAGCAGATGCCCTCAAAGCCGCTGATCTTGCTGTTATCGTACATCATATAATCCGGTATTTTACCGCAGGAACCGTTCGGACTTACTATCCTGAAACACCGGGGAACAGTGTAGAACTGTCTTATCAGCTCAATTATCAGAGTGCACACCTTGCAGAATGAACGGTAGGAAGAGGCTATCATGTCGTTAGTCATTTTGCTTCCGGATTTTTGCAGAGCCTCTATCGCCGCGGCGGCAGTCACTCCGCTCTCTGAGCCTCCGGTCGTTACGTCGCGGTTGCCGGAAGTTTCTTTGAGTTCGGTTATCTTATTGTTTATTACGTCAAGATAAATATCGGACAGCGGTGAGACTGTTATTTCACGGATAGAATCCTCTCCTAGCCCGGCTCCCTGAATGTGCACGAACGGCTTTGTCCAGTCGGCAAACTCCTGCTCGCTCACAGCGCCGTCTGCCCTTATAAAATATCTTCTTGATGCCGCCATACGTGCGTTTTCAAGTATGGAATAGTTGAGCAGGTCTATCTGCATCTGTGCATCCTTCATGATATCCAGTGCCCCGAAGCCGCAGGGAGTTCCTTCGATCGGATACATTACGTCCGTCACAAACGGGTAACTTCCGTGACTGTACAGTCCTTTTCCCTGCATTTCCGGATCGTCTTCCGTCGAGTAAAGTATGTAATCTCCGGCAAATTTGCAGTAATGAAGCAAAGTTTTGCCTGTCGGGAGGTATTTCTTATAATACCAATCCACAACGCATACCTTGTCCGAAACATCCACACTGTCATCGTACAGATATCTTGACGTCTCCGCACCTTCCTCGGTTTTCAGTTCCTTTACGAAGGGATATTTTTCCATTACCTCATCTTTATTACGGAGTTCACAGTGGAAAACGTCAGAGGATTCTGACAGATTGTTGATTCCGGGTTCCCAGAACAAATTAAGGATGTCTATCCTTTTCAGCTCAATATCTCCGAGTCCGTCGAGTGCAAGCGGATTCCAGAACACCCCGTAGCATCCCGTACCGTGTTTTAACTTATCATTCCATACAGAGGAATAAATCTCGGGAAAATTATTGTATTCGAGTATTACCGGAAGCAGCTTGGAAAGCGCGTCGGCGCTCTCTGTGTCGGAAGGCTCTCTTGCAGTAACATAAGGGGACGGGATTGAGTCCATGGCATCAGCGTGTTTCACCGCCAGTGAATTGAACAGCCACGCTGACGCAGGAATGTAGGAAGCACCGTCTGAGGACGACATATGTCTCATCTTGTACCACTGTTCATTTTTTATTATGCGAGAGGTCTCATTCTCCCTCGCTTTTTTGTACTTTTTAAGTAAATACCTGGCTTTTTCCAAATCTGGCATATTTCTTCTCCTTTTAAAAATTCAGATCGAGCGGATTGTCCGGAATATTTTTGACAGAAGCTTGCGGCGGCTTGATTTCCGGGCTCATCATACAAAGATACCTCACTTCATCTGCAACGTGATCTTCTCCGTCCGTGTCTAAATCCTCCGGACAAAGCTTTGAAAACCTAAGCAAAGGAAAGGTGCGTATCATAGCGCGGCAACAGCTGAAAACATACATGCGCGGTATACCCTCCGCATCAAAAGTGAGACGGTAATGGACCTGCATCCAGCCGGGTATTCTTTTGTTGTCACCCGGAGAAAAATAAACTCCGTGCTTTGCCGCCGTTTCGACTATCGCCTCACCGCGAGATGAATCCCAGATGCTCGGATCCGCCACTCCGTGGACAATCCTTCCCTTGAGATAGGGATGCTCCGTTTCTATTCTGCGTATTTCGGAAAATATCCTTTCCGGCGTCCATTTTACACCCTCATTCGGCGTTGAAGTACAGCCGTAAAGTTCAAGAATACGGTATAGCTTTCCGTCGAAATCCTGCGCCCACCATCCCACGGAAAACGGCCTTGCGTAGCCGAAATCGAACGAACGGTAATATCTCCACTCCTTCGGAGGGTTAAACGGGGTAATAACATGTGAAAACCGACGGCTTTCGTACCCCGAAGCGTTATCCCTGAATTCCTCGAAAAACTGTCCGTCAAAAACGTCCCAGTTTCCGAATCTGTGAGCCTGTCTCAGCTTCTCCGGGAGAGAGTCGAGTATTCTGACGTACTCAGGATTACGGGTCATGAGTATCTTATTGTCGTCAACGGTGGCGGGTATAAACTCATAATCCGCGGCGTTTTCCCCGGCACCGTACTCTTTTTTTACAAAAAGACGCCTGAACCAGGTATGTCCGACTCCTCCCGGATTTCCGGTAAAATACATTCGCGGACTGAAATCGCTGCGTACGCTGCGGTTAGCCGTCATAAGAAAGTTTACCTGCTCCCATGTGAAATGAGTGCATTCCTCTATTCCGATAACGTCAAATTCCTGACCCTGATATCTGTAAACGTCGTTTTCCTTGTCGCAGTATCCGAGCTTCAGCCTTGAACCGCCGGGAAAAACAAAGACGCTTTCCGACGCTTTGTACGTCACACTTTCGCCCAGAAGTTTCAGCAGCGGTACAAGATGATTTTCTTTCAGCTCAGGAAGAGTACGCCGAAGAAGCAGACAGTTAAGTCCCTTATACCTGAAACACAGCAACACCAGCTTTACCCGCATAGCAAACGACTTTCCGCCCCCGCGGGCTCCGCCGTACCCGACAAACCTTGCCTTTGAGTTAAAAAACCTTCTCTGCTTTTCCGATGGCGGCGGGATTTCTATAACTCTCATTGTTGCTGTTTTTCACACCTTTCATCTTTTTCCTATCCGCCGCAATCAAATGCGTCGTCTGAAAACTCTACTCTAAGCGTTTCACCGGCGTCATCCTCACTTCCGAAAAGTTCCTTTGCCACACCACTCATTTCCTTTATCACCCCTGAAAACTCTTTAAGAGTTTTCGTGTCCAGATGCCTTACCTCTTCTTCTTCCGGACCGCAAACAAAATAACCTTTGTCCCCGGAGATTTCCGATAGCAGTAAAGAAATTTTTACCACGGTTTCTTTCAGTGTAGCAAAGCAGTCTCCGGAATCTTTCCAAGCGATCGCCGGTCTGTTTTTTTCTCCGACTTCTCCGTCTGTTTGTTCCTCTGTTTTGCTGAAAGCAGATAATGAAGTCATTGACAGGGTGTTAGAATCAGAGTGATTATCAGTAAAGCCGGTAACTGTAACAGTATCGGTTAGTACAGCATTGCTTATCTTGATTTCCTGTCCGGAGGCAACTGAATCTGCCATTTCCTTTGACCAAACGCCGGACTTTTTACTGTTTACGGTTTTTTTTACTCCGTCGGAAGATACTGTTTTTGCAGATTTTCTTTCACTTTTCCCGGATGCTGATTTTTCGTTATTTTTTGCTTTTAATTGCCTTTTCCCGGTTTCAGTTTTCACTGTTCCGGTTGTTTTCACTGTTCCGGTTGCTGTTTTCAATCTCCCGGTCTCTTTTTTTACATCTCCGGTTTCTGATTTCACTCTTTCGGTTTCCGCAGTTTCGGTTTCTGTTTCCGTTCCGTTCATTTCCGCAGCATCCATTTATCCTCCTTTACATGAACAGATTTTCGTGTTACAGCTTATGAATAGCTTTAAGGCAATCAAGACAAAGTAATCGGTGAAAAAAATCATAGTATCCGTCATCTTCTTCGATTTTTGCGCCGCAGACCTCACAAATACAGGTTTTTTCGCTGTTACATCCGCCGCATCCGACACATTCCCTGTCACCGCACTTACAAACCAAAGCCATTTTTTCACCTCGGTTTTCCTGTTTTGGTGACCTTATTATACACCAAAGTAGCTGCGTTTGCAAGCGAAACACGAATATTTGTTCGTATTTTGTAAAAAACATCCAAATTATAATTCGTTATCAAGTCTCAGATATCGTTTTTCACCAATAAACAGATAATCGCATGTCCAAAAAAATACCCATGAAAAATTAACGGTTGATTATTGAAATAGAAACCGAAAAATGCTAAAATGAATTGAAGACGATCGATTATACCGGATTTTATCATAAAAATCTAACCGGATGTTATTATTTACTGATTTACGGACTCCCGGACGAAGCTGACGTTTTTTTGCAGTAACCCGACTTTTTTTCCGGTTTTAGATTTAATGGACTTTTCACCGGCTTAGCAGAAATCCCTTTCCGGCATTTAAACTATCTGACGGAATGCGAAAGCTATTTCAAATACAGAAGGAAAGAAAAACAGATGAAACTGAGTGAGACAGAACTTTTCCGGGGAATACCCGAAAAACAGTGTGTTAAAATAGAAAAATGTCTGAATGTCCACATCATAGATTACAAAAAAGGAGAAACAGTCTGCGTTTACGGAGAAGGAACCACACGTATCGGCATAGTGCTTACCGGACGCGCGGCAATAATCAGGACAGACGTTGACGGATATGAAACGTTGCTTGAAAATCTTCCGGAGAGCGCGGTTTTTTCCGAGCTGCTTTCTTATGCCAAGACCGCAGGAGACAGCATTCTCGTACGCAGTATGGAAAAAAGCCAGATTGCCTATCTTGACTACGACAAGATCAGAGAAAACTGTGCCGCAAAATGTACGGAAAGCTGTTCCGGCAAAGAAAAACTGTCAACAAATTTCACTGACATGCTGATCAACAGAGCGGGGATGATGAGCCAGCGTATAGAGATACTCTGCTGTCACACCATACGAGAAAAAATCCTCTGCTACTGTCGGTTAAGGCTGAAAGGCAGCAGTTTCGGCACCGTGCGCATGACTATGACAATGACTGAACTGGCTAAATATCTCAATACCGACAGAAGCGCCATGATGCGTGAACTCAGGAACATGCGCCTTGCCGGTCTGATTGAAGTCAATCGTCACGGAATAAAGCTGGTCTCGGATATTTCAGCCCCTGGCAATGACATTCAGAAATCCGATACCGCCGACACGAACCGCAAAATAAATACTGAAAAGAAAAAAAGAATATAAACGGATAGGACATACATCAGAGAAAATAAAAAAACGGTCATTGAAGACCGGTTTTTAATTCAGATGTTTCACTGATAAATTTACGCACATACCTTTCATATTTATTTTATGCGCTCAAACGATGATAATAAAAAAACAAAAACCGCCCCACACGTCAGGTTTGCCCGCAGCTTTTAAGCGCGGCTGAACGTTGTGGGACGGTTTTCGGCTTTAACTGTCTTTTTCATACCGAGTTGCAAGTTCAGTGCAATTCAAAATAAGTCCTGAAATCAACTTCTGTTTTACAGGTAGGTCTTTCCGCTTTGAATAAAAACGCTGAATAGAATAAAGCTGTTTTTGCCATGCCGGTATCGAAAAAATCAAAAACTTTTTCCGGTAACGCATTGTCTTGACGATATTTTCAAAACCGGAAAAGCCAGAGTTGTTAACAGATAATTTTGCCTTTTTGAAACAAAATCCGGAAATTTATACCGACTTCTTTTAAAAATACCGAACATGTATACGGGCGTTTTGTTTTGAATATTCCCTGCTGGCCGAAAAATTCCGGAGCCGGGATTTATTTATTCAGCAGATCAAGTATTTCCGATTTGCTTCTGAATCCGACAGCCGTTGCTGTGATCTTACCATCCTTCACAACAGCGAGGGTGGGTATACTGACTATTCTGAAAGCAGACGCAAGCTCTCCCTCCTTGTCCACGTCAACCTTTCCCACCTTGATCTTATCCTTATTTTCTTCTGCTATCTGGGAAATAATCGGAGCAATCATGCTGCACGGTCCGCACCAAGTTGCGAAAAAATCGATAAGAACCGGTTTATCCGAATCCATTACCTCTTTCTGAAAATTATTTTTGTTGAGTACTATTTCCGACATTGTAATGTCTCCTTTCTTTTACATTCAATCGTTTGATTTCGTTTATATTATACGCCGGAAAATGCCTGAATTCTGTGACTGAGTCTCATTACAGTAAATTTTTTCAGAAATTTTTCAATGCTTCCCGGTCGACAACTGTAATTTTCCCTCTTGAAAGCTTTACGATTCCTTCATTTTCCATTTTTCTGAGCGCTCTTGAAACTACTTCTCTCGCGGTATTCAGTTTTACTGCTACCTCCTGTTGTGTAATATTAACTGTCTTTTTGCCGCAGTCGAGTAAAAACGAAGCAAGACGCCTGCCGATCGGCTCAAAAATCATTTGCTGTACCGAACGCATCACAGACGAAAATCTGTCGCACATCAGCTTGTACATAAAGCATTCAACATATATGTTTCCCGTTGCCAGCTCTGAAAACGCAGACGGACCGAGCAGAAAAATATCCGTTTCGGTTTCCGTTTCAATAAAGGTATCAAACGTTATCTGACTTATTACGCAGGCGGCGGAAAGCACACAGCATTCTCCCGACCGGACGGTAAAAAGAGTTACCTCCCGTCCTTCATCTGAAAGTATGTAAGCTCTCAGACTACCGTTAATAACATACAGGAAACCCAGACAACCGGTTTTGCTTCCGTGTATCAACTGATGCGCACCGTAACTTTTTTTTGCGGCTCTTTCGCTTATAAAACCGATTTCGCTCTGCGAAAGCCGGCTGTAAAACGGAAGCCGCTGAATGATCTCTGTCAAAGCAAAAACCTCCCGTAGCTTATTGCATTCCGGTCGGAAAATCAATCAGACGTGCCGCGCGGCGGATGTTCTGATCGGAAATCAGACTCTCTGACAGAAAGAGCCCGACAAGTCCGATCTGCCGCCGCGGTTCGGCGATACTGATCGTTAACTGACCGCAAAAGACTTATCCTAAAACTTCAACCGGGCTGTTTACCCGTTCCC
>CALWJW010000068.1 GCA_944381095.1 uncultured Clostridia bacterium | reverse complement strand
CAGAGATATCTACCCAGCTTCAAACAGCAGTGGATACGTATATGGAAGAAAATCCTGATGTAAAGATTAATCTGGAAACAATTTCAGGAAACGATTATAATACGAATCTGAAAGCAAAATTAATCAGTGACAATTCTGTTGATATCTATGCTTTGGGAGATAATGTCACTAATATGACGGATTACGTAGAAGATTTAAGTGATCAGCCCTGGGTAGAAAATGCAGTTGAAGGGAGTCTGGAAGACGTAACGCTGGACGGAAAGGTGTATGGAATGCCTGTAAGCGTAGAGGGGTATGGACTTGTTTATAACAAGGAAATATTTGAAGCTGCAGGAATCGATGTATCTACTCTAACAAGCTACGATGCAATAGATCAGGCGTTTGCAGACCTGCAGGAGCAGATTGATTCAGGAAAATTAAAAGATAAATATCCTCAGCTTGAAGCTGTTGAAGAATATGCCGCTAAAGATACATATATTCCGGGCCTTCATACATTAAATGTACCTCTGGCAAACGAATATTCCAGCGCAACAGAACTTAGAAATTCTGATGAATTAGGCTTAAAATATACAGAAGAATTTAAGGATCTGCTTGATCTTCTGACAAAATATACATCATCCAAAGATGATCTGTCAAAGTTAAATGCTGTGGACTTTTCTACAGCAGTTGGAGGAGGACTGGCCATTGAGCGTGTTGCAGTAACCCAGCAGGGAAACTGGATCGGACCTGAATTAAAGAATATATCCGAAGAAATTGCTGATAAGATGGGTATACTTCCAATACCATTAAAGGGAGTAAAAGAGGATTGTATTGCAACAGGAATCTCGATTTATTGGTGTGTAAACAGCAAATCAGATGATAAAGTGAAGGAAGCGTCAAAGGAATTTTTAAACTGGCTGTTTCAGTCTGATGAGGGAAAACAGATTGTTGTCAATGAGCTCGGGTTTGTCCCTGCATTTACTAACTATGATGATATTGAAATAACAGATCCATTATCAAAAGAAGTGAAGAGATATATTGATGAAGGAAAGACGATGCCGTGGGTGATGGGAGGATTTCCTTCAGGATATGAACCGCTGGCAGCAGCAGATATTCAGGGATATTTCAGTGGACAATATACGTTCGACCAGATGGTAGATCATTTGAGAACCGATTTTGCCGATCTTAAGAGCGGAAACTAAATTAAAAATGGAAAGGACAGGCATTCCTGATCATATTATGATAAGGAATGCCTGTGTGTGTAGGTGGAAATATGGAAAAATACAGACCTAAAATACATTTTTCTGCAGAAAAATATATTATTAATGACCCCAACGGTTTGATTTATAATAAGGGAATTTACCATCTGTTTCATCAGTATAATATAAATGAGCAGATACACTGGGGACATGCAGTGAGCAGAGATCTTGTACACTGGAAAAGAGTTCAGACTGCTTTATTTCCGGATGAGATCGGGCAGATCTGGTCTGGAAGCGTGGTTGCAGATGAAGAAAATAATAGGATGGCGGCTGTTTTTACATATAGTGAGCACGGAACAAAAAGGCAGAGCCAGGGGATTGCATTCAGTTATGACGACGGAAGCGAAAACGACCGGGAACTCATTTCACTTTTCAACAGCTACGGTCTGAAATCCACTTTTCATCTTAACGGAAAAAAATACATCGGAATGAGCGACGCGGCGCTTGCCGAAACCGCACGGCTCTATTCCGGACACGAAATAGCCTGTCATACCGTAAGCCACGGCTGGTGTGCCAATATGCCGGCTGTTTCGGTACTCAACGAAACGCTTAAAGACCGGCTTATTCTCGAAAAAATAGCGGGCTACCCGGTATGCGGTATGTCATACCCGAGCGGAAGTTACAGCGAGGAATCAATATCCGTAATGAAAAGCTGCGGAATTGTGTATTCAAGAACTACACTGTCAAATCGCAATTTCATCCTTCCGGAAAATTTTATGCTCTGGCACCCGACCTGCCACCACCGCGAAGCACTGCAACTGACTGACGAATTCATGGGAAATCTTGACTCGGAATGGAAACGTCCGCTGTTCTACACATGGGGACACTCGCACGAACTCAGAACCGAGCAGGATTGGGACAATATGAAACGTATCTGTGAAACGCTTGCAGGAAATGAAAAAATATGGTACGCAACAAACATTGAAATTTACAGATATATGACCGACTGCCGGCGTCTTGTTGTTTCGGCGGATGAAAACATTATTTATAATCCGACGGCGACTGATATCTGGATAGAAAAAGACAAAAAAGATATAATCAAAGTCCCCGCCGGTACAACGGTGAAACTGAACTGAGTTTGTTTAACTGTTCCGGATTTCCGGCAACGGAAAAACAACGGCACGGAGATCCGGAAATCAAGGCAAAGATCAAGTCGGTGTTTTACACCTGTTTTGCAGCTTAAAACAGTGCTTGTATTCGGAAAAAAATTTGCGGGAGACTCCGCAGATATTGACAACGCAGAAAAATTGGTTTATAATATATGTGATACTGTTACGGACGGATTTTACTCCTTGAATATTCTGCTGCCCTGCCGGATCCCGATATCATCCGGTGGGTTTATGTTTTTTTAAGTTAGATTTTACAAAAAGGAAGGTTAATTTTATGAGCGGATTTTTCGGAGCGGTCTCAAAGGAAGACTGCGTTTTTGAGGTTTTTTACGGAACTGACTACCACTCGCACCTCGGAACAAGGCGTGCGGGAATGGTGGTTTACAGTCCGGAAAACGGTTTTGATAAGTCAATACACAATATAGAAA
Organism: uncultured Clostridia bacterium; assembly: GCA_944381095.1. Taxonomy (GTDB): domain Bacteria; phylum Bacillota; class Clostridia; order Oscillospirales; family CAG-272; genus SIG673. The sequence goes on along the minus strand of CALWJW010000068.1, from coordinate 8,881 downwards.
ACTCGCCTTTCCGTACAAAGTTCACTCCGGAATCCACTACCATGCACGGAAATATGGGTATCGGCTGCATATCGGACTACGAAGCCCAACCTATCCTTGTCCGCTCTCATCACGGAATTTACGCCGTAACGACGGTGGGAAAAATAAACAACGCCGACGAGCTTTCCGAAAAACTGATGGGAGGCGAATGTCAATTCTTTGAAACGCTGAAAGGAGAGATAAACCCGACAGAGCTGGTTGCCGCTCTCATAAATCAGAAGGAAAACCTTATTGACGGAATAAGATACGCTCAGGAAGTGACAGACGGCTCTCTCAGTATGCTGATACTCACCGAAAAAGGAATTTTCGCCGCCCGTGACAAACTCGGAAGAACTCCGATAGTAATCGGAGAAAAAGCGGAAGGCTACTGCGCAAGCTTTGAAAGCTTTGCTTACCTTAACCTCGGATATAAAGATTACAAGGAGCTCGGACCGGGAGAAATTGTAATAATGACGCCGGAATCGGTAAAAACACTGTGGAATCCCGGTAAAAAAATGAAGATATGCGCTTTCCTGTGGATATATTACGGTTATCCGTCTTCATCTTACGAGGGTAAAACAGTGGAATCGGTACGCTACAACTGCGGAAAACTGCTCGCCGGCAGAGACAAGGATTCAGTGCACCCAGACATAGTAGCCGGAGTTCCTGACTCCGGAATAGCGCACGCAGTAGGCTACTCAAACACTTCCGGAATACCGTACGCAAGACCTTTTGTGAAGTATACACCGACCTGGCCGCGTTCGTTTATGCCTCCGCATCAGAACAAACGTAATCTGATCGCGAAAATGAAGCTCATTCCGATAAAAGAGCTCATCGAGGGTAAGAGTCTGCTGCTGATAGACGACTCAATAGTACGCGGAACACAGCTCCGTGAAACCACCGAATTCCTTTACGAAAGCGGAGCGAAGGAAGTGCACATCAGACTCGGCTGTCCTCCTCTGCTCTACGGCTGCAAATATCTTAATTTTTCCCGTTCGACCTCCGAAATGGAGCTTATAACCCGCCGTGTCATCAAAAAACTCGAAGGCAAGGATCCGGGCTCCGAGACCTTGAAGGAATACGCCGATCCGGAAAGTCAGAAATACACGGAAATGGTGGACGAGATCTGCCGCCAGCTGCATTTCACTTCGCTCAGATATCACAGACTTGACGATATGCTTGCCGCAATAGGACTACCCGAAGACCAGGTCTGCACCTACTGCTGGAACGGAAAAGAATGACGCCTGACATTTTTTGATACTTTTAAGCTGTCGGCTCTCCCTAATCATCCGAAGAACTGACAGCTTTTTTTATGTAACCGCAGCTTTTTACAGAACTTACAGCTTATTTGCAGACTGACAGCTTTTTGCTATCAAACCGACGTTTCAAAGCAAAATCTCTGCTTTAAGGCTCCGATCTTTTGATATTCCGGTAAAAATGCCGTGCTTTTTCCGGTTTGTACAGCAGAGATAAGAAACCCGAAGGTTTCTTTTTATCCGATATAATTTCATCGCATTCCGCAACGCAAAGAATAATGATAAAAAAATCAGTCTCAGACAAATGTCCGCGACTGATTTTTCTTATTTTGTTCTTCTGTTCCGAAACCGTTTTCTATATCAACTGCCGTTATTTACCGGCAGGTCAGAAAATCAGAGATAATTTTTCAGCGTCTCTATACATTTCTCCTGAAAGTCCACTATTCCCGATGCCATCTTTACTATTTCACCGTTACCTGTTTCTTTTCTGTATTCGCTCATGACTTTCAGTGTGTCGGTAACTCCCATAGTCATACCCTGAATCATTATTTCGGCAATGTGACTGTCACTCGTATCCATAAGAGTGTTCATTGTCATGCCGACTCCCGCCCAGAATTTTGTAAAGGCGTTTTCATCCTTCGGGGTTTCGCCGAGACGGATTATCTCTTTGCCGACCGAGCTTACAAATTCCTGAAAACCCTTCATCTGTTCTTCAAGAGTTTTTTTAAGCTCTCCTTCTTCTGTTCTCTGGAGAAGCTTGGCTATCGAATCGGCTCCCATTTTCACATTCTTGTAAAGTTTTTCGAGAAATTCGACTTCTGCTGTTTTTATACTTTCCATTGTGAAACTTCCTTTCTCTGCGGTAAGCATCCTTATCATGCGCAGACAAAGCCCGGTTTATTCCCGGGCTTTGTTTTTTCATAATTTTTACAGCGATAAGCTTTAAGAGGACGGAGTTTCCGTACTCCGTCACTGATTATCTATATCCGGCAATAATCCGTCAGCCTTTATTTACCGCTTTTCAGCACTCGGGCTTGGGCGGGGCGGGCTTTGTCAGTCTGACCAGAACGGTGTCGCAGCCGATCCTCTCTATTTGTTCCCAACGTATGCAGTAGTACTGACTTTTCTTGAAAAGGGCTTTGTTTTTCGGAACAAAAACCGCATTTACTCTTCCGCACAGCGTATCTATTTCAAGATCGCAAATGTGCCCTATTTTACAGCCGTCGTAAATATTTACGACCTCTTTTCTTATCAGATCACTGTATCTTATCGGCAAAGCAGGACATTTCAGCATTTATTTGTCCGTCCTTTCTCAGAGAAGTATGCAGATAAGTCCGCCGCTTCCGTCGTTTACTATTTTTTCCAGCGTACTGCTGAGTTTATGCCTTGCCTGCTCGGGCATATTGTCAAGCTTGGCGTGCAGTCCCTCCGCAATCAGCTCATAGAGAGTCTTGCCGAAGAGGTTTGAACTCCATATCTTATCGGGAGACTCCTCAAACTCGGAAAGCAGATAACGTATAAGGTCCTCGGACTGCTGTTCGGTCCCGACGATCGGGTTTATCTCCGTCTCTATATTTGCCTTTATCATATGGATCGACGGCGCGCTGGCTTTCAGCTTTACCCCGTAACTGCCGCTCTTTTTGATAATTTCCGGCTGAGATAGAGTAAGGTCGCTTACATCCGGCATTACTATTCCGTATCCGTTTTCCACTGCCGCGTCAAGAGCCTCTTCTATCTTATCATACTTTTCCTTTATTTTCGCCAGCTCTTTCATGCGGTTGACAAGCGCCTCTTCGTTTTCTATGTCAAGCCCGGTCAGCTCGCTGATTATCTTGTAGTAAAGAGAATCCTTTAACTTGACTTCAAGATAAGTTATGCCTTTTCCGCAGTCGGTAGAAGTGATAAAAGCGTCTTTTATGTAGTCCTGACTGAAAAGCGCATTGAATGCTCCGGGGATTTCGCCCAGCTTTTTTATGCCGAGCGCGCACTCCCCTATGCTTTCCCTGAGTGACCTCACAAGCTCGTGATCAAATCCGAGCGCCGATATCCAGCCGGGCAGCTCTACATCTATCATCTTCACCGGGAATTCAAGCAGCAGAAGCTCCATAAGATGTCTTATGTCTTCGGCATTGAGTTCCGCCGCGCTCACCAACGCCACCGGTGCCTGATACTGTTTTTCAAGCTCAAGCGCGAGATTTACCGCTTTTTCGCTTCCCGGCTGAGCTGAGTTCAGCAGTATGGCAAACGGCTTTCCTATCGCTTTCAGCTCGTCAACCACTCTTTTTTCAGCTTCTTTGTAGCTTTCGCGCGGGATTTCACCTATCGTTCCGTCAGTCGTTACCATTATCGCAACTGTCGAATGTTCGTTTATAACCTTTTTGGTACCCATTTCCGCCGCTTCCTCAAACGGCATTGGCTCTTCCGACCACGGAGTCAGCACCATACGGCTCTGTCCGTTCTCAACCGTTCCGAGAGCCTCCGGCACTACGTAACCGACACAGTCTGCCAGCTTAACTCTCATTACGGTGTTGTTACCGACCGTTATTTCTACGGCAGTGTCCGGCACGAATTTCGGTTCGGTAGTCATGACCGTCTTGCCGGAAGCCGTCTGAGGCATTTCGTCTTTGGCGCGCTCCCTCTCGAAGGAATCGTTCATATTGGGGAGCACAAGCTCTTCCATAAACCTCTTGATAAACGTTGACTTCCCGGTCCTGACCGGCCCTACGACTCCGATGTAAATATCTCCTCCGGTCCTTACCGCTATGTCGCTGTAAATATTCTGCATTCCGGACATAAATAACCTCCCGCTCACAAAAAAACAATCTTTTTGCTTAATTATATGGGAGTCACCTACCGATTATGAAAAAAACACAAAATTTATTTTTCTTTCCTGAAATCTGCCTTGTTGCAACGAAAAAACTGCCTGAATGCTGACCAACCTTTATACAGTTAAGTTAACAAAAGCGATCTGCTTCTGTGCCTGACGCAATACTTATACAGTTAAGTTAACAAAAGCGATCTGCCTCGGCGCCTGCCGGAACTCCGGTAAAACTGCCGTTTTTTTCCTATCGGTAAAATCCCGTGACCTATCCCGCTTTTGTCCCGATTTTTTACTTATTACTGCGGAACCGGTCGCTGAAAGAACTGTAATCGGTATCTGACAGGCTTGATATTTTTCCGAAAACAATCTCTTTTTCCGTCTTCCGAAATCAAAGCACGGTAATATACCGCCATTCCGAAGCAGACGGTTTATGTAAACGTTACAAGTGAAGCGCAAACTGTTTCTTTCCCGGGAAGTCCGGACAGACGACAGGCAGCTTTTTAAGATTCCCGCTCTGAGGCGAACGGTTTTTTCCGTGTCGGCTCTTTCCTTATCAGCCGGGAGACGGTAATTATAATAAATTGAAGATATATCCGAACAGCGCTCCGGAAAGCGCTGAAACGAGCATATATATCACCGATTCATACCTCGCAACCGGAGCTCTTTCGAGTCTGGTTATCCTTTCCCCTTGACTTTTCTGTTCAGAAACCATACTGCTCATATTGACTGCCAGCTCCCTCACGCTGAGCGAAAGATCGTTTATAGCCATTATCTGGGTTTCCTGCGCTTTCATTCTGTGGTAAATCTCGGTTATCCTGCTGTCGTGATTGGTCACCGCGACAAGTAATTCTTTTATCTGTTCTTCTTCCATATCTGTATTTCCTGAATTCAAAGCTCCTTTACCGTAACCGTGTCAGCATATTTAGCCACAATCAGCAGATGTCTTCCCTGCCCGTAACTCAGCCCCGCCGTCGTAATATCGGCAACTACGATTGCTACACCGTCGTCCTGAGGAGACAAAAGCTCTGTCAGACCTTGCGGGTCGCTTACTGTCACTCCCTTGCACTTCACCGCCGAGTAACCGTCTCCGAATATTCCCGACAGACTTTTTTCCTCTCCGTCAGGCAATGTGAAGGTTATGTCACCGCCGCTTTTTATCGGCCATGCGCAGTCGAGCAGCCCCGGGGTTACCGCAAGCTTGCCGATTCCTACCTTTCCGGCTGATATGTTCATTTCCACACGGTCGCATTCAAGGACGTATTTTTTACCTACACTGCCGCCCACCGAATCCTCACAGTACAGGTAAAGGTCGTATGACGACGAAATATCATCGAGGATGTTAAGCATTACCGGAGACGACGGATTTATGACAGTTCTGCCGGACGGTTCGCTCTGTCCGGATTTGCAGCAAGCGTACGAAAACTGATAGCTGTTTATTCCGTCAAAATCGTAACTGTCGACAAGCTGCGCAGATATACAGACGTAACTGCCGCGTTTACTTTCCGTCCCCGACGAATCTGTTCTTTTCACAGTCGCTGTAAAATCGGGTTGCGCATAATCAAAAACTTTGACTGTCCCGGTATAAACCCGTACACTTTGCCGGCTGTCCGTTATTTTAACAGTGTAATTTTTAGTGCCGCTTTCTGTCTGGATGTTTTTTTGGTATACATAACCGCTTACTGCTTCACCGTCAAAGGTTATTGTACAATCCTCAACTGTTGCACCGTACAGAGCAGAAGCGTTTTCAACCTCAATCCTCACCCCCGTCTTGTTGCGCACCGCGATTCCCAGTCCGCTGATAATCGTATTGTCACTCGGGAAAGTTATCTCGACGTCACCGTCCGGAAGTCCGTCTCCGTTTGCGAGGTAGAAAGTTCCGGTCAGAGTCAGTGTTTCAGGCAGCTCTTTTCCTCTGTAATCCGCATCGAAAACTATTTCAAACTGCTCTTCCCTGCTTTCCGGGTAAGCACTGAGCCACTCATAGCTGCACATAAGAGTGTTGTTTTCCGAATCAATTTCTTTACTTGCCAGAAGCTGACCGTTTTTCATTATTGCGGCGGTTATGTTATATCCCTGTGAAAGTATTGTACCGCTGAAAACCATTTCGCTTCCGAATGCTATCCTGTCAGAAGAAACGCTGACCTCCGGACTGTAATACATTTTACCGAGCAAAATCACCCCGTTGGCTACTGTCGATATGATGGGAACCTGTGCGCTCGAATATTTGCAGTAGAGTCTGACCACCGAGTACAACGGGAACAATTCGTTCGGCAGATCACTTATCTCCCACTCGCCCAGAATATTCCTGACGTCTTTTTGCAGTGTGAACTCAGAAGGCAGATAGTAGTTTCTGGTCGCAAATACCACATAAGAACTGCTTGAAGATGTAATAACAGCGTTTTCTGTATCCGTGACAGCATAAGCTCTCAGTATTACGTCACGGCAGTCATTCTGATAGTCAAAACCGGTTACTTCCGCTTCAAGCCACAGAGAGATCCTGTTGCCATCTGAACCGAATTTTGCCATTTCAACTGAATTTATCATCTTGTTTTTTCCCCTGTTTTTTTATTCGCACACAAAGCATATACCGCTGTCGTTTCGAAGAGTACAGCCTCCGACGGTCAGGGTAAGAGGTATGTTTGCACGGCTGATATTCATTGAGTTGTCTGAAAAATACGCTACCTCGTCCTGTCCTATATAGAAGGATAACCGGTTTTCCGAAAGTCTGACCTTGTAAGGAGCCGCCGAGGTCTCTGAAAAATTTCCGATCTCAATACCGTACACCCCTTCGTCAAGCTTCCCGGTGCGTATATATGCCGTTATCTTTGATATTCCGGAGCTCAGCAGCTGATACTGCTCGCTGTGTGAGTCAAGCTCCGCTTCCGCTATATCCATCCTTCCGGATATCTCGCTGATTTCGGTAAACATCTGAGTAACTCCCTTTCCGTCTACCGAAATATTCTGTATCGCCTGTTCAGTGTATTCTCCAATTTCACTTTTTGCAACATAATCACTGAGCAGCTTTAATTCAATTCTGTCACCGGTTTCGGTTATCTTGTCGGCGGTTTCGATTATTTCATTTTTCAGACCTGATATCTTTTTGTCGCTGTCAATGTATATCTTTTCCCTTAGCGAAGGCGAAAGATTTTGTTCGGTTATATTATCTGTGAGAGTTGAAATCTGACGGTTTAGCCGCACTATATAGCTTTTTATCTCTTTTATCGCCTTTTCGGTATCAGAAGCGCTGATATCCGGTAATCTTGTCAGTTCCATACGCTGTTTTCACCTCCGCTTCGGTAGATAACCGAAAAACCTTCAAGTCGGAAATCACCTTTGCCGCCGAGTATCAGCGAAAAGGTGTCGCATTTGCCGCATTTCAGCGGCACAGTTATCACCTTTCCCTCCGGTACCGGAAGAGAAACAGGTCCGACCGATATAACCCCGTCCGTTCTGATACTCAATGTAAGCTCGTCGGTTCCGGAAAAATCAGCTCTTATTACGGCTTTTTGCGGTATTTTTGAAAAAAATTCGGAACTTCCGATCTCTGAGCTTTCAAAACTCCATCCGATCTCGCTTTCCACAGAGGGATAACCTGCTGAACAGCAGTACGTCTTTTCGTCATCACCGGCAGAATCATAATCAAGCAGCAATAACTGATCAGAAGAGGTTATGGCATAAATGTTCTCTTTTCGCTTAGCAAAGGCGATAATTCCCGGATCGTCGTGCTTCTGCCAGCTTTCTCTCAGCGAATTATAACTATATATATATGAATTACCGCACTTATCGGCTAAAACTATGTAATATATACCGCCTGCACAGACAGCAGGACTGCCGCTTGCCGATTTTTCCGTGACTGCTCCTATCTGTGCTGATATGCATTCCGGATATGAACCGTCATACCGGCAGACTCCGACCGTACCTTTATAGTATAAGACGCCGCTGTCGCAAACGACACTTTCAGAGCAACCTTCGCTCAGTCCGAAAGTTCTGATAGTCAGTGCGGAAATATCGTTGTTTTTTACGGTCAGTTCTATTATTTCACTTTCGGTGAAAGCCACTGCCGTTCCGAGATAATCGGTTAGTCCCGTAAAGCTGCCGCTTATGTTGAGTTCCAGGTAAAGTCCTCCCCCGCTGACAGAAAAGTTCATCGGGCTTCCCGGCGCAGACGCGTATACGGCGCAAATATAGTTACCGTTATTGTCGGCCCCTCTTCTCACTCCCCAGAGTCTCCCCTGACTGACACAAACGTGATCAAAAACAGGAACAATACGTCTTACGGAAATATCCGCAGTGTAAAAAGGGTTTGCGACGCACCCCTCCGCATAAAGCGCCGACGGCGTACTTACGTCAACAGTAAAGGCGTTCCCGAATACCCTTTCAAGCCCCGAACACTCAACAGTATCTCCGGCTTTTATACCTGCTCCTATGCCGGCGGCTGAAATTTTAACGAACGTTCGGCACTGTCTCCACATATTGCCGTCGAAACGTTTCATTGTAACGTTTTCTCCCTCAGTCAGTGCACAGTAATCCCCGACCGCGGCATTTTCCGGCTCTTTTGACGAGACTGTATACCCGGTTATTTCATTGAGCTCCGAATCGGTACAGCAGACATATGCGCTTTCAGCCGAATGCGTTACCGACATATTCCCGTACTCTCCGCTTGCAGTATCATAGTATACCAGATCAGGAAATATGACAAGCATTTTCCCGACTCCGAGTATTTTTTTACGCCCGGAAGTCAGATACGAGCCTGTCACCTCGTTGCCTCCGTAATACAGTCTGCCGC
>CALWJW010000067.1 GCA_944381095.1 uncultured Clostridia bacterium | reverse complement strand
GTATTTCATCGGGTGCCAAAATTGCAGGGAAAGAAAAAAAGGTTCGGTGTGTTGACTGTCGGATATTGTTGTCAGGATTCAGAAGCGCCGGATCCTTCCTCTTTTTTCTGATTTGAAGCCCGCTGTTGTCTGCGGTTGCCGGAAACGATACCTATCAGCTGTCCTGAAATAACAACGGTAAGAAGTGAGTAAACAATCTGACTCAGCGGTATGTATATAAGCGACAGTCCCAGCACGACAAGATCTGTGGCAAGATAGACGTACTGTATTTTTAACTTGAAAATCTTTGAAATGCTCATGGCCAGAGAGTCGTCTCCGCTCGGAGCTCCTCCGGCACGAACGCAAAGTCCCACACCTACGCCAACGAACATCGCACCCGCAACCGAGCATAACAAAATATTGTCGGCTATATCCGGGTATACTCTTGGAAATCGCTCGAACACAGCATATGAAGCTGAAAATGTAATTCCCGAAACCGCCGAGTAAAAAATGAAGTTGATGCCGAGCGCTTTGACACCTATTATGTAGCACAGAGCGTTGAGTATCATTCCGGATATGGCCGGCGAAATACCGAACATTTTATCAAAAAACAACGTAAGTCCGAGAACGCCCCCCTCGGTAACGCCCGATACAGAGTGAATGTTGTACAGTCCGAAGGCGAGTATAACGGCACCTGTGACGCACAAAGCCACATTTTTCAGATTTATCTTCAAAGCTTTAAGCATTATTTTACTCCTTTCGCAGAAAATATTACAGACCTGCACATGTGTAGCTCCTTTTATTTTACACTTTAATTGTTTTTTTGTCAACTGCGGGTGAGCTAAATCCGGTGAAAAGAGTGAAAATTTACCGTTTTGTCCCATTAGAGGGCTTTTGTTTTAAAAAACACTTGACAATTCTTTAAAAAAAGTATAATATATATATCGTGTATATGTGCACCCGTCCGATAATGCCGTTAGTTGTTTTCGGGTGAACACAATAGCATAACAAAATTTATACGGAGGACATTATGCAACCAATTGCGATAGCAATAATTTCGGCACTTGTTTCGGGTGTCGCTTTCGGTAGCATTTGTTTCTTCCTTGGTGTTAAACATCGCAAAAGAACGGCTGAGTCAAAAATAGGTTCAGCGGAACTTGAAGCCAAAAGAATAGTTGACGAGGCTGCAAAAGAAGCCGAAAACAGTAAAAAAACAGCGGTGCTGGAAGCTAAGGAACAAATACTGAGAGAAAAAAACGAAGCTGAAAAAGAAATCAAGGAGCAACGGTCTGAACTGAGCAGACAGGAAAAAAGGATCCTGTCAAAGGAAGACGCTCTTGACCGGAAAAACGAGATACTTGACAAAAAAAGCGAACAGCTTAGCGAGAAGATAAGAGAAGCCGACGAAGAAAAAGAGAAGATCGACCGGGTACTTGAAGAGCATATGATCGAGCTTCAGAGGATCGCATCATGTACAAAAGAAGAAGCGAAAGCTGAGCTTTTAAAGAAGATCGAAAGCGATGTGCAACACGATGCGGCACTTAAAATAATCGAAATCGAATCGAGACTTAAAGAAGAGGCGGACAGAAAGGCAAAGAATATAATTTCCCTTGCCATACAAAGATGTGCTTCCGACCATGTTTCGGAAACGACGGTTTCAACAGTTACCCTGCCCAACGATGATATGAAGGGACGGATCATCGGAAGAGAGGGAAGAAACATACGTTCGATTGAACAGCTTACGGGAGTTGATCTGATAATTGACGATACCCCGGAAGCGATAACAGTCTCCTGCTTTGATCCCGTAAGGAGAGAGATCGCCAGACTGACGCTTGAAAAGCTGATTGCTGACGGAAGGATCCATCCTACCCGAATAGAGGATATGGTGGACAAGGCACGCCGTGAAGTTGAAAGCGAGATAAAGGCCGCGGGAGAGAGAGCCACATTTGAAGTAGGAATACACGCAATAAGCCCTGAAATAGTTAAACTTCTCGGAAGACTCAAATACCGTACAAGCTACGGTCAGAACGTACTTACCCATTCGCTTGAAGTTGCCTACATATCCGGAATAATAGCGGATGAGCTGGGCGTCGACAGTGTGCTTGCAAAGCGTGCGGGACTGCTTCACGATATAGGTAAGGCGCTTACCGCAGAGGTAGAAGGGTCGCATGTACAGCTGGGAGTGGAAATAGCGAGAAAGTACAGGGAAAACCCTGAGGTTATTCATGCAATTGAGGCACATCACGGCGATGTTGAGCCTCAGTCAGTGATAGCCGTCATAGTTCAGGCGGCTGATGCCATTTCGGCGGCAAGACCGGGAGCGAGAAGGGAAAACCTTGAAAATTATATAAAGAGATTGCAGAAACTTGAAGAAATAGCAAGTGGATTTGAAGGCGTCGAGAAATCATTTGCGGTACAGGCGGGCAGAGAGGTCAGGATAATGGTCAAGCCCGAAGAAGTAAATGATGAGCAAATGGTTTTGGTAGCCAGAAATATAGTCAAAAAGATCGAGGAAAATCTGGAATATCCCGGACAGATCAAGATAAATGTCATAAGAGAAAGCAGAGCTGTTGATTACGCAAAATGAGAAAGCTGAGCTTTCCGCAGTAAAATCGGCGCCTGCGCAATACCGCGGGCGCTGATTTTGTGTAGTGATAAAAATTTCAGTCAAGTGTAAGAACTGACTCAGTGAATTCAAACGGAGAACTCTGTAATACTCCGTTTCCGTATATACTGCAAAAGAAAGGAACCGGCGTGAATATACTGGCACTTGGTGACGTAGTCGGAAAGGAAGCGGTGGCATACCTGTCCGGACGGCTGAGAAGCATAATAAGGGAATACAAAATAGATTTCACCGTGATAAACGCTGAAAATTCAGCCACGTCGAACGGAATAGACAAGGATTCGGCGGTAAAGCTCCTTGACGCGGGAGCAGATTGCCTTACGACCGGCAATCACGTGTTCAAGGTGTCTTCTTTTTACGACTACCTTGAAAACTCACATACAGTTATACGTCCTCTTAACTACCCGAAGCGCTGTCCGGGAAAAGGATATACTGTCCTTGACTGTGGGTTTGAAAGGGTTTTGGTGATAAATGTCGCAGGCAGGATCGGACTTGACCCTGCCGACTGCCCGTTCGATGCCATCGACAGCGTATTGGAGAAGGAGAAAGGCAACTACACATTTTCGGTTATTGACGTCCATGCCGAAGCGACATCAGAAAAAGCCGCGATAGCCAATTACTTTGACGGAAGAGTGAATGCCGTTTTCGGTACACATACTCACGTTCAGACAGCCGACGCCCGGACCTTGCCGGGCGGTACGGCGTTCATAACAGACCTCGGAATGTGCGGACCTGTCGACTCAATACTCGGTGTCAGAAAAGATATAATAATAGACCGTTTCAGAACAAATATGCCGAAAAGGTTTGAGATAGCATCCGGTGAGATAAAGGGAAACGGTGCGGTGTTCACTGTTTTTAAAAATCAACCTGCAAAAGTTAAATCGATCAATTTCTGATAAACGTGATCTATGTCTTTCGTTTTACTCGTGTCTTGTTTTCCTAATGTCTTGGTGAACAACAAAAACATCATGAGTTTTCAGGAGTGTGCGTCAACATGCCTGAATCCCGACCTTCATCAAAATGTGTAAAAATCTGAAAAGGAAATTACGGTATGATCTATTATCCGAAAAAAAACACCGGCCCCGCTGCGGCGATTTCCATTGCAATGTATTGCGGTGCGGCGCTGCTCTTTCTGGTCAGCGAACTGGGTGTACCCTATAAAATGGTTTTCCAGCTTGCGGCTCTTGTCTTTCTGTCGTTCGGAATCTATTTCACGGCGCGGTATATGCTCACCGACTACAAATACGTGATCAAAGATATTGAAAAACCGCACGACAAGGTAAGTTTTGCGATAGTTAAGGTCAACGGAAAAAGAGAGACCGTTACTGCAAATTTTTATCTCAGCTCGGTTTATGCTTTCGAAAAATCAGAGGGTGTGAAAAAATTTGAGAAAAAGCACGGAAGAGTTGATAAAGTCTACAATGACAGGAGTAATTTTAAAACATCACAGATATATGCTATGGCAATTGAGTTCAACGGTATGAAGGTTCTGTTTCTTCTCGAACTTTCAGAAGAATTTGCGGATGAGATAAGGGCAAGACTGGATGATATTGGATTTGGGCAGGATAAGACGACAAGTTAAGCCGATCATGCCTTTTATACAGATAGGAGTCAGTGCTACCCAAAAGGTTATTTCCAAGGAAAAAGTGTTGCGGCTGCAAATAGGTTTCGGCGGTATTGAGGTCAGACGTAAAGTTTACCGGGTTTTCAGCCCGGAAGCCCAAAATTATGACGTAACGGTGTCAGACACGCAGATCCGATATTTGACAGTACAGGATCATATAACCTGAACTTTAAATCATTTTGAAAATATAAAACATCGTTATCCCGGAAGGAGTGAAAAATTTGGCTTATACATTCAGGGGCGGAGTTCATATGAACGAATACAAGCTCACCGCGCAGTCTCCCATTGAAGTACTGCCGACGCCTGACAAGGTGATCATACCTCTTTCACAGCACATCGGTGCACCGTGCAAAGCATTGGTCAATGTCGGAGACAGAGTTGATAAAGGTCAGGTCATCGGAGCTGTGGAAAAGGGGCTGGGATGTCCGGTCCACGCTTCGGTTTCAGGTACCGTGGAGAAGATCGAATCTGTCTATACTCCGCAGGGCAGGAAGGTAGAGCAGATAATAATCGCGAGCGACGGCGAAAACCGTCTGTCGCCGGATATCAGACCTTATGACGGTGATATTTTCAATGTCAGCGCGGAGGACTGTATAGAAGCTGTAAGGGTTGCCGGAATTTCGGGAATGGGCGGAGCTACCTTCCCGACTTATGCAAAAATCGCTTCGGCTGTCGGTAAGGTAAGACATATCATCATCAACAGCGCCGAATGTGAGCCCTTCATAACCGCAAATCACCGTTTGATGCTGGAATCACCAGACGAGATAACAGCCGGTTTACGGATACTTATGCACGTTTTCGGACTTCAAAAGGGACTTATAGCCGTTGAGGACAACAAGCCGGATGCGATTGTAAGACTGCGCGAGTCAGTCGGAGACAAAGGCGATATTGAAGTCAAGGAAATGAAAACCAAATATCCGCAGGGCGATGAAAGGCAGTTGATTTACGCTTTAACGGGAGTAGAGCTGAAAGCCGGAAAGCTCCCGGCAGATGTCGGCTGTGTGATATTCAACTCCGAAACCTGTTACAACGTATACCGCGCGCTTGCTTCCGGAATGCCTCTTATAGAGAGGATAGTAACGGTCACGGGAGACTGCTTGCGTACACCGAAAAACGTACTGGCACCGATAGGTACCCCGGTTTCCCGGCTGATAGAATTCTGCGGAGGGCTGAAAGAAAAGCCGGAAAAACTGATTACCGGCGGTCCTATGATGGGGGTGGCTCAGTGGGATATGGATATCCCGGTCACAAAGGGGACCAATGCAGTGCTTGCCCTGTCTGCAACATTTGTCAAAGAACCGGAATTGCCGTTTAACTGTATACACTGCGGGAAGTGTATACGTGTTTGTCCGATGCACCTTATGCCGCTCTACCTTGCAAGGAATTCAAGAAAAGGCGACTATGACGAGTGTGAAAAGCTGAACGTCCTCAGCTGTGTCGAATGCGGAAGCTGTGCGTATATTTGTCCCGGAAAGGTCCCGATAGTCCAGTTTATACGTGTCGCCAAAAGCGTGGTTAACGACAGAAGGCGTGCGAAACTTCTCGCAGCTCAGGCTTCGGAAAAGCCGGTAAAATCTCAGCCGGCTGTAAAATCCGCAAATGAAACTCAGACTCCGGAAGAGCCCGGAGAGGCTAAGCAAACCGGAAAATCCGCAAATGAAACTCAGACTTCGGAAAATTCCGGAGAAGTACAGGCGGCCGAGGTAACCGGTTCAGCTGAAAAGGTCCCCGGAAATTCCGGAAACAGAAAAACTTACGAAAAGGAGGGGAACTGATAAATGAACGCTGAAAACCAGTCGCTGATGGCTCTTTCTCCCTCACCGCACGTAAAACATAAAAATACCACCCAAAGTATCATGCGTGACGTTCTGATCGCATTGTCCGGCGCTTTTGTCTGGTCGATTGTGGTTTTCGGATATATGGCGGCAGTTCTTACCGTACTTTCGGTCGCGCTCTGTGTGTTCTATGAATTCGCTTACCAGAAACTGATGCGTAAACCTGTCACGGTTTCCGACCTTTCGGCTGCCGTAACCGGAGTGCTTATTGCATTTAATGTGCCGGTCGACATAGCTCCGTGGGTACTGATATTCGGCTGTTTTTTTGCCATTATAATAGTGAAGCAGCTTTTCGGCGGCATAGGCAAAAATATAGTCAATCCTGCAATTGCGGCGAGGATTTTCATGTTTGTATGCTGGCCGTCCGAAATGTCACGCTTTTTCAAGCCTGACGCCGTAACCTCTTCAACTCCGCTTGCTTCAATGAAGTCCGGCGCTTTGCCGGACTATCCGATGCTTGATATGTTTCTCGGGCTGATCCCGGGATGTATAGGCGAGGTTTCATCATTGCTGCTGATAATCGGCGGAATATACCTGCTGGTGCGCCGTGTTATCACGCCTCAGATACCGATCGCTTTTATTTTGACAGTGGCGGTGTTCTACCTTGCTCTTTCTCCGGTCGGAACCCCGCTGCAATCACTCGGATACGGCGTTTTCGGCGGCGGACTTATCCTCGGGGCAATTTTCATGGCTACCGATTATACGACCTCTCCCGTAACTCCGGTCGGACGTATCATATTCGGAGTCGGGTGCGGTCTGATAACCGTTGCTATCCGGTTCCTCGGAGCTTATCCGGAGGGAGTGTCGTTTGCGATCATGATAATGAATTTGCTTGTTTACTACATCGATAAATTCACCATGCCAAGAGTTTTCGGTATGGGAAAACAGAAAAACAGCTGAGTGGCGGTGGTGTTGCCCGGTGAAAGGAGAAATATGAGAGACAGTAAAAACAACGTTTTGTACTTTGTCCGGATTATCGGTGTGCTGACACTGATAACTATGCTGCTTGCCGCACTGCTTGCCTTGGTAAACGACGTCACCAAAGACGTTATTGCCGAAAATGACCGGAAGAAAACCGAAGAGGCGGTAAAGGGGCTGTTTCCGGACGCGGAAAGTCCGGAAGCAATCGAACTTGCGGTAAACTGCAACGATACCGCTTTCGGACAGCTGTTCGAAGTAAAGAGCGGCGAAGAGACAATCGGATATTATGCCTCGGTAAACCCCGTAGGCTTCAAGGGCGAGATAAATATGCTTGTCGGACTTGATACCGAAGGCAAGATCTGCGGCGTGCGGATACTTTCGATGAATGAAACGGTAGGAATAGGCGACGTCGTAAAAGATGAAGGATTTCTCTCCGGTTTTATCGGAAAGAGCGGAAGTGTTGAGTATGTGAAGGGCGGCGGCGAAGGAGCAGGGCAGATGGACGGAATAAGCGGCGCGACTTACAGCTCAAAAGCCGTGATAGTCGGCTGCAATGCCGCTTTGACGGCATATGCGGCGTATATTTCGGAAAGCGGGGTGCAGTGAGATGGAAAGTAAAAAAACCGGAAAAATGTATACACTGAAAGATTTCCTGCTCGGAATGAAAAACGGAATAATCGACCAGAATCCGACCTTTGTTCAGGTTCTCGGACTTTGTCCTACGCTCGCGACAACTACTTCGGTAATAAACGCCGTCGGAATGGGACTTGCGACGACGGCTGTTCTTATGTTTTCAAATCTGTTTATATCGCTTCTGAGAAAAATCATACCGAAGCAGGTCAGAATAGCGGCTTATATAGTGATAATATCAGCTTTTGTCACTGCCGTAGAGATGCTTATGAAGGCATATTTCCCTGAGCTTTATGAATCGCTCGGAGTATTTATTGCGCTGATAGTCGTCAACTGCATAATTCTTGCCCGGGCTGAGGCATTTGCGTCAAAAAACAAGCCGCTCCCGTCTCTGGTTGACGGAATTTCAATAGGACTTGGATTTACGCTTGCGCTTTCACTGCTCGGCGCAGTCAGAGAAATACTCGGTGCAGGGTCGCTCTTCGGGATAAGTCTTTTCGGAGAAAATTTTATGCCGGCTCAGTTATTCATAATGCCGGCGGGAGCGTTTCTGACGCTTGGATTCCTTATTGCCTCCGTGAACGGCTTCAAAATGAAAGCGGCTGAAAGAAAATTGAAAGCCGAAAAACAGATTGAACAGGGAGAAGTGGCTTTAAACAGTCAAACGCAGACGTCTGTCGGTTTGTCCGGCGGGAAAATATCCGTAAATAGCGATGCAGGTTTAGCCGAAAACAAAAAAATCCCCGGTAATGCCAAAGCCGCACCGTCGCCTGCCGGATCTGACGTAGAAAAGAAGGAGGAGTGACAATGAAAGAAATACTTATTCTGATGTTTTCAGCGATCTTCATAGAAAACTTCATCTTTTCGAAATTTTACGGCTGCTGTCCTTTTATGGGCGTTTCCGAAAAGCCGTCCAATGCTCTCGGCATGGGCATGGCTGTCACATTTGTAATGACGGTTTCGTCCGCCGTTACGCAACTGCTTTATACCAAGGTGCTGTTGCCGCTCGGACTCGATTACCTGAAAATAATAGCCTTTATACTTGTTATTGCAGGTCTTGTCCAGTTTATAGAAATGTTTCTTAAAAAATTCGTCCCTTCACTCTACAACGCATTGGGGATTTTCCTGCCTTTGATAACGACTAACTGTGCTGTTCTCGGAGCTGCGCTTGTGAATATTCAGGAGGGATACACCTTTGCCGAGTCGGTAGCTTTCGGATTTTCTGCCGCCGTCGGATTCACAATGGCGATAGTCATCTTTGCCGGGGTAAGGGCAAGACTCAGATTTGCCGAACCTCCGAAGCCGTTCAGAGGAATGCCCATTGCTCTTATAACCGCCGGACTTATTGCAATGGCTTTTATGGGCTTTTCCGGAATGAGCATTGGTTAACTTAACCGAAAGGATTGGTAACTGTTATGGATATACTTATTGCCGCGCTGATTTTTGCGGTTCTGGGTGCCGTCATCGGGGCGTTACTCGCCGTAGCTTCAAAAGCGTTTGAGGTGCCGGTAGACGAAAAAGCCGAAAAGATAACAGCCGTTCTTCCCGGAGCCAACTGCGGAGGATGCGGTTATTCAGGTTGTGCCGCTCTCGCTGAGGCGATATCAAAGGGGAAAGCTCCGTGCGGAAGCTGTACGGTCGGAGGAGACGAAGTGGCGGAAGCGGTTGCAGAAATAATGGGCGTAAAAGCCGAAAAGACCGTCCGTATGCGTGCGCAGGTGATGTGCAGCGGAACGCTTGATAAGGCAAAACACAAATATATTTATGAAGGCATAGAAAACTGTATCGCCGCAATGCAGCTCGGAGGGGGAAGCAAGGTCTGTCCGAACGGATGTCTCGGTCTTGGTGCCTGTGCTCAGAAATGTCCGTTCGGGGCGATAGAAATAGTGGACGGCGTGGCAAAAGTGGACTACCATAAATGCAAAGGGTGCGGGGTTTGCGTTGCAACCTGCCCGAAACATATTATCAAGCTGGTTCCGTTTGACAGCAGAGTGTACGTCGGATGTATGAGCGTTGACAAAGGCGCAGTTACAAGAAGTTACTGTGAAAGCGGATGCATAAGCTGCCGTATTTGCGAGAAAAACTGCCCGACTGGCGCTATTACTGTAAAAGATTTTGTTGCATCAATAGATTACGATAAATGTATAAACTGCGGTAAGTGCGCAGAAAAGTGTCCCCGTAAGGTAATACATTTCGCAAAGCCGGAAGTCAGCAACGGTGTAAAAGCCGTAGCAGACAGTAAAGACAGAGAATAATGCCGATCGGATATGGAAAATAACAGGATATGCGTGATAGTGGGTGCGTCCGGTGAACCGGTTTCAAAAGATCAGATTGTGACCGGTGGCAAACATCTTGTAATTGCGGCTGACGGAGGTCAGCTAAAGCTGAGAGAACTCGGCATCATGCCCGACGTACTTATCGGGGATTTCGATTCTTTTGAAGAAACGCCCGTCTTTGGTGCTGGAAAGATCCTTAAATATCCGATAGAGAAGGATGACACTGATACCATGCTTGCGGTGCGGTATGGGCTTGAAAACGGTTACCGTAATTTTCTGCTCCTCAGCTGTATTGGCGGAAAAAGACTTGATCACAGCATTGCTACTATCCAGACGCTTGGATTTATCGCTGAAAACGGCGGTATCGGCATAGCCTGTGACGGGCGCAAAGATATTTGCGGGGAAGAACAGCTGCTGCTTGCGGTAAAAAATTCACGGATAGTTTTTCCAAAAAAAATGAAGGGGGATCTTTCGGTTTTTTCGCTTACGGGACGCTGCTTGGGCGTTGATATTTTAAATCTCAAATATCGGGCTTGTAACACTGAGCTTACCTCTCTTTTTCCTCTCGGAGTTTCAAATTCTTTTGTTGGCAAAAGTGCCGAGATATCGGTTTCGGAAGGTGTTTTGCTTTTGTATTTCAAAAGGTGCGGAATACCTTTTGAAGATGTTTTCGGTTTTGTTGAAGATAAATAAATTTTGTTTTTTTACGTAATTAAATGATCCGGTAGTTTCAACCCTGTCATTTTATTCTGCTTTGCAGGCACTGAAAATCTTACAAGTAAAAAGAATTTTGTCGGCAATGTGCATTAGTCAGGCTACCTGACTTTTATGAAAACAAATTTTTTTGATTTGGTTTTCTGAAAAATATTTGAAAAGCATAAATTTTCCCCGACATTATTATGTGTGGCAAAAGTCAGCAAACTTAAATACGGCAGAGAAAAATTGAAAAAGAAAAATGTTTGTCCATGATGTTTATCTGTAAGCGGCTCAAACTGAATTACAAGAAGCTGTCTGAGGAAGAAAAGAAGTGGCTGAAAAAGATTGCACAGAAGTCGGACTTGCTGAAAAATCCAAAGCCCCAGCGAGGGAGAAAGTAAGAGAACGGAAAAATTTGATTTAGTGAGGTGTAAGGAGTGGAAATTAGATTTATTGATGAAAAACACGCCGCAGATATAAATATTCCCAACGAACCTTTTCCCATTAGGGGACGAATGGTTATTACCTATAACGGAGACAGATGGGAACATACAGAAAAACTATTGCCTTCTGAACAGATTGAAGAAATGACATTCCCAGATGAAAACTACAATTATCATGAGATGAAAGACTATGTTTTTATCGGAGCATATGAGGGAGCGGATTGTATTGGATTAGCAATATTGACTCCTGTATTCAATCCCTGTCTTTTTTTATACGATTTGAAAGTCAAATGCAAAATGCGTGGTAAAGGTATTGGTAAACAGCTAATTAAGGCATCTTATCAATATGCCATAGCAAATGGGTATGCAGGTTTGTATACTGTTGGTCAGGACAACAATTTGAATGCGTGCTTGTTTTATTTGGCTTGCGGTTTTGAAATTGGCGGACTTGATACTAAAATATATGAAAACACAAAGCAGTCGGGAAAATTTGATATAACCTTTTATATGCACTAAAAATAAGTACATTAAATGAATTCAGGTTTATCGGAGAGATAGCAAAGCCAGCCGAGCCAGTCAACGGTCAAGATGAACGGCGCATTTCATGCGCCGCCGTTGACAGTCCCGCCCGTCTTTGCTAAAGGGTAATCAAGGCGGGAAAGCCCTAAAATGGCTTCCCGCCCATTTCAAATTTGAGAGAAGAAACG
>CALWJW010000066.1 GCA_944381095.1 uncultured Clostridia bacterium | reverse complement strand
TTAAACTTTAAAAATTCAGTTTCAAAATATTGATTGGTGAAAAAACACGCCCAATCCATAAATTGAATTTTGTTTTTGCATCACTCACGTCTCCATTCTGAGTTGACAAATGTTGAGGTCAGTCTGTTCGCAGCGACCAAAGAGTTAGGCAGATACAAGCTTTCTGAATTATTACCGTTTATGGCAACCCAACCGTTTGTGATTTCGAATACAGCACTTGTAAGTGTGCTGCAACCGTAAAAGGCTTTCTCTTCGATTGTGTTCACAGTTTCGGGTATGTTTATTTTTGTGAGTGAAATGCAATTAAGGAACGCACAAGAAGCAATTTTATTCAAATGACTGTCACCTCCCAATTTTATGCTTCCAAGAGAAGAACAATCCTCAAAAGCTGAGAGTTCGATTGAAGTAACGCTGTCGGGGATAGTTACGCTTTCAAGAGAAGAACAGTCATAAAAAGCTGCATTTCCGATTGAAATAACGCTGTCGGGAATGATTATACTTTTAAGAGACGTGCATTTTGCAAATATACGAGTTTCCAAGGATTGAAGCTTACTATTCTCGCTCAGATATACAGTTTCGAGAGAAGAGCAACCTTCAAATGAATAATTTCCGATTGATTTAACGCTGTCTGGGATAGTTACACTTGTGAGGGATGAACAATTTTGAAATGCTGAATATCCGATTGATGTTACACTGCCGGAAATTGTTACGCTTGTGAGGGAAGAACAATTTTGAAATGCGAAGTTTCCGATATACGTAACGCTTTCGGGAATTGTTACGCTTGTAATTGAAGTGCAATTTCGAAATGCTGAATTTTTGATAGTCGTCACCGTTTGCGGAATTATTAACTCGGTGACCAGATTGCCATTAAGGTAAAGGTTGCCTGCATAAATAAGTGGATTACAAGTATTAGAAAGACGGTCAAATTTTATTTTGCACCACGCCTCAACATCACTTATATTGACTGCTTTCAAAGAAATGCATCGTTCAAACGCTGCCAAACCGATTTTTATTACATTGCTTGGGATGGTTACTTCAGTAAGTTCAGTGCAGTTCACGAACGCTGCTGAATGGATGAATCTGGTTTTTTCGTGTATATGGCAAGAAGTGATGTCAGTAGACCTTGCTTTTGCTAATAAAAAGTACGGATTTTCGGTGCTCCCGATATATAGCGCCTCATCGTACACAGCATAATTCAGGGAAATACAATTAGAGAAAACTGTATGCCCGATGCTTGTAACGGTGTCCGGAATTGTAAAGTTTTTCAATGAAATACAGTTAAAAAACGCCTCGTCATCTATATTTGTCAGCTGGCTGTTACGATCGAAATAAACGTCTGTAAGAGAACTGCAATTTCTGAATGCGGCGTACCCGATGCTTGTTAAGCTTTCGGGTATGCTTATACTTGTCAGTGATTCACAGTTTCTGAATGAATAGTGATAAATAATTTTTGTGTTTTCGTGTATCATGCAAAAATTGATATTTTTGGATATTGATTCTGTGAGTACAACAAACGAATTGTTTTTATTTCCTAAATATTTTGCATTGCCATATAAGTTGTAAATAAGAGAAGTGCAATTAATAAATGCGTCAAATCCGATACACTCAATGCTGTCAGGTATCGTAATTCCGGTAAGTGAAGTACATGAAGAAAACGCTCCGGATCCGATACTTGTCACACCGTCGGGGATCTCAAAAGTCTTTATCGATGTGCATTCTGAAAAGGCACTATCCGCAATTGCTGTCAATTGGCTGTTTTCTCCGAAATTGACTCTTTTCAGTGCTGTGCACTGACTGAATGCATCTACTCCTATCGATACAACGCTGTCCGGAATTGTTATCCTTTGAACAGTGGTACATTTTTCGAATGCGGAGTTTCCAATGGCGATTACCGGCAAACCTTTGAATGATTCCGGAATAAATATCTTTTTGTCGGTGCATTCGCCAATATCTGTAAGAACATAGCCGGTACCGTCGTCGTTAAGGGCAAAACTCATTTCTATGCTATCTTCGTTTACTCCGCAGACAGTACAAACTCCGTTTTCAAAATTGTGAGAATGATTTGTGTCACCGCAAGAGGTGATCAGAAACAAAGTTGATAGCAAAAAAACAACTAAAAAAACTTTTTTCATCGCTCGATCCCCCTTTTTTTCAGGTTAAATTGGTGTACCAAGTGAATCCAATCAGAGTGTGTAGAGGTATTAACAATGCCCGGAATGTTTGTAAGAAACGGATTGATCAATGAAACTTAGATTATTCAGTAGTGAACTTTAAACCTTCCCAGCTCAATAAGACCAGAAAAAGAATTTTTTGTCAACTACATGATGTGAAAATTGTTCAAAAATTATATTGACACGAGCATAAAATTTGTGTATAATCAATTTACCAATTTTCAGGAGGGAATATTATGAACAAAAGATTCGGCGTAATGCTCGATATGTCAAGAAATGCGGTAACGAAATCTGATGAGGTGAAAAAGTACGCATCTGTAATCAAAAAACTCGGTTATAACATGATCCAGCTGTATACCGAAGATATAATGGGTGGGGATGCTTTTCGCAGGAGCTAAGAGCAAACATAGCTGTAATAACAGTCAAAATCAGGAAAAAAGTATAGGTTAGCTTCAAAATTTTTTTCTGCTTATTATACACCTCCTAAATTCTTAATAATTGCGTGAATACAATGGTATTTGTTCCTACACTTCCGAAATTATTTGTCAAAGGCGTTGAGTTTGTAACTATGCCCAATAATATAGTAACACATAATCAGAAATTTGTCAATATTGTAAAATGAACAAGTCGTATTACTGCTTTTGTCGACGCTGGTATCAAGCTGTCGTTTTGTTAACGTTTTCTTTTTTTAATATTTGCTTAATACGACAGAAAATATGATAAGTTAAAATTAAGCGGATCTTAACGATGTAAAGGAGAGATGGTATGACTTCCAAAGAAAAAGTTTTGTGTTCTCTTAATCATGAAAATGCAGGTACTATACCGGTCGATTTTGATGCAACCAATGTCAGCGGAATGCATTGCAGCTGTATTGCGGCGCTTCGTGATTATTACGGTCTTGAAAAAAGACCGGTTAAAGTTCGGGAGCCGTATCAGATGCTTGGACTTATAGAAGACGACCTGAAAGAATGTATAGGAATCGATACAGTCGGAGTCGATTCAAGATTCAATTTACTCGGAGTTGACTGCGAGAACTGGAAGGAATGGAGAACTCCTCAGGGACAGGAGGTGCTTATACCTGAAAAACTGAATTTGTACGAAACCGAAACCGACGTATATGCTTATCCGAAAGGAAATGTAAGCGTATCACCGTCCGCTAAAATACCCAAAAGCAGTTATTTTTTTGATGCAATAATAAGGCAGCCGGAATTTGATGAGGATGACCTCAGCCCGGACGACAATCTGGAAGAATTCACTCTTTATACCGATGATGACGTCGAATACTACCGCAAAAAAGTCACAGAGGCTTACAAAAGCGGCAAAGCGGTTGTAGCCTCTTTCGGAGGAACAGCGCTCGGGGACATCGCATGTGTACCGGGAACATTTCTTGAAAATCCGAAAGGAATACGTGATATAGAAGAATGGTACATTTCCACAGTAACGCGTACTGACTATCTTCACCGTATTTTTGAAAAACAGACGGAAACAGCTCTTGAAAATCTTGAAAGAATAAACAAAGAGATAGGCAGTGTGGTGGATGTTGCGTATATATGCGGGACCGATTTCGGCACACAGATTTCTACCTTCTGCTCAGAGGAAACGTTCAGGGAACTCTATATGCCTTACTATAAGAAAATTAACTCATGGATACATTCAAACACAAATTGGAAAACTTTCAAACACAGCTGTGGGGCGATCTACGAGTTTATTCCTTTACTTATAGAAAGCGGTTTTGATATAATCAATCCCGTACAATGTTCAGCGCAGGGAATGGATCCGAAAACTCTGAAAGAAAATTTCGGTGACAGTATAGTTTTCTGGGGCGGCGGCGTTGATACTCAGAAAATATTGCCTTTCGGCAGCAAAGAACAGGTCAGGGATCAGGTTCTGAGAAGATGTGAAATTTTTTCACGTAGCGGCGGTTTTGTTTTCAATTCAATACATAATGTGCAGGCTAAAACACCGGTTGAAAATATCGTCGCAATGATTGACGCCGTAAAAGAATTTAACAGGTAAGCAGTTTCAGACTCGGCATTGTACGTAACTGCCGCAAGGAACAAATTTAAGTTACCTGTAATTTTTTCTTTGATGTGCGGTTCTGCGGACTACCATGGAAGTTCATGAATGACAGTACAGATATAATCAACACTGAAAAATAATATGCCGGCGGATGAGCGGCGGCATACCCAAGGGTTTCCAAAGAAATAATGTTGACATTTGACGTTTTTTGTGTTAAAATCTAAGAAGAGGAGAGTTTTTTGGTATTTTGAAAGGATAATCGAATGAATAAAGTAAAAATAGTCGCTGACAGCACTTGTGATTTATCAGAAGAACTTTTGCGGGCATACGATATAACCGTTATCCCGCTTTGCATAGTTATGCAGGAAAAGAGTTACTTTGACGTCGAAGAAATAACCCCTGACCAGATTTACAGCTGGGCGGATGCAAACCGCAGTACGCCTAAAACAGCTGCTGCGTCGTTCGAAAAAAGCTATCAGATACTGAAACCGTTCATGGACGACGGAAGGGAAATTATTTTCATCGGAATATCGTCGCAGATGAGTACGACCTGCAATGTTCTCAGACTTATCGGGGAGCAGAACGGTTATGACAAATTATATGTTATAGACTCACAGAATCTGTCAACCGGAATAGGCTTACAGGTGCTGAGAGCCGCAGAACTCAGTGAACAGGGGGTAAGCGCTCAGGAAATAGTCAGAATTATAGAAGAATGCCGGGATAAGGTGCGCGCGAGTTTTGTAGTCGATACGCTCACTTATCTTTCAAGAGGGGGAAGATGTACTGCGGTGACTGCGCTGATGGCTAACGCATTCCGAATACATCCGATGATAGCGGTAAAGGACGGAGCAATGGGCGTAGCGAGAAAATACCGTGGAAAACTCCCTGTGGCTATAACGAATTATGTTAATGAGCTTGAGCCTCAGCTTAATGGTGCTGACAGGAAAAGAGTGTTTATTACGCATTCCGGGTGCGATGAAGCTATAATAAATGCAGTATACGACATTATAAACAGACTCGGATTGTTCGATGAGATACTTATTACAAGAGCAGGTGGAGTAATATCGAGCCATTGCGGACCTGGTACTCTCGGAGTTCTTTTCTACATGAAATAAAAAATGAATTCTTTTATGCGTTTGCTGTAACCGACCGTAATAAGTGACAGCTGACACCATTTGTGACATTTGATCGATAAAAAATCCAGCCTCCGGTAGGGGGCTGGATTTTTTATGCAGTATGGGGCTATATTATAGAGTAAACAATTTCAGTAATTTAATCAATTAAAAGCACTGATAATCCTGTTAAACTTTTGCATTTCATACATGACGGAGAAAATACGGAGGATTTTTGTGTTCGGATGCTTTGAAATCAGTGCAGATAAAATCGCGTAATACCGTTTCGTCGCAACCCGTAACCGATGATTTTCCGAATTCAAGAAGATAACGGTATGCGTCGGGTTGGGAGATCTTTCGCAAAGGGCGGCTGTCATGATTGTCTAAATAATCGGCAAGTGATTCCCAGAATGAAAAAGGTGATTCGGCAAAAGTCAAAAGATACCAGAGAGCGTGTGCAAAGTTACCGCTTTCGTCATAACGTTCCAGAGCATCGGCAATTCGGTGGAGTCGCTGAAGCTCAGGGTAAGAAATCCAGTTGTTTTGAAGAACGGTGTAAGGAGCTTTTTTTTCGCAAATATATCCGTATTTTTCCAAATCCTGACGAAGAGCTGTTCCGTGCAGAAGTTTAAGGAAGCCGAGTTGGAGCTTATCACAGCACCCGTAACAGTCGTTAAAAGATTTTGTAAATCTTTCGTAGCTTTCGTACGGGAGCCCGGCGATCAGGTCAAGGTGAACATGAATGTTTCCGACCTTATGAATTCTTTTGACGGCTGAAATAACTTCCGACGGTTCGATATGCCTTGCAACGGAATACAAAGTTTCAGGACAGGTACTTTGAAGTCCGACTTCAAGCTGGATCTTGCCTTTCGGGAATTCTGAAAGCACCGAAAAACTTTCCTCGTTCAGAAGAGATGCGCATATTTCAAAATGATAGTGCTTTGTGAACCGATCGCTCAACAGTCTTTTCCAGATTTCATTTGCCCGCCCGGGGTCAGCGTTAAAAGTCCTGTCAACAAATTTAATTATTTTACAGTCAGTTCTGAGAGTTTCAAATTTTTCCAGATCGGAAATGGTTTTTCCGACGCTTTTGAATCTTACTCCTTTTGTCGCAGAAGAAAGGCAGTATGAGCAGTTGTACGGACAACCTCTTGAAGACTCATAGTAAAGTATTGTGCCGGTCTGCTCTTCGTCACGGTATAGTATTCCGGTATCGGTAAACCGGAAAGCGCCGGAATTACTGCTGACGGTGCGCTCAAAATATTTCCCGTCACGGATTTTTTCACAGATTTCCGGCAAAATGTCTTCTCCTTCTCCGCAAACAACACAGGAAATGTATGGGAGAGAGGAAAAGCGTTCCGTGTCAAAAGAAACTTCAGGACCGCCGAAAATAATCGTTGAGTCAGGTCGGATGCTTTTCAGATCTCGGGCGACGTCGAGCATTATACCAATGTTCCATATGTAGCAGGAGAAGCCGTAAATATCAGCGTTGGAATTCCAGAGCTTTTCCAGCATGAAAGAGCATGGATCCCTCAGTGTGCATTCAAGTAGTTCGACGTCAAACCCTGCTTTTTCAAGAGGTTCTCTCAGACATCGTATGGCGAGGTTGGTGTGTGACCAGGAGCCGTTAACGGCAAAAAGACAAATTTTCATAGTTTGAATTAAGTTCAGTTACTCAGAATTTCAGATAAAGCTGTTGATAAAAAACTTATTAAGGAATTACGGTAGTGGAATGGTTGAATAAAAACGTCCTTGTAATTCCATTCACCTGCGATTATAACATAATTATCTCGAAATGTAAAGTTGTCTGCAAAAAAGAATTACAGAATTCATAAATTCCGGATAAAACAGCCGACGCACGTCAGTATAGAGAACAGTAAAAAATGTTTGTCGATATAAAGGCGACTGAAAACAAGATGATGGCTGATATTATTTTCCGGAGATAATGAAAAAATCGTTTATTTTGCAGCTGAGGATATCGGCAATTTCCGGCAGGAAAATAATATCCGGATAGCATTCTTCCCGTTCCCATTTGGATATTGCCTGCGCCGAAACCCCGAGCAGTTTTCCGAAGTCACGCTGAGTGAGACCGTTTTCCAAGCGATATTTTTTTATTTTTTCAGCAATTGTTATTTTTTTCATTTTCAGTTAACCAATAGGTTTCTTTTTCTCTGCCGAGAATACCGAACCCGATCATTTCGCGGCGAATAGTGCAGTGATCTTCATGAAATCGGTGAATTATCGAATTTACTTCTTTTTCGCTGTATTTTCTTCCCTGCTCGAATTGTTTTGCAATTTCTTTCATGATTATTTCACGTTTTTTACGCTGACTCGGAATATGCGTTAATTTACCGTATCTGAAAAAATGCGATATAACTTCTTTTTCGTATTTTTCAGTTGAACTGACTGGTATTCTATCTGTTTTAATAAATTCATAAAGCGGTTTTTCAAATAATTCCCGGTTAAGAGAGTACATTATGTAAAATTGTGAACGGGAGCATTTTACAAGACCAAGCATCTCCATTTTTTTCAGATGATAGCAAACGGTTGCCGGAGTCAGTGAAAGTTCGCAGGCAAGTTTTTCCACATATGAGTCTTCATTAAGCAAAATGTTGAGAATATCAAGACGTGTTTTGTCGGCAATAACTTTCAGAAGTGCGAGATTATCCTTCATTGAACAACCTCCTCCCCGTCTTTCCAGGCTTTATCCAGACATGAAACTGCTGTTTCAAAACCCTTGATTCTCTCTTTAAGCTCTATTGCCTCCCAGTCATCTGACGATTTTAGTTTTGTTTTGAGCTCCGAAATCATTTCACTTGAAAATGCGATGATAGAATAATACAGGGAATAATCCTGTTGTCTTCCGACCGGAGCGGATTTACAAATTTCCACTAAATTTTTATGTTTTTTCAGGATTTCATCGAACGGCAGAAGCAAATGGTGACTGTATCCGGAATCAGATATTTTTCCGCATCGGTAATTATGCCAAAGAGAGCTCCTAACGTTAATAAGTGAGGCATACCGGTATTTTGCGCACTTGTAAACTGCAATATTTTTCTTTTTTTCATCCGGTGATTTGTCGAGTTGGTCCGTCAAATATGATATTTTTTCAATTTCATTGTCAAGAAGTTTTAAAGCGACACTTACGAATTCTGAATTATTCATATGTCCTCCTTATCAAACATAAAAGCGTAAATATTGTTATCTCTACGCCATTTTTCCCACGCTTTGAACATATTTTTCACTGCCCCAATCTTTATTTTCAGCTCAAAAATTTTTGCGGCTTCACCCGACCTCACAGCCTCGGAGAGTTCGGCACACTGAGATTTAAGCCACTGATCGCGCAAAAATATTTCTGCCTGCAATGCAGCGACAAAATTTAACTTATCATTTTCATCCAGTTCGCTGTATTTTTTATGAAGATCAGGATACACCGGCAGCTTGTCATTCAGAAAATGTTGTCTTGTTTTTATGCAATTTTCTCGTCTTCCCGTGCAATTTGCCAGCAGTCCGGCGTTTCTGCAAAAAACATACATACCGTGTTCGAGTAATACTGCTTTTCTTTCCGTTGTGTTTTCTTTTGGTATTGAGTCAAGCTTAACCTTACACTCGTCGCAGATCCTGCGGGTTATA
The DNA here is from genome assembly GCA_944381095.1 of uncultured Clostridia bacterium. GTDB lineage: Bacteria > Bacillota > Clostridia > Oscillospirales > CAG-272 > SIG673. Next base: position 3,062 of record CALWJW010000066.1, on the reverse strand, counting down.
CGGATTATTGCCTCGTCAATTTCGATATAAGTCATATCTGACCTCCTTTTTCTTTCAGGTGGTTACAGTATAACATCTGAAAAAAGTTTTGTCAATAATGATTAGATAATTCTCTAATCATTTCAACCGATGGTAGAAATTCAACAAAAACTTTTAACGGGTATTCTTCGATTACATTGTTAGAACTAAAAGACAGAGTAGAAAAAAACAGAGAAAATTATCGTGGCATATGCTTTTTACATGTGTGACTGTTTTTGTTCTCATAAATTTTCAAACACTCGACAAGATAAAAATATTGGAAGAGTCGAGTGGCTCGGAAAGCAAAAAAAGCAGTGCCGTACCCTTTATAGCGGTACGGCACTGCTGAATGGTGAAAAATTAAAGACGGCTGCTATAAAACAAAAATGCCCGCAACATACGTTACGGGAACTTTGTTTGTGATGTGTGTCCGATTTAGATGCAAAGCCGTGTTAAGCCGATTTGGATGCACACCGATTTTGCAGAGGGTACAATAACCCCTTGGCGATGATGGGAGTTAAAAGTTTCCGCGTTCTACCGGACTTTTAACGCCATGCTTGTAAACGGAACGATGTATTCTATATCTTATTTGTCAAAAATATTTTCAACAAACCATTTTAATCCACACACCTTGACACTGGGAATTAAATCGTCATTGTTATAGAGTGCCATAAGCGTTGCTCCATCTGCTTTGCTGACTGATTTTGGAGCAGGATTCAAAATTACATATTTTTGATTATCTTTATTCGATACATCAAATCCTATTCTATACTTTCGAATAGTAAATATACTGTCTATGGCACTAATGTAGGTAGGTCTTGGGGCTTTGGGATTCCCTACATGAACAGCCCGTCTTTCAACAATCAATTCCAACAGCTCGTTATTGATGTCAAAATGATATCGTACTCGGCGAAGTGGTGTTGTAATAACAGAGATATCTATGTTTTTTTCTTGTAATTGTATAGAAATATCCGACTTACTATCATGCTTGAAAATAGATATCATTGGATTACGACAATATTGCATATTACCGTTATGCTTTTTGATTTGTTTACCTAATTTTTTCAGAAAATGAAATCTCTTAATAATCAAACATAGGTATTTTAAAAATACAATAATGACAAATACAAATAGTATCCATAAAAATAGCATGTATATCAACCTCCGGATCTTTTTTGCTGGTAACAATTCATAAAATTGGATATTGCATCCTTGAATTGCTCAAACTCCGTAGCATCAAACATATTTTGCAATAGTTTTTGACATATTTGCTCGGTTGGAACAGAATTGCGTAGAGTGGTTGAGTACAGTATCTGAGATTTGGTTTCTTTCTCGGATTCTATCATGTGCTTCTCCAAAGCTGTAAGAATACGGTTGATATATTCTTCCGCTCTTTCTGTTTGCCCAAGTTGAACGTGTATCTTTGCAATCTCTGCATAATCGGACATAAGCGGCGGATCATAAAATCCCGCATATTTGCCGTCTAACACCGTTTCAAGTAAAGCTGCCGCCTTTTGATAATAATAAAGCTTTTCTTGGGGCGGCATATCGGGCAATATCAGTTGCCGTACTGAACACTCGGCAAGATCTACCGTGTAAATGATATTTTTCAAAACCTGTGATCTGTATTCCTCACCGTCCATTACAAACTTCGCATATACCTCTCGGCTATGTCGCAGAGACGGCAACTTTTTGTAATAATATTTTCCCTTTTCTCTTATACCAGGATCTTTCGACTCGGAGCAAATCTGAAGCATAATTCGGTAAATCTCATTGCGCTTGTCATCGTCCGTACAACATTTCTCAGCATGCTCTGCAAGAGATATCATTTTTTCAACGCGATCTTTGTCATAAAGCTTCTTTCGGTATACGTGAAGCATAACGTCGGCATAATTGCCGTAATGGTCTGGATTCAACTCTATTTCACGAATCCAAGCCTGATATACTCCTTCCCAATCTTTCTTTTCGTGGAGAGCATGTATTTTCTCGCCAAATTCTTTTCGGTGTTCAATGCTCCAAACCAAGTCCATATCAAACAGGGAATCTATAGAGCATTTGAAAAGCAATGCGATTTTAGGGAGAAGTGCTATGTCAGGCGACAATAATCCTCGCTCCCATTTTGAGACAGTTTGCGAGGAAACACCAAGATGGTCAGCAACAGCCTCTTGTGTCATATTACGCGAAATTCGTAATTCCTTTAATTTGCTTTTGAGTTCCATAACAAAATTATACCTTAGTCTTCATCCAGTAATTGTACTTCTTCTTGCGGTAAAGCAAAAGAAAAATCATATATGCCATACAATCGAGAGCGGCACTCAACAGGTATCCCACAAAAGGAATATTGATCATCGAATCAAATAAACACATAGGGGCGAAGAAGAATGTCGGGAAAGAAATAGTCTTCTTCCCGAACACTACACTATCGAACGTGTTTAGTATGAAGCAGATTAAAACAATCGAAGCAATACAGATAAGCATTCGGGATTCACGCTTCAAAATTAACTTGAAATCATCCGTAAAAGAGGTATACTGCTCGTCTTTGTAATCTGAAACGACCTCGTCTTCACCGATGCCTTTTCTGATTTTCGATGTGTATAGTAAGAAAAATCCAAATGTAACCGTTGTCATAAGTGCAATCAAAAACAATCTTAAGGTGGAATTTTCAAGACCACTCAAAATCGCGCCCCAAATGGCGTATAGCGCAATGTATGCGACTAATGTGATAACTGAGGAGAGCGTGATATTCCATAATGTTCGTTTCATATATACCTCCAAGTTGGAACTATTATAATTATATCACAAAACGCTATAATTGTAAATGGACAATTAAGCTCACGATTGTGTCTGTTTTGTATCAGTGTTTGATACTTGATTGAACACATAAGATTGATTACGATTAAAAGTTAATGTGGTAGTTCAAATCTGTCCAAAATGCCGTTGCATCTATGGCTTTGTAAATGTATTTTGATTTGGTAGGGGCGACCTGCGGTCGCCCGCGGGCGTTCGCAGAACGCCCCTACAGTTGTGGCGGTTCGAATCTATCC
>CALWJW010000065.1 GCA_944381095.1 uncultured Clostridia bacterium | reverse complement strand
TGGGTGGTACCGAAGCGGAACACAGTTACGCTTGCGTAATCCTTTCCGGGTCCGAATATACAGGACGGAAAATCAGGATGGTTCGGGGTATCCGGATAAAAACCGGTTTCAAGACATATTGCGCCGTGCTTTGAAGCGGGGACGTTGTTTTTGAAAATAATACCGGGATCAAGAAAATTACCGGTGTATATCTGTATTCCGGGCGCGTCCGAATAGACTGTCACAGATCTTCCGCTTTTTTTGTCACTGAGCCTTGCCATAAAGGACAATGTCCGGTCATTTCTTATAATTCCGCTTATTTTGTTGTCGGGTATAAAAGTGTGATCAATGCCGCCTCCGACCGTTTCAGTCTGGGCGTCTGACCGTGAAAGATTGTCCCCGATTCTTGTTTCCTTGCGGAAATCAAACGGGGAGCCTTCCACGTCGGCAATTAGGGTAGGTATCAGCCGGGCGTCAACTGCAACAAACTTTGAACAGTCAAGAGTAAGATACTGGTCAAGCACTGAGCCGGACTGATAACCGGCGAGATTGAAATAGGAATGATTAGTCATTGCGACGGGTGTGTTTTTATCCGACAGGGCGTGGTAAGCGATTGAAAAATCGCCGTTTTTGTCAAGAGTATACGTGACTGTTACGTCAAGGTTTCCCGGAAAACCTTCTTCTCCGTCGACAGAGGTATAAGATAGAACAAGAGAAGACATATCGGGGGTTTCGGCGTTTTGTATCTCGACGTTCCAGATTTTTTTGTCAAATCCCGAATTTCCGCCGTGGAGGGCGGTAATGTTTTTTTCGTTTTTCGGAACGCGGTAAACCTTGCCGTCGACAGTAAAAGTGCCGTTTTTGATTCGGTTTGCATATCTGCCGATGAGAGCGCCCTGATAACCGTCGTTACGGAGGTATTCCCCGGGGGTATCGTATCCGCAGACGACGTCTGCAACACATCCGTCGGCACCCGGAACTTTTATTGACTGTATTATTCCGCCGAGATCAAGCACTGTGATTTCGATTCCGCAGGAGGAACTGAGTTTGTAATAATTTACCTGCGTGCCGTTATCGAGCACGCCGAATATTCCGGTAGTAACAGACATATTAACGATCCTTTCAGCATTTATTTTCCTGAGTCGATGAATTTTTTGACCGCAACTCTGAGCTCTTCGGCCTTGCTTTCAGGTGCAGTCGGGTTGCAGTGAGCCCAGATACCGGTTTCAGATGAAGCCATAAACTGCTGCTTGTCGGCAGAACGCATCGGCGGGTAAAGCTCAATGTGAAAATGGAAATAATCATCTACGCCCGGATATTCTTCTTCGCAGTTAACGGGTGCATTGTGCATTGTCATCATGTAAGGGAAGGGATAATCAAACAGCATATCGTAAGCGCCGAGGACCACCTTTATAATATCGGCAAGGGAAGCTTTTTCAGTGTCGGAAAGCTGAGTTATCTTTGAAATATGCTTTTTGGCGGCAATGTACACTCCGTATGCGTAGTCGGCAAAGAACGGAACGTAAGCCACAAAGTCGTCGTTCTGATAGACAAGACGTTTGCCGAAAGCGGTTTCTTCTTCGTTTATCGAGCAGAAAAGGCATCTGCCGTTTTCTTCCCGGAACTTTTTGGCACTTGCAACTTCAAGCTCGATTTTTTTCGGTATTACCGAAAAGCCGTACATCTGACCGTGGGGGTGCGGCATAGTTGTACCGCATTTATCTCCGCGGTTTTCAAACGGGAAAACATACTTTATCTTCTTGTCAGCTTCCATTGCGCGGAAACGTTCTATCCAGAGATTAACTAGCTTGACAATATGTTCTCTCGGAAGCAGACAAAGCGAACCGTTGTGTTCGGGCGAGTAGAGAATAACCTCGCATTTTCCGTAAGACGGGGCTACCTTGTAAAGAAGTTTTCCGGCTTCGGTAACCGGATATTCCATTTGCGGAGGATTTTGCGAAAGTGCCGGAAAGTCATTGTCGTAGGCGTAAACGTCGTAATCGGGCACCTTTCCGAATTTGGGGCAGAACGGGCAGAAGTCTTTGGGCATCTGCGGGCGGTTCTGTCTGTGTGAAGCGATCATTGTCCAGTCGTCGATCATCGGGTTCCATCTTAATTCAGCCATATGTGCGATCCTTTCAAAAATCAAACAAGCGTAAATCAGAAAATCATTATTACCATTATAACACCAAACCTGAGTGATTTCAATAGTTTTTATCAAAGTTTTTTAAGCCTGATCAACAATTTTGCTGTAAAACTTAATCCCCGATGATAATACAAAAGGGTGTTGCCCGATTCATAAATTGCCTGCAAATGCAGTGAGTATCAGACAGAATGCTGATAAATGTTTCACATATTTTTATAAATAAAACATTTTTGTTGACAAAGTCCGAATTTTTCTGTATAATCTGATTACAGAATGTTGTTATTTAAATTTCATAAAGTGAGCTGTGATTTTCATTTTAAACATTACAAACTGTTTTCTTTATATCTCACATTTTACCGGCTTCCGGAAATTTTATTTTTCGCCTTATAAGTAACAAAAAGTTCAAAGCGTTTTCGCTGTCAGGGAGCAGAGAATTATGAAGATTTTTATGGTTATCCTGTCTGTTGTGTTTTTATATGCGGCTTATCCTTACACAAAGATTTTTATCAAACGCCTTATACTTTTTTGCAAACTGAAAAGGTTATGCAAAAATTGCGGGTTTACACTCATCAAAAATAAGCTGTTCTGGTTTTTGGGCAGAAACGGCAGCCGGGAATACGATTTTTTTATAGAGACAGAAGAAAAAGTTTTCAAAGTCAAGCTTTTTTCGGTTAAATACAAAGTTTCGTTTCTTTTTTTCAGAAGCGATTCAATATATTACACCGAAAGATATATAGCGCCTCTTCCGCGTGTATTCATACCGATAACTTCGCTGAAAAAAAGATTTCCGCAAATTACCGGAAATTTTGAAAAGAAGGAAGAATGGTATATCAAAAGCGAAATTCCGGTTTTACTTTTAAATCCGGTTTGCACCGAAGTGTATTTAGATAAAAAAGTACTGCCTTTGGGAGAAAATTTGTACGGTTTACAGTTCAATTCTTACAGAACTTTCAGAAGATTACTGGAAAGTGAGAAAACAAAATATGAAGAGATCGGAGCTTATAGAAATCGATGAGACATCCCGTTTTGCAGACAATATTCTGAACGATCTGCATTTTGACAGAATATTTCCGCCGTCTGTGCTGAAAGTTTTGAGTTATGGGTGTTGCCGGGAAGAAATAAAGGGCAGGCGTGACTTTTTCCGAGCATTGGAAAATCCTGATTTTGAAAACGCCCTGGGTGAAGCTTTCGAAGAAATGAGGAGTTTTGAAAAAATCAAGGAAATTTTGAAAGTCGCTCAAAGCGAAGTCCGGCGGTTGTATTTACGTGTAAATCTTGCGGAAAACTTTGTCAGATTGGCTGGTAAAATACTTAAACTTGAAGGTTACTGTGAAAAAGCAGACAATTACGCCGCCTGTTTTCGTCTAACCTTTCCCGAAAGCATAATAGAGCAGTTGGCACAAACAGTAAAAAGGATGAACGAAATATTGTCGGCGGCTTCTGAGTTTTGCGTTTCTTTCCGCGGAAAGGAACTGCTGAGCAAAAAATACAGTCCGAAAGTGTACTATGAGGAGCTTGAACAAAGCGGCAAAAAAATAGGTCTTACTTCGCCGGCAAAAAAAAGCTTTTCGTCTGAATTTGATACCACACTGTCTGATGCATATCTGAGTCTTTTCAGTTCAGAAGCAGAAGAAGTCAAAACTTTGCTCGCAAAATCCGGTAATATTTCGGATTATGACTTTACTTATGAGATAAGTGCAATCAGTTTCTATAAGCAGGTAAAAGAATTTTCGGATAAAGTACGTGCGGCAGGTATTCCGGTTTGCTATCCTTCTTTTGCTGCCGGAAAGTCAATACATATAGAGAGTATGTATGACATAACCCTTTTTCCTGAACTTGGAAACAGGATAGTTCCGAGTGATGCTCATTTTGACGAATCCGAACCGTTTTGCTTTTTGATAGGAGCGAACGGAGGAGGAAAAACCACTTATCTGAGAGCATTCGGAGTAAATATGGTGTTGTTTATGACGGGTTGTCCGGTATTTGCAGACGCGGCAAACATTTTTCCGATGAGGAAAATATTTGTGCATTTTCCGAAAGATGAAAGATTCGATGACACCGGACGCTACGAAGAGGAGGCGGCGAGAGCCGGAGAAATGCTTAATAAAGCCGACAGCGGCACTCTGTTGCTCTTCAATGAGACCTTCACCGGTACAGACGAAAAAAAGGGAAGTGAAATGACATTACGGGTTGCGAAAGAAGTTTTAAAAAAAGGTGCATTCGGATTATTTGTGACTCATTTTCTCGGCGTTGAGTCAAGCGGATTTCCCATATTGCAGAGCGAAGTAGTCAGTAACGGTACCAAAACAAACAAGCGGACTTTCAGGATAATACGGTCAAAAAAAGAAACACATTCGTATGCAGAAGATATTCTGCGCAAGTATAAACTTGACAGAGCGTCACTGACTGAAAAGCGGAGGTCAAAGTGATGGCGAGTATTCTTAACCGTACCGGCGCACGTTCCGGTGACATACAAAATAAAGTGCTGTATAATCTGTCGGTAGATAAAATTGTCGGTTTTCTGAATTTGGATGAAAAGAGAACCGCTAAATTTCTGGAGGTCGTTTCACGTCCGCTTCTGAGTGCGGATGATATAATATTCAGGCAGGATGCAATATCCGATTTTTATAACTGTGACGGTTTGCTTTCGGGGCTTGCAGGCTATTTCGGTAAATTATCTCAACTGAAAAAAGAGTACGAATTTTCCAAGAAAGAAAAAATGAAATACACGGTTGATCCGGCGGTAAGCGATGATGTTTCGCTGAACACCGGTCTTTTGCAGTTAGATTCATTTGCGCTTAAAAGGTTGTTGATTTTTGTAAAAACCGTATACGGATTTCTTTGCGGATTCGATCTGAAATCAGAGGCTTTGTTAAATTTAAAGCAGTCACTTGGAATTATATCTGATTCCCGTGAATACAGAACGATTATGAACGTCTGTTCTGAATTTGAGAACATCGGATCTCACTCTGCGGTCAATTTTCTTCTGAATGTAAATACGTGCGGAGAAATCACCGCAAGCCGACTGATTTCACAGGACAGCGTAAAGATTACCGAAAATACCGTCAAAAAGAAGAAAAGATTTTTCTCGAAAGAAACCGAAGAGGAATACCCGTCTTCGGAGTACGTCAGAGCAAATACAACAAGCTACCGTAAAACATTTTCAAAGCCTTTCTCAGAACTTTGTGAACTGATAAGCGGATATATTGCACAGATACTCAGAATGTATGCGGATATCTCTTCTGAATTGCAGTTTTACGAGGTTGCGGCGGCATACTGCCGTGTATTGGATACGCTGGGATGCGGCAAAAAGTTTCCCGTTTTCAATGAAAACGGCAGGACTGAAATAAAAGGGCTGCGGGATCTGTTCCTTTTGCTGAAAAATAAGGGTGGGTGCGATGTTGTACCAAACGATTTTGAAATGACGCCGCAGACAAACGGAACGGTGATCTTCGGTGATAACAACAGCGGCAAAACGGTTTACCTTAGGTCGGTTGGAGTCTGCTCGCTGTTTGCACAGTCGGGTCTCCCGGTTACGGCGGATTATGCCGCACTGCCTTGTTACCGTTCGTTTTTTTCGATGTTTTCGGATTCGGGAAACAGCAATTCCGTAAAAGGAATGGGAAGGTTTGAAAAAGAGGTTTCGGAGTTGTCTGAAATCATCGGAGATATTTCGGAAAATTCATTGATATTGTTCAATGAATTCTTCCAAAGCACCGATTATAATGAAGGGGCAGAAGCGCTTGCGGTTATTCTGAACCACATTTCCGGTCTTCGCGGAAAATGGATTTGCGTGACGCATATGAGGGAAATAAAAAATTATTTAAATGACGGTACGGATTATCTTATGGCGTCTGAAAATTTCAGAATGATAAAAACGGATGACTGATCCGGTTAATCAATATAAAAACGAACAATAAATACCCGATAAGGTCGGTTCCGCAGCAGGCAACTGACGTTTACCGAACGGGATTAAGACTGAAAAGGCGAATTTGCCGGCAATTTCAACTGTCGGAAATTTTTTTGACAGATAATGAAAACCGCTCAGTAAAACTCCATGCAGAGTATATATCTATCAGCGTTGTATGCCGTAAGTTCCGTTTGTCGGATCCTCAAACAGCGGCAGTTTGGGCGGGAAAAATGTGAAAACCGCAAATAATATTACCGTTAAAGACAAGACAGCTGTGCAGAAAATGAAGCTTACTCCTTCTCCGTAGCGGAAGTAATGCAGTCCCAGAAGCTGTCCGACAGCTACCGAAACGGCAAAAATCAAAATATCAACCCAGACTATTTCGGTCCCGAACGCCTGTGTGTAGAAATAAAACAGCATAGGTATCAAAAGCAGACAGACTACAAGTGATAGGGTAGCAGAAGTAAGCCATACGTTAATGTCAAGTGCGTATTTTTTACCGCAGAAAACAAAATAAAACAACCACCAGCTTATCGTAGGTAATACAGCAAGCTTCATATGTTCCCATACGCTTTCGTTTACCGCCGAAAAAATTCCCGCCGGAGCGAATCCCTTTAACCGGTTGAAAAGAAAATGCAAAGCTGTTCCGAAGATAAAAATTGCCGGAATGCCGAGAATTATCCAGAGTTCCGGCTTTGTGCAAGGTTTCAGCATATTAACTCCTTTTTGATGATAATAATATGTTATAATGATAAACAAGCTGCCGTTTTAACTTATGGCAGCTTGTTTTTTATAAAAATCACTGAGCAGTTTGACAGTTAAAATAAATCCGAATCAAAAGTGTTGAAGTCAAACTGTAAATTGAAGTTACCTGAAAGTGGGAATGAACAATACTCTCGGAAGTTTGTCGGAAGAAAGATTGTTTTTTTCGATAAGATCTTTTTGGCTTACACCGAAAACCTTGCCGATTTCCCAGAGTGTTTCATCCTCCGAAGGATAATAGAACCTCATCTGGGGTAATTCAGCTGTTTCCGGGATATCGGTTATTTCGGCTTTTCTGAGAACTGTCACCTCAGAGGTTTCAAGCAACATCAGATTCAGCTGTAAATCAAGTTCAGTGTAGAAATTTTCAGAGTCGAACCTGCCCTTTGCGCTCATGCAAACTATATCGTAGTTGTATATAAAGTTGCCTTTGACTCCCTGAGCTTCAAGTTCAAGCTTGAACGGGACCTGATACTCATGGGTCACAAGACCGTCCGCATCCTTGACGATCGCGCTGGTCTGTGAAAATCCGGTTACGTTTACTCTTGACTTGTCATCGCTGAGTTCAACTGAGGTGATTTTCGGCTGAGACGAAAGAGCGAAGACGTTTTCGGCATTGCTGAGATTAAGTTCTTCCTTTTTTACCACGAGATTTGCGCCGAAGCTTGTCGAATAAAGCTTTGAAAATTTACAGAAGAGCTCATTTTTGCATTCGGTTCTGACATTTTTCCCTGCCGCGTAAAGATCCTGTGTGACGGTTACCGTTTTCTTTCCGACGCAGTTGAGGTAAACCCGGTATGTAATGTCGAGTTCAATGATTCTGTTTTCTCCGAAACCGTTTTCGGCAATGCTGAAATTGATGTTATCTACATTTCCTCTTGACATACAGCTGTAATTTTCGTTTACCCCTTCGGCGGCAACGACCTGTGCAAGTGGGAATTTTCTGAAAAGGACGGTGTATTGCTCGCCATCGTCGCTCTGAGAGCTGTAAAAAACCGTTACCGAGGCGTCACCGCGACAAAGTACCTTTTCGTCTGAGGGTTTGCACTCGTAAAAGCTGATGTCAGCTGTACAGCTAATAATTTCGCCTATTTGCGGCAGTGCTCCGTCCGCTTCAATGTCAGCCGATGCGTTCAGTCCGCTTTCGCCTGCGCAGATAAGGTCCATGACTTCCAGTTCAAGCTCAGATTTTTCCATACCGGTTTCCGGTATATCTCCGTTCAGGTCGGGAGCGAAGCTTTTCTGGCACCACACGGTAACGGAGGTATCAAGTCTCATGCGTATGGCAATCCGTCTGGGGTTAAGCATTTTGCAGCTTACACTTTCGGGAGTCGGGATAAGATTGGCAACGCACTCGTCCTTTACATCCGGAATTTCAACTCCGTCTGAAAAAGAAAGGGTAAACGTAACTGTTTTAAGGTGATTTCCTTCGTCGCAGAAAAGAATGTGACAACTTACGTCGCCTTCGTAATCTACTTTTCCGCTGCTCACGAATTTGCCGTCAATTTTCGGTACCGAGTCAACTCTTATAATTCTTTTTATGTCGGGAAGATAGTCCGGCAGAATAAATTCTTCCGCAATCTCGGTATGTTTGACGCTGTCAAACATTTTCATAAGTGCGCCGTAAGTATCGCCGTGGACGTTGATTTCAAAACTGTTATTCATTTCATTCCTCCGAAATTTTGTTTAGTTAAATATATGAAGCACGGGATCGGAATATACCTGAAAAGAAAATTTCCGCAAGTTTCAGGAGGATCTGTATAATGAATACAAAAACGCTTTGAAGTCGTTTCCGAGACTTCAAAGCGTTTGCGTATACGGATGAATGATTTTTGGCAGATACAGGAAAATTTTGAGTATCTGAAAATGTGATGCAGAAAAGAAAGTGTACAATAAGACAAATTTGGAGACCGGAAGCGTGCATGAGCGTAAAGCAATTTTCAAAACAACCTTGAAGACATTGGCATATCTGTAAAAAGTCCCGGCGGCAGTCCGAAAATGCCCTTGAATGAAGGATATAAGGAACTGCCCGACTCAGATTTTACCGAAAGCAGACTGATCGTTGTTGGGACTTGAACGTTTTTTCATACCCGGAAATCTTCTTTCAAGGATAGCCATTGATATCTCAATATCTTCGAGAGCTTCTTTGGCGGTTGAAGCGCCGACCGTTACCATATCGCAGTCTCTGATGGTGGCAAAAGAAAAACTGAGTCCTACATACGGAGTAGTGCGTCCTGCCGCCATTGATTTGATGGTCATTACCGGTTTTTTTGCATTGTGAATAATGGAAGCAACAGTTTCAATCTCAACCTGCATAAGAAAACCCATGCAGTTGTATATCTGTATGTATGTCTCGATGTCATATCCGTTTCGGTCTGAGTAAACTATAAGCTCCGGCATATGAGCGGACAGTCCCGGTATCATTCCCGCTTCACGTATCATTTGTGTGTAGTCTGAAATTCTTTCGATGGTCCTTTTGTTTTTGTTTACAAGCTGTTCTGCGCTTGAATGATGTATAAGACAGAATTTACATCCGAGCGAAGCACTGTAACGGATCTGTTTTTCAGCTTCTTTTCTCGCAGTCTGGTTATCATCGACGTTGAGTATCGGTGTGTCCACGAGTATCAGGCTGCGTCCTGATTTTTCCCGGAAATTATTTATGGCGTCGATCATAAGCGGCTGTGTGCTTATAGGAGCCATAAGGGTATCGACGCCGTTGTCGGTATAGGCTTCAAGGATAGGAAAAAAATCGTCAGCACAGCTGTACCGTGCTTTGATTCCTTCGTCTGCCGAAGAGCTGCGGTGGCTCCAGCCGAGCAGCCAGTTGGTGCCGATGATCATTCTTGAAAGCGAAACACCGGCTACTGCTGTTCTTGGGAAAACGTATGACATAAATTTTACCTCCGTCAGGAAATTGAATGTATCTTTAACCGGTTTTTGACCGGCTTATCGGTTTCAGAAGTAAAATGCACCGGGCTGAAATAAAGAAATGCGGGTTTGATTACCGTAAAGACGAAAAAAATTATTTGAAGTTAAAGGCTGAAAACAAGTGTCGGAGACATACTTTTTTTTCAGTTAATTACCGCGGTTCTGTCTTAATACTTCGAATGAAAGAACCGCAGCGGAGGAAGCGGCAGAAAGAGCCATGGGAAAGTCAGAGCCGTAGGGAAGACTGACAGAAAAATCGGCAAGCACGGTGCACAATGATGAGAGACCTCTTTTTTCTCCTCCAATGGCAAGGCATATGGGTTTACTGAGGTCTGCGTCAAAAGCGGATACAGGAGCGTCTTTGTCAGAGCAAACAAACTTGTATGACAGTCGTTTCAGCTCCTTTAACGCCTCGGAATCAGAGCAGATGACTATTTCCGAAAGTTCGGAGGCACCGGCTGACGAACGGCAGACGATTCCGGCAGAAGAAAGCGGATTATGCGGGGACAGAAGTATGGCGTCAGCGCCGGCGGCATAAGCTGAACGTATGGCAAATCCGAGGTTGAAAGGATCTTCGATGCCTTCAAGATAGATATAGAAACCGTTATCCTTGGGATTGGCTAAACGGTTTTTGAAAATCCTTTTTCCGCAGAGCATTATCAGCCCCCCGTGGGAGCTTCCGTCGGCATAGCTTTCAATCACGGCTTTCGGAACAGTCCGGAGTTGATAGCCGTATACAAATGACCTTGCTTTAAGGAATCCGAGCAGCCTGCCGTTTCCCTTTATATTTTCCTCGCAGAACAGTATTTCAAGTATTTTCCTGTCGCAAACGCCTTTGTCGATTCCGGAAAAGACGGAACGCACAGAGACTATACCTTCAAAAACATCGTAAGGATTGACAGGCTCAGATTTGTCTGACGACATAACGGACAACCTCGTTCTCATATACTACGCGAGTATGATAACACAAAAAAATGAAAAATTCAACACAAAAAATGAAAAACGGAGGGAAAACATGAATTTTATTTTTGCACTGTTGATGAAATTCCAGTATCTTTTTCTGAGAGTGATACAAAACCGTGAATATCCGCCGCCGCTCAGCGATGCGGAGGAGGAGGAATGCCTGAAAAAAATGTTTTCGGGAGACACATCTGCCCGGAACAGGCTGATAGAGCATAATCTGAGATTGGTAGCGCACATAGTGAAGAAGTATTACAGTCAAAGCAAAAATCAAGAAGATCTGATGTCGATAGGTACGATAGGATTGATAAAAGCCGTTGATACCTATAAAAACGGAAACGGCACAAAGTTTGCCACCTATGCGTCAAAATGCATCCAGAACGAAATACTGATGTATTTCAGATCGAGGAAGAAATATTCATCGGAGGTATCGCTCAACGACACGATAGAGATGGATAAGGACGGAAATCCGCTTACATACATGGATGTAATAAGCGTAGAAGATACTATCGCAGAGGAACTTGATCTGAAAATAATGAGTCAGAAAGCAAAAAAAGTAATACTGAGCGACCTCGACGCCAGGGAGAGGGAAATAATCGTATACAGATACGGTCTGGAAGGCGGGAAACCGCTCACACAAAGAGAGCTTGCCGATAAACTTGACATATCAAGATCATACGTATCAAGGCTTGAAAAATCCGCGCTTGATAAGATAAGACAGAAGCTGACAGGAAAGTAATACAACCTGAAAATCGGTATTTTTTGTGAAAAACGCACTAAAATAGGTACGCTTTTTCCACATAACGGAAGGACATTTATCTTGACATAAAGCGGATATTGTTATATAATCTTTTATGGGTGTGCGCCTTATTTTATAAAACAAAACGCACGACTTAAATATAGAACGATTAACGTCAGGAGATAACAGTATGGAAGTTTATGATGTTGTAGTATGCGGAGGAGGATTTGCCGGAACTGCCGCAGCGCTGAGCGCGGCGCGTGAAGGCGCAAAGGTACTGCTCATCGAATATAACAACTGCTTGGGCGGAGCGGCGGCAGAGTGTCTTGTAAATCCGTTTATGCCGTACTGGACGCGTGGTGACGACGGTAACAGGCTGTTGCTTTCGTCAGGAATTTTTACCGAAATATGCACGGAAATGAGAAAACTGAGTGCCGAAATCGAAGGTGTGGAATATAAAGAAAACGAAAAACCGATGACGACATTCAATGAGGAATATCTGAAAATAGTCCTGCAAAGAATGGTGATAGGTGCCGGGGTAAAGCTCCTTTTTCACACAAGAGTAACGGGTGTGAACAGAGAAGCAGGAACAATAAGATCTGTCGCTGTGTCAAATAAGAGCGGGATGTATGAGATAGCAGCAAAGTGTTTTATTGACTATACAGGGGACGCGGATGTGACTGCAATGAGCGGATGCCCGGTGAAGGTCGGAAGGGAAGCGGACAGTCTTTGCCAGCCTATGACGCTGTGCTTCCGGGTGAGCGATGTTGATGTTGAAGAGTTCAACAA
>CALWJW010000064.1 GCA_944381095.1 uncultured Clostridia bacterium | reverse complement strand
CGAAACGAAAAAGCAGGCGGATTTTTCCCAGTTTTCAACAGAAGATATCACCTATCCTTACTGCACCGAATGTATAGTCACCAAAAGCCCGGATTTTCAGGGCGAAGGAAAATGTGAAGCACTGCACGCTTTTATAAACAAGATCGGGGACAGCGTCGTCTTTGTCGAAGATACAGATATTGTCAAGCTTCATGTTCATACGGACGACCCCGGAAAAGTTCTTTCAGAAGCAGTGAGATTCGGCGAATTTTTCACCGTAAAAATCGAAAATATGAAAAACCAACATTCCGGGATGATAGCTACGCATAGCGATACACCGGATAATGAACCGGCGGTAGCGACTCCCGAAAAAAAGTACGGATTTGTTACCGTATGTACCGGTAACGGAATAAAAGCTGTTTTTTCGGATCTCGGAGCGGACAAGATCGTCACGGGAGGTCAAACGATGAATCCCAGCACCGATGATCTTCTGAAAGCAATAAACGCCACTCCGGCGGAAATCGTTTTTGTACTGCCGAACAATAAAAATATTTTCCTTGCGGCAAAAGCCGCCGCTGACCTTTGTTCCGACAAACGCGTTGAGGTCATCAACACCGTTTCCATACCACAGGGAGTTTCTGCCATGTTTGCGTTTGACCCAGAAGTTTCTCCCGAAAAAAACAGGGAACTTATGGAGGCGAGGATCTCGGACACAAAAACAGCCTCCGTGACTTACGCCGCTCATGATTCTACTTTCGACGGAAAGAAAATAAAACTGGGACAGATACTCGGACTCGTTGAAAATAAAGTAAAGCACGTCACTGACACACGTGAAGAGTGTCTGAAATTGGTTTCCGAAGCCGTGAAAAAAAACAGTATCATAACAATTTATTACGGAGATGATGTGACAAAGGAAGAAGCGGAGAAAGCCGCAGAAATAATTTCCGAAAGCGTAAACCCATACGCCGAGGTAACTCTCATCGACGGCGGACAGCCGGTTTACGCATATATCATTTCCGGTGAAAACGAATAATTTTACTGATTTTTATTTCTGAATACAAAAAATTTCAGACTTTTCTGCAATCACATACGCAAGTTACCGAAACCGACCGGGCAGAGATATCTACCACCGCTTTATGCTGCACTAATCAACTGCAAAACGGCTTTTCACGCAACCCGTAATCGCTTTTTCCGCAGTAAGTATACCGAGAAGACATGCCCCGCAGATGCGGGGCATGTCTTTGTCTGCCTTTGCAATTTTTCCGGCTGAAAAATAATTTTCCACATCTTTTCCAGCCGTGAAAATTCATACAACGCACGGCATATAATCTTTATAGATTTGATTTACCTGACGTTTTCAAGCTTTCTTGTTACCCGTAATCAGCTTTTTTATTTGCATTATTTCAGCTTGTGGGGTCATTTCAATTATCAAAGAATTTTCGATGCCGTGTTGCGAAAACTCTGATACGTGTACAAAAGATGATCAGTTTATATGGACTGGCATTTTTACTTGAAAGCCGTAGATGTCAAATTTTAAGGCAGTTTCTGCCTTAATTTATTTTTCTATTGACTTTTCCTCAACTGTATTGTATAATTGTCTCGTATAAAGTACGGTCTTGCGTACCCAACCGGAAAGGTAGTCAGAAAAATGATAAATGTGCCTGAATTGTTCGGCAGTATGGTTTTCAGCGACAAGGTTATGCGCGAACGCCTGCCCAAAGAAGTTTATAAATCGCTTACAAAAACAATCGAAAGAGGCAAAACCATAGATCCGTCAATCGCTGACTGTGTCGCATCCGCCATGAAAGAATGGGCTATCGAAAAAGGAGCGACACACTATACACACTGGTTTCAGCCGCTTACCGGAGTAACCGCCGAAAAACATGACTCTTTCATTTCACCTGTCGGAAGCGGTAGTGTTATAATGGAATTCTCCGGCAAAGAGTTGATCAAAGGCGAATCCGATGCCTCGTCTTTCCCGTCCGGAGGTCTGCGCGCCACCTTTGAAGCCCGCGGATATACCGCTTGGGATCCCGCTTCTTTTGCTTTTGTGAAGGACGGCTCACTCTACATTCCAACCGCTTTCTGCTCCTACACGGGAGAGTCCCTCGACAACAAAACCCCTCTCCTGCGCTCTATGGACGCTGTCAGCGAACAGGCTCTGAGAATTCTGAGGCTTTTCGGCGATGATGTTTCCAAAAGGGTTTGCAGCACAATAGGTGCCGAACAGGAATATTTTCTGGTTGACAAAAAACTTTATAACAAACGTAAAGATCTTATCTACACCGGCAGAACACTTTTCGGTTCTCCTGCTCCGAAAGGTCAGGAAATGGATGACCATTACTACGGAACACTGAAAACACGCGTCAGCGCATTTATGCACGAGCTTGAACAAACACTTTGGACGCTCGGAATTGTTGCAAAAACAAAACATAATGAGGCTGCACCTTCACAGCATGAGCTTGCACCGGTATTTGTCTCTTCAAATCTTGCAGTCGACCAGAATGTCCTTATGATGGATTGCATGAAAAAAACCGCTGAAAAGTACGGGCTTGTCTGTCTGTTACACGAAAAACCGTTCAAAGGCGTCAACGGTTCCGGCAAACACAATAACTGGTCACTTTCCACCGACACCGGAAAAAATCTGATGAATCCGGGGGAAACACCGGAAGAAAATGCACAGTTCATGCTTATTCTTGCAGCAACGGTAAAAGTAGTGGACAAATATGCGGATCTTCTCAGACTTTCGGTCGCTTACGCCGCAAACGACCACAGACTCGGCGGTAACGAGGCACCCCCGGCTATCGTCTCTATCTTCGTCGGTGACGATCTTGAAGCAATTATCACATCGATAATAGACGGGACCGCATACAGAAAAAGCAAGGATGGAGTAATGAATCTCCACGTTCCTTCCCTCCCCGTTTTCAAGAAAGACAATACTGACAGAAACCGGACTTCTCCTTTTGCGTTTACGGGAAATAAGTTCGAATTCAGAATGCCCGGTTCTTCTCAGAATGTGGCAACACCGAATATTGTCCTCAATACGGCTTTATCCGAGGTTCTCGGCGAATTTGCAGACAAACTGGAAAAAGCAAAAGATTTTGATTCGACGGTTAAAAAACTGATTAAAGACACTCTCAGGGCACACAGCCGGGTAATTTTCAACGGCAACGGTTATTCAAAGGAATGGGAAAAAGAAGCGGAACGCAGAGGTCTTCTTAACCTGAAAAAATCCGTAGACGCCTACGCATGCTATACCGACAAAAAGAATATCGAGCTTTTCGAGCGATGTGGCGTGATGAGCAGAACTGAAATTCAGTCAAGACAGGAAATTCTGTACGAAAATTACGCAAAAACCGTCAATATCGAGGCTTTGACAATGATCCAGATGTCAAAGAGAGATTATATTCCGGCAATAGAAAAGTATCTTCTCTCTATTTCTTCGACCGCAAAAAACAAGCTTTCGGTTTTCCCCGATATAGATATTTCAGTCGAAAAATCAATCATTTCCCAGTTGACAGTCGCCGTTAAGGATATTTTTACGATTACGGGTGAGCTTGAAGCTCAGCTTGATAAAATTTCACATCTCCCCACAGCCTGCTCAAAAGCAAACGGATTTTGCAATGAAATACTTCCGATAATGGAAAAGCTTCGCAAATCCGTAGATTTCGCCGAAACTCTTACAGACAGCTCTGTTTGGCCTGTCCCCAGCTACGGCGAACTTACCTATTACACTGAATAACCCGCACGCAAAGAGGTTTTCGTATGGTTCACACCTTCAAAATATACGGTCAGTATTATGCGCTTGATATAGCAAGCAAAGCCGTACACCTGATTTCACCGGCCGAATACGATATTCTCCGTTATATAAAGTTGCCGTTTGAAAACGAACTTCCTTCTTCCCTACGCTACGATCTGGCAAAGTACAGTTCCGACGAACTGTCTGCTTCGTATCTGCGGCTGTCCAAACTCAGTTCGGACGGTGTTCTGATGCCGGAATCTTTTGATTCAAGTAATTCGGGAGCCGGCGTTGCTTTTGATGAAAACTTGTCGGAAGTGCCCCGCCAAAAAAAAGACAGCAGCGGAAATACAACTTTTCAGAAAACCGAATGTACTCAGTTGACGGATAATCAAAAAGCCCTTTCAAACAGTGAAAAAAACATTGCCGGATGCGCAAATACAGTCGTATACAGTAAAAATTCTCCGGTTTTCGCCTCTAAGGTTTTAAAACTGGCAGACAGCGGTGTTACGCTCATTTCAGCAGAACAGGACCTGACTGCACCTGTCAGTCCGGATGATTACGATATAGTCTGTTCCGAATACGAAAGAATTGCCAAAGAGATGATTAAAAGAAAAACCGGAAGAGCAGCCGGACCGGATTTCGGATTTCTGCCTTTTGACATTCCGTCGTTAACTGATAAGCTCGGATATCTTCATATCGGCTGCGAAATATCTCCGTCTTTGTTTACTGATAAACAAAACGCCATAAAAGCTAAAATAACCGAATGCGCCTGTTCACTTTTACTTACCTGAACGGTTCGCATTCGACCGAGTCCGTTTTTTATAACCTATACTTAAAGCATACGTAATAAAAAAACGAAGTAAGCAACACAAAACCGGAAATCATTTACTACCTATCCATTTTCAGTTATGTAAGTAAGATTTTATTCGCAGTAACGTTTAATAATGGTCTGAAATTTAACTCAGATACCGTCTTATGAAACGGTTGTCTGTAAAATAAAATGATCAGTTTATGTACTTTGTGTTAAAGTAAGAATATGAGGAGGATTTATGAGAATAATTAACCATTCGCTTCTTATAATGGAAAACCGCGCACTTCGTGACAAACTCGATAAACGTGATTCTGCGGGCGATTGTGTAACACTTGCAGGCGTTACCCTGAAATGCGCTTTTTACATACTTCTTTCCGCACTGTCGTTTGCAATTGCTTTCTTCTGGGTTCAGAACGCCAGTGCCGCAATGCTCATTGAAGGAACTGTTTACGTAATAGTAGCACTCGCTGTTTCAGCAATACCACTCGTCATATTTTCAATAATTATGGCTATCTTTCCTAATTCGGCAATGGTCCTCGGTCCTTTCTTTTCTGTTTTCGCCGGTCTTGCGCTGGGATTTATAGCGGCACTCTTTGATCTTGTCCTTAACGGGATAGCTTTCATTTGTATAGTTGCTTCAACAACTACCTGTTTCACTGTCATTTTTTTCGACAGTCTCCTTAAAAAGAAAATAAAGAACGGATTTCTCAGATTTTTCCCGATCTTCTTTATTTCGATTGTAGCAATTTTCGCTGTGCTCGCGATAATCGCTTTGACAGTGGAAAAATATGCTCTCCTTTTCAGTGAGGGACTGCTTATACTGACAGTTATTTTCATTATACTGCCGACTTTTATGGCAAGTATTCTGCTTATGTTCCACATGTCTGTCATTTACAAGCTTGTGGAATACAAGGCGGATAAAAAATATGAATGGTTTCTTGCTTATTCGCTTTCGCAACTTTTCATAATGGTATACGGTCTTGTTTTCAAAATGATCATTGTTGCACTGTCATCTGCAAAAGTCATAAAGAGGTAGTTACACTTTTTATACAGCTAACGTTTTTAAACTGTGCGACTTATTTCAGCTTTACATATCAGTCAAAAAATAAAATCCTGACCGGATTTGTTTTCTTGGTGTCCCGTCAGATTTAATATTCATGAATTTGATCTTATTCTGATAAATCCGGTCCGACTGATCCAGTGTGATCGCTGCATATACGGATGATAAAAATTCAAAATACGGCTTTCCGTTTTATCTTTCAGGATCGCTTCTGCCCGCGTAGCGGGCAGTTTTTCTTAAATATACTTAGTCTATTATAAAAAATCACAGTATTAAACGCCTTTTGATGCCGTGATTACAGAATGCCTTGATACATGATCAACAAAAGTTCCGTAAATGAAAGGATGACCTTATGGAAAAGACAACCGTCACATCAAACGGTGTGAATATTTATTATTTCGATAGCCCTCATATTCATTCCTTTACCATTTCTCTTTTTATCAGAAGCGGACTTATTTACGAAAACAAAAACAACTTCGGTTTCACCCATCTTTTTGAGCATGCGGCTTTCAGGAATGTAAATGCACACTTAAACGGCTGTCTTTACGAAACTCTTGATCTTTGCGGCCTTGATTTCAACGCCTCAACTTATGTCGACTATACCGAGTTCACCATAACCGGCGCACCAAAACATTTCCGGACAGCCACAGACATTATCAGCAAAGTTCTTTCTCCGTTCATCATTTCTTCAAAAGATCTGGAACTCGAAAAAAAACGCATAAAAGCGGAAATTCACGAAGAATGCGAGGGTTCTCTGAGAAGATTTTCCGATTCCGTGATCTATGCAGGTTCTCCGCTATCCTTGCCGATTACCGGTAAATGCCGGGATATCGATAAGTTAGGTATAACAAAGCTAAAAAAGCTGTCTGACAGTATGATGCACCCCGAAAACCTGTTCTTTTATGTTGCAGGAAGCTTCACAGAAACAGACATTTCATATCTTTCCGGTAAAGTATCTGCTTTTCACCTGAATGGCAGGAAAACAGAACAGAAAAGCATTATCCTGCCGTCTTCATTCGGAAACAGAAAATGCACTTGCGTAATCAAAAATTCTCCCTCAGCTTCCGTCAGATTTTCATTTGATATTGACATGAGAGGGTTAAAGGAAAAAGAGCTGATTATGCTTTCGGATATCATTTTTACCGGTGAGACCTGCCCGGTTTACCGTGAAATTTCGGAAAATGCCGGCCTTATTTACAGCTACGAAAATTATATCGATTTTCATGGCAGTTTTGCCGTGCTCAGCGTTTCTTTCGATATAAGAGCTGATAAATTAAATTCAGCCGCCGCTATGCTTTTCGCAATACTCGCGGACCTGAAAAAATCAGCCGGATCAAGGATACGATACGTACTTCCGATTTACTGCGATAACGCTCTGATGTGCCTTGACGACAGCGTATCCCTTGCCTCTGACAACGGATATTACAACCATATACTGAATCTGGGTTTTTACTCCCCCGAACTTAAAAGCCGAGAGTTTTTATCGGTATCGGCAGATAAACTTTGCGATATCTGCAACAAAATATTCCGGACCGGAAATCTTGTGATTTGCATAAAAGGCAGCCGTAATGCCGTCAGTCCAAACCGCATACGACAGTCTGCTCTGAAAATACTCGGAAACTGAATGTTCTGAACTGCAAAAATAATCCGATACAAAAGTATATCGGATAAACATATTCATTTTTCATTTACCATCCCGGGATTATCTGCGTATACTTTCCGGCAAAAAAATACCTCCTATGGCAGATATATTTCTATTCTGCCATAGGAGGGCGTTTTTTCAATTGTCCGTTTTTTACGGACTTGTGCATCTCATGTAGAAGTTTTTTTATTTGTCCGTTTTTACGAAATTGTACAAACGCGGGAGATTTTTTATTTTTCTGTTTTTGTCTGTCGTTCTCCTAACGAAAAGCTTATTTTATTTCACGTTTTTACGGCTGGCTTTGTTCCGGGCGTTTTTTAGATCGGCATTTTTTCGAAAAATCATACTTACCTCGGGTTTTAATGCCGATTTTTTCTGTCGTTGAATATCAAATCATTACCAGCAGAAACTTTTTATAGATCGCATCCGACATTTTTACTTAGTAAAACTTAATGTTTGGTCAGAAAATCCCGACGTTGCGACCGGTTAATCTTTTTTGTGATAAAAGAAATTTCAACGGTTTTCACTGACAGATTTTTATGCTGATTTAAGCAGAGTTTTATCTGATTTCCATAAAGTTGTCGGAGAATTTATCCGGCAAAATTCAACCTTAATGTTTTTTAACAATTCAAATTTATAACTGACCGTATATTTCTTTTGCTGTTTTCAGACTTTCTTCCGTGTTCAGGATCGGATTGTATTCAAGCCCGCACGCTCCTGTATAACCTGCTTTGTCAATAGCTGAAAATATATTTTTGTAGTCATTTTCTCCGTATTGCAGTTCATGCCTTCCGGGATGCCCGGCTGAATGCAGATGTGCTATACAGTCAAGATTTTCTGTCACCGACGGAATTATATTCCCTTCCATTACCTGTTGATGATAAATATCGTACACCACTTTAACAAACTGATGATTCACTTCCCTGACAATTTCAAAAGCTTCCTTCGAAGACCACAAATAATATCCGGGATGATTGACATAGGTATTTAACGGTTCAAGCATGACGGTCACACCGTATTCATCAAGAATCGGTCTTGCACTGTAAAGCGCGTCAACTATTGATTGGTGCTGTGCTTTCCTTTCCGCGCCGGTATCCTGTCCTACCTGGGTTATCAGATTTTTCACCCCGGCTTTTACTGCCGCTTCGCAGCTTTCTTTCAAACCATCAAGCCATAATTTTCTATGTTCCGGCGAAGTCATCCTAAACTCGCTTGTACACATGCTCAGCAGTTCAACTCCGTTTTCCTCACAGGTTTTCCGGACTTTTTCCAGATCCAGTCCTTTCCAATTATAGGTCTCTGCCGCATCAAAACCGAGTGCTCCGATTTTTTTTATTGCCTCGCAAAAATCCTCTCTTCCGAAAAAACAGGGTACAGGCACACATAATCTCATATTTTTCCCTCCGTTATAAACGATATATTGTGCGGTATTTCAGTTCCGGTTTAAACTCATTCAGAATTACAATGTAAAGCTAATTACTTTTCGCCTTATGGGCTTTGTCAATCTGAACGTAAGCGACCGGCAAAAACAAATATATGACTGTATATCAAGCCTTCCTGAAAATCAGCCTTAATACTTCAACCGAATATAAACAATTGAACACTTATCGCCGCAAACCGACAAATATCACAAAAAATGTCGGATTTATACCAAAATACGACAAAAATACGCAAATAAATGTCAGGTGCTGATATATCGCAAAAGATTACTTTGTTTACATACTGTTTTAAACATGCCAACGACAGTTATTCCCAACACCTGACGATAATAGTTTGGTTTAATTCGATCGGAAATTCAGAGAAAACAAATGTAGTCAGATAAATAACTTACTTAATCAAAAGTTCAACCTGCGCTGCCGATTTTACCTTCACTGTTTTTTCCCGGCTGTTCATCTCCCTTGCCGGAAAATATACAGAATAGTGTCAGCACAAAAACACTTCCGACCAGACCGAGCACAAATGAAATAACAATCACAGACACATGACTGCGTTCGACAGGACTGCCGCCGTTGACCTGATACGGTCGGGTGACTACATGACACTCTGCGCCATCAGCGGTCTTTGCGACAGCTTCGGGGAGCAAGTCCATTATCTCATTTAACAAAGCAAGGGAGATTTCCGGATCAGTTGACTTTACTGAAATCGCCATTATCTGTGTGCCGTCAACTATTTCAACCTCAGTCATTTCAAGTATTTTTTCATATGTAAGCCCCGGTATCTGTTGACCGATTTTTTCAACTACCGGATTTATATATTCCGAAGAAAGTACGATTTCTGACAAAACTCCGGTAAGCTCCTTTGACTTTTCAAAAGCTTCCGGATTTACAAGCCCGCCGCCTGTTCCGTCGGAAATATTGACCACGACCTCCGCCTTACTCAGATACACTGGCTTTACGGCGAAAAAAGACAATGCTGCACCAATGAACGTAATAATCAAGGCGGAAGCGATTATAAACAGCAGCTTTCTTCTCAAAAATCCGAACACACGCCCTAAATCAATAGCATTTTCTGTTATATTTTCATTCATCGAATTTTACCCACTTTAACATCACTCGATTGAATTATACATTATTACCGAGTTCTTGTCAAGAATATTTTTCTGCCTTATCGGTTACCGAATCAAATATACAAGACTCGGATTTTCAGTCAGTCAACTGCGTAGCTGCTTCCTGCGGTATTGAAAAAAATCAAACATGTCCGATCATAGGTAAATGTTAAATAATTTCATTTTCGTTGACAAAAACAGGCGCGACTGGTATAATTAAAGCAGTATATCCGAAATGCGAAAAATATTACAGCTTTATGAGGAGGTTTTTTATGAACAGCAAATACCAAGCACTATTCACCCCTTGGAAAGTCGGTAACGTTGAAATCAAAAACCGGATTGTTATGTGCTCAATGGGCGGTACCTGTCTCTTCGGTTTCGCTGAACCTAATCATTGGGATGAGGAAGCCGCAAAGCTGATACTGAACGTAGCAAAAAACAACTGCGGACTTATTTTACCCGGAATTGCGGTAATACGGGATCTTGTAGGCAACAAATGGCTTTACCAGGGAGAGTCAAAATTCAGGAAATTAAAAGAATTCATGGATGAACTGCACAAAACCGGAGCCAAACTTTTTGTACAGATAACCGCCGGATTCGGTCGCTCGTTTGCTGTCAGCACATTAACTGAAAAGCTCTACGTCAACAAGGTATTGCGTACTTTAACTAAGCCGGTAATTGATATCGACAGGCTGACCATGGCTCCTTCACCTGCGCCTAACAGATGGTCAGACAAGGTCCCGAGCAGGGCCATGACCAAGAAAGAAATCGAAGATATTATTAACGCATTTGCGCGCGTTGCCTTGAAATGCAAAGAGGCAGGCGTTGACGGAGTCGAGGTACACGCAGTGCACGAGGGCTACCTGCTCGACCAGTTTACACTCCAATACGTGAACAAACGCAACGACGAATACGGAGGCAGTTTTGAAAACCGTTATCGTTTCGCCGCAGAAATAGTTAAAGCGATCAAAAATTCGTGCGGAAAAGACTATCCGGTTTCTCTGCGTTATTCGGTGGTTTCAAAAACAAAGGATTTCCGTTCCGGTGCTCTTCCCTGCGAACATGATGATTATACTGAAGTCGGCCGTGATCTTGAAGAAGGTATCAAAGCCGCAAAGTATCTGCAAAATGCCGGCTATGATATGCTCAACTGCGACAACGGAACGTATGACGCCTGGTATTGGTCTCACCCCCCGATGTATATGCCTCAGAACTGCAATTACAGAGAAGCTGAGGCTGTCAAACAAGCGGTAGATATTCCTGTTGTCGTCGCAGGAAGAAACGAACCGGATTACGCCGCCGAAAAGATATCGGAAGGAAAAATAGACGCTATGGGAGTGGCGAGACAGTTCCTTGCGGATCCCGAGTGGATAACAAAGCTCCTTGACGACCGCACGGAAGATATACGTCCCTGCATCTGTTGTCATAACGGTTGTTTCAGCCTTTCCAAATACGAAGGAACTCCCAACCTCCAATCACTTGCGGAAACCAAAGCCATGTGCAGGTGCGCCGTCAACCCCGTTTCAATGAACTCTCGCAAATACAAAATAGAAAAAACCTCTTCCCCGAAGCACTTTGCGGTAATAGGCGGAGGTATAGGAGGAATGGAAACGGCTCGCGTCCTCTCCCTCAGAGGTCACAAAGTAACTCTTTATGAAAAAACCGATAGGCTAGGAGGCGTATTCGTTCCGGCTTCTTCATTCGAATTCAAGGAAAAGGACAGACAACTGCTCGCATGGTACGAAAAACAACTCAGCGATCTCGGCGTTGAGGTAAAACTCGGTACAGAAGTGAAGGATCCTTCTTCACTCGGAGCCGACGAGGTAATAACCGCTACCGGAGCTGTCGCAAGAAAACTGCGCATCCCGGGTGCCGAAAAGGCAATAGAAGCTCTTTCTTACCTTGAAAACAGAAATTCCGTGGGGGAAAACGTCATAGTGATAGGCGGAAGTCTTACAGGATGTGAAATTGCGTACGAGCTTTATAACTCCGGAAAACACCCGGTTATCGTCGAAATGAAAAACGACCTTATGGCGGTAAGCGGTCTATGTCTTGCCAACTCTTCATATCTGAGGGATTTCTTCAAGCTTAAACAGATTCCCGTATACCTGAACACAACCGTTAAGGAAATAACCGAAAACGGCGTGACAGCGATAGATAAAGACGGAAAGGAAATAAATATCGCCGGTGACAGTTCTGTACTCTGCGTAGGCTACGTACCTGCTCCTCTCGGTGTCAACTCAAAAAATCTTGTCGGGGACTGTTACCGTGTCGGAAATGTAATGACAGCTATACAGCGCGCCTGGGACATTGCAATGTCAAAATAATGCTTGACAAGCTGTTTTTCCGGAAGATATTTTTTCAGTTGATGACGCGGCTTTGATTCAGTTTATTCCCTTTTTTTGACAAACAACTGAAAATAAATATCCCCCCGTCAAACGGGGGGTATTTCATTTTCGGGTAAAACCCTAAATGTTACTGGCGACGCACAAGTGCGTTTTA
>CALWJW010000063.1 GCA_944381095.1 uncultured Clostridia bacterium | reverse complement strand
ATTTCAACTATCCTTTTGGCTATAACAGGTCTGGCAAAAGACGTTCCAAGCAGGTAATCGCCTTCGTACTTTGCACCCGCTTTCATCGTGGGGAAAATATAATCCTTTACAAACTCCTCGCGGAGGTCTTCTATGTAGAGCTTCGACGCTCCCGTCTTGATAGCTTTTTCTTCAAGACCGTCAAGCTCTGTTCCCTGACCGACGTCTCCTGAAACTGCGATAACTTCGCAATTGTTGTAATTCTCCTTTAACCACGGTATGATTATTGAAGTATCCAGTCCTCCGGAATATGCAAGAACCACTTTTTTGATTGATTTTTTATCCATAATACTTACCTATGCCCTCTCTCACTGTGCAATCTTATGAATTATTATACAATATTTTTTTCATTTGTCAAGGGCTTTCGGCGATTTAGCTTCTTTTTTTTACAATTTCATTCTTTTGAACATATTTTACTCTGTTGCATTCTCGTTGGTTGTTTATATTTTATTCGGAATCGTGAATATTTATTCTTGTCGAAACGTATATTTATCTAATTGTAAACTTTGTATTCACATTTTCATTTCAAACTAACCCGTAATCACAGAAATTTCAAAATTCAACATATTCCTTTGCCATTTCAAAAAAAACCGCAATTTTCTATTGCAATCAGCAATATTTTGTGCTATAATTGTACCGCTTCTGAAAACGAAAACAGACTTTGAAATGAGGTTAAAAGAATGAACACATTTTGTGAAAATCCTGTCGAATCCCTGAAACTTCAAAAAGTAAAGGGGAAAAGGATAAACCCACACCTTCATACTTCTTCGGAAATTCTTTATATGGAGAACGGTTCCGCCTCTCTGACAATGGGAACTCTTGAATACAATATTTCAAAGGGTGACTTTGTGTTCATAATGCCAGGTTTTTTGCACTGTGTTACGCCAGCCGGGGACGATAGTTCGATCTACGTGATCAACATAAAAAATGAGATAATTCCCGATGTTATAAAAAGACACAGCGGACTTAAACCCGCTTCACCGGTCCTAAAAGCTATGGATGTTCCGGATCTGCTGAAATATTCTCTTTCCTGTATCGCTTCGGAAAAAGAAAAGACAATCGCGTACAGCCTGGCAAACCTGATGGCTACGGTAATTACTTCAAATCTCAGATTCGCCGAAATTCACGACGGCGCTACATCGGATCTTTCCAACCGCGTTCTTACATATCTCAGCACTAATTTCAGAGAGCAGATCACGCTTGAAACGCTTTCGGAAGCAATGAATGTGAGCAGATTCCACCTTTCGCACCTTTTTTCTAACAAGCTCGGCATAGGCTTCAAAGAATACCTGAACAATCTGCGCGTCGAATGCGCAAAAAGCATTCTCCGCTCTACTGACATTCCTGTTTCGGAAATATACGCCACCTGCGGTTTTGATAACCAGCGTACATTTAACAGAGTTTTCCGTGATTCCACCGGTCATTCTCCCAGAAATTTCAGAATCGGCAGAGATGAATTCGTTTCGCCGGTGAGTAAGCCGTTGCCGGTCGAAACCGATACTGTGACTGACGCTGAAATAACTGTTGACGCTTTGCCCGACACACCCGTGGAAATTGTTGATACTCCGGTTTTTGTTGAAAAAACGGAAGAAAAGCCGGCGGTCAAACGCTCTTCGCGGAAAAGGAAAGCGGTTGATAAACAGAGTTTGCCTTCCGAAAATGAAAATACCGTGGAAGAGATCAACTCCGATTCTGAAATTACTTCCGATACAGTCACAGCCGAATCTGTTAAAATCAGAAAAAGAAAGAGCGAAAATGTCTGGTTGCTGTAAGTAACCGAGCAACAAAACTCCGTTCCGATATCGGAACGGAGTTTTGTTGTATTGGATTTTTCCTGGATACCATTGGATCTTCAACACAGAATAAACAGCTCGTACTCAACAGACTTACCTTTCCTGAATTTGTAACTAAACGGAATTTGTAATAATTTTAAGTATTTTCCGAGCTCCAATGCTTTATCGATAAAATAACGGTAGCTTTCATAATCGACGGTTTTCGGGATCGAATGATCACTGTGGACCACATAATTATAGCCCTGTTTGACTATCGGAATCTTGCTTTCAAGCTCTTTCAGTATTATTTCCCTGTCATTTGAATAGAGAGTTCGTACATCTATTCCACCCATAAAAGAAATCTTGTCTCCGTAAAGCTTATGAAGTTTAAGCAGATCCATACCGGCTTTTATCTCTATTACCTGTAAACAATCAATACCGGCTTCTATCATTCCCGGTACGAGCGGTTCAACAAAACCGCAGGAATGCATGATTACGGGCATATTTTTACTCTTGGCGTAATCGATCGTATACTTATGCCAAGGCTTTATCAGCTCATCGTACATCTGCGGAGACATAAAAGGACTTCCTTTATATCCCATATCTTCATAATACCAGATTCCGTCCGGATAACCTTCTTTTTCAAAAAGAATTTTTTGAAGTTCAACTATCAGCTTAGCATAGGTTTCAGCCATTTCCGAAACCCATTCCGGATCCAATGCCATGCCCACAAGCATATTTTCGTGACCGCATAATGGATGAATTGATTCAAATACATTGATACCGCTCCATACGAAAAATCTGCCCGCTTTTTCAGCCGCTTTTTTTGCATTTCTGTATCCTTCAAAATTTATTCTTCTCGGATCCGGGGTAAGCAGGTGTTTTACCTTGTCCCAATCTTCCCTCTCTCTTACACTGAAATCAATATGCTCCGGTGTGGCGTCATGCTTTTTGTGACGTCTGAGCGTTGCTCCGTTGCCATCAAGATAAGTGACAGTGTCTTCTGTTTCCGCCACCTTTTTTGCCTTGAAATCAAGATCTGCTACAAGGTTGAACGCCCAGAATTCGCTCATATCAAACCCAAAGTGATCGTCAAATGATTCACCGTTCCCGATATGCCCCTGCGCCTGCCATGTCTTATATGTATCTCCCCAGAAGTGTTCATACAACCCTATCCTGTCAACCGGCTGATGATTGAGTATCCTTGTTATCCTTTCTTTTCCGGTCATTTCGGCTACCTCCGTTCGTTTTTCTGCGCTCAGTATACCACCGGAGTCCGGTTTTTCAAATAACAAAAGTATCGGAAACAGTACAATAGTAACTTTTTGTTGTATCTCTTGCTGTCAGCTCAGAAAATCCTCATTTTACACCAAGCATTTTTCGGTATGCGGTAGGAGTCATACCGGTTTTTGACTTGAAAATCCTAGAAAAAAATACTCCGTCGTCATATCCGCATGCCGCCCCGACTTCTCCTATCGGTATTGTCGTTATACTGAGAAGATTTTTTGCTTTCTCAATTCTCAGGGATGTTATCATATTCCCCGGTGTCGTTCCGGTTTCCGCAAAAAATCTTCTGTGAAAAAAAGCTTTGCTCATGCCGGACTCTTTTGCTATTTCGTCTATTCTCAGACGGTCAGAATAATTTTTCCTGATCTTTTCAACTGCTTTCCGTATTGCGAATGTGTTTCCGGACACCTTCAAATCATATACTTCGGTAAATATTTCGGAAAAAAGAAAATACAGTGAAGACCTCAGTCTGAATTCTGAAAGATCATTTTTACTTTGCTGATTTTGCAGTATACTTTCAAACAGACCTTCTACAAGATCCGGTTTGCTCGTCCTGATTTTGTCGGGAAGTGATGAAATCAGAGGATTCTCATATTTTTCCTGTGCCTCCTCCGGACTTCCGAATGAATATCCGCTTTTCCTGTTTGTATTCCCTATCAGATCAACGCAGAGAATGTAACATTCATAGGGAGGCACTCCCTGCACCGTTTGCCCCGGCTTTCTTATATTTATATCACCGCGTCCGAAATCAGTCATTTTTCCGTTGATGATAACTCCTCCGTCGCTGCGCGTGTAGTATTCCAGTTCGTAATCATATACAGTCCTTTTGGCAAATTTTATGCCCGGCGGTTGATCATACGATGAAAAAAACGACGCTCTCAAAAGCACCGGATTTAAAAAAATTGTCGGTAACTTCATTTTCTCTCTCCCCATTTCACAGCCGGATCACAAGCTGAAAATGATCCACAGTTCTTATTATCCGCATAGCCCGTCGGAATTTTAAATCTATCTGTTTAACATGTGATTTGAAAAACTCCCCTACATATTCCCGGATTATCCCATTCACCAATTTTCATAAGTCCGCAGTTAAACTTTTGATGCCGGTTGCTGAAATGTATTGCAACCTGCTCAGTTCAGCGTTTTATTAACGGCGCTGTCTGTTTTTACAAGAAGCTGTTTTAAAATCCTGTTTTCCTCGGAATCCAGCTGCGGATCTCTTTCCAGAAGACTGTCCGCAATTTCAAAAATCTTGTTAAGTAAACTTTGGTCAGAGCATAATTCGGCAATTTTGGTCCCGAAATTACCGTGTTGCCGCATTTTTTCCCCGACTCCGTCGGCAGACAATGATATGAAATCTCCCGGTCCCCTCAGTTCAAGGTCATATTTCGCTATCCGGTATCCGTCGTATGTTGTCCGCATGGCATCAAGTCTCTTACGTGCGCTTTCGCTTTTGCTGTCGGACACGAGTATACAATAAGATTTACTGCTTCCTCTTCCTACTCTGCCCCGTAACTGATGCAACTGTGAAAGGCCGAACCGTTCTGCGTTTTCCACTATCATCAGCGTAGCGTTCGGCACATTGATTCCAACTTCTATCACAGTAGTTGAAACGAGTATGTCTGTTTTTCCGTCAGCAAAATCTGACATTATTTTATCTTTTTCCGCTCCGCTGAGTTTGCCGTGTATAAGCGCCGTCCTGAACTCGGGAAATACGTTGTTTTTCAGATTCGCTTCATACTCGATGACGTTTTTCAGCTCCGGCATTTTTTCTGTTTCTGCATAATCAGACCGTTGTGCGAAAGGAATGAAATCACTTTCGTTTTCACTGTCCTCTGCCGGATCCTCCTGAGCTTCAACGCTCGGACACACAATATAAACCTGATGTCCCTGCTGTACCTGTTTTGCTATGAAACCGTTGAGTCTTTGACGGTAACGTTCGCTGACCACAAAAGTATCGGTTTTCTGTCGACCGGCCGGCATACGGTCTATTACTGAAATGTCAAGATCTCCCATTAAAATAAGCGCAAGCGTCCTTGGTATCGGCGTAGCGCTCATGACAAGAACATGAGGCAAATCACCTTTGCTTTGAAGTGAAGCACGCTGTGCAACTCCGAACCTGTGCTGTTCATCGGTAATAACCAGCCCGAGACCGGAAAAAGCCACATTTTCAGACAGCAAAGCATGTGTGCCTATTATCACTCCCGCACTGCCATCTGCTATTTTCTCTAATGCCTCCGCTTTTTCCTTGCGACTCATAGACCCGACCAGCAGAACACATTCTATATCCAGTGTTTGGAGTACCGAGCAAAAATCTTTGAAATGCTGTCTGGCGAGTATCTCGGTAGGCGCCATTACCGCAGTCTGATATCCGTTTCTGAAACTCATAAAAGCCGCCGCCATGGCACAAACCGTCTTTCCGCTTCCGACATCACCTGAAATCAGACGTGCCATTGGATTTCCGGACGTCAGGTCATTCGTTATTTCCTTAGTTACTTTTGTCTGGGCGTCTGTCAGTCTGAACGGCAAAACTTCATAAAAATCGTTCATTGCGCATTTATCCGTACTGAACTTTTTTCCTTTGAGCAATTGTCTGCCTCTTTTTGCGTATCTGACCGTCAAAGCAAGCACAAACAATTCTTCACACAAAAAACGATGCCTGCCCCGCTCAATCATCTGCTCATTTTCCGGCTTATGAATGTACCTGTACGCTTCCGCTTCACTGCACAAACTAAGTTCTTCTCGCACTTTTGTCGGCATGAATTCTCCGGCTCCGATTTCGATATTGTCCAAAGTAAAATTTATCAGAAGTCGGATACTACCCTGGGTCAGCCCATTGGTCAGCGGATAAACCGGTACGAATTCAGCAAGTTTTTTAGACGCAGTAACCGGTTCAGTACTCAAAGGATTCAGAATGAATCCTGATTTTCCTCTTGTAAGTTTTCCCCAAAACCTGTAAGTATTTCCGGGAATCAGTACACTTTTTATATATTTTTGGTTGTAATATACCAACGTGCAGCTTCTCATTCCGTCAAACGCTTTGCATTTAGTCAGCAGTTTTCCGGAAGGTATTCTCGATGTCACCGCTGTTCCGGTCACGGTAAGAACAAACGAAGCCGTCTTACCTATGTTATTTTCACTTAGTTCACGGACGTCGCCCTTATGCAGGTATCCTCTCGGAAAGTGTCTCAGCAGATCACCGGCAGTGTAAATGCCGAGCACTGCAAGCTGATCGGCTTTTTTCCGCCCACATCCGTATATAGCTGTAACCGGACTGTTTTTCAGAAGTTTATCAGGCATTTACACCTCCGCAAATCTTTCAATCAATACTTTATAAGCTGAAAACTTATTCTTAACGGAAAAAAGGATCGCTGCATCCTCTTACGATCTGATTTTTCTGTACGTTATTCACTTCTTTTCTGGACTGACACGACCGATGCCATTTTCGGTGCACTTTTCCTTGATGTTTCTGTCGTCAGTAATACTGTCATGAAGACTTGCTTTCACTGAAACAGTATTATTCTGTGGGATTGGTGTTAGAAATTGTGTTTTCCGGTCAACCCGGACCGTTCGACATTTCGTAATTTCTGCAATAAATTTTCAACATGCAGGAGTTTCTTCCGATGGAAATTTTTAATTTTCGGGGAAACACTTGTAATTTCGCTCCTACTGAGTTAAAATATATATGGAGACATCCGAAAATAAAAGGAAAGGACTTGTTTTTATGAAAAATACTTTTTCTGAAACCCTGACCGGTCTCAAAGAAATGCGAATTTCAAAATCGTATGACTGTCAGACAAAATTCTACTGCGGCAAATGTCAGTCGTCACCGCTGATCTTTCAGACAAAGGGTGAATTCAGCATGAACGCTCTTCAAATAGTAGCGGTATGCACTGCTGTTTCAGTCATCTGCCTTACTATGGCAATTGTAAAAAAGATAAAAAAGTAAATCGGAGTTAAAAGTCAGCCAAAATCAAGCTTACAGAGTTCTGATGTAATCTGATTATCAAAAAGGTAAATGACCTTTAATTCACGGGGCTGATATATCTTATCGCTCCCCCTTTGAGGGGTTAC
The DNA here is from genome assembly GCA_944381095.1 of uncultured Clostridia bacterium. Taxonomy (GTDB): domain Bacteria; phylum Bacillota; class Clostridia; order Oscillospirales; family CAG-272; genus SIG673. The sequence continues at coordinate 5,358 of CALWJW010000063.1, read as the reverse complement.
ATATTTTTTTCAGGTGATTTGTTTTTCTTCTCCTTGTCACAGCATAACACAACAGAGCAGCTGCAACAGCTCCGCACGTATCGATAATAACATCGGTAAGTCTTCCTGCCCGACCGGCTACGGCAGTTTGATGTATTTCATCAGTTGCTGCATACAAAAACGGATATAATATTGATATAACAAGCGATATTGTATCCGTTTTAATGATATTTTCAGCTGCAAATGTTGACTTTGACGCAAAAAACGCAAAAAAGGCAAGTACGAAATATTCCGTAAAATGAGCTGCCTTTCTGACAAAAAATGAAACACCGGAAAAAATGTCGTTCTGCTCTTTTTCCGGAAGATTATCGTAATCAGGAAAAATGACACTTACCACTTTTGAAGTAACACTGTTGCTTGTCTGAGATGATTCTTCTCCGGTCTGCCTACTCATAAGAAATATGACCGCCGACCATAAAATCACTGCCGTCCACATAAGAACAAGAACAATTACTCTTCGTTTCAAGACTACCTCCGTACCTGTTTCTTTATGATACAGTCCACTTCGTTCCAAGAAAAGCCCACGGCTTCCTTGGAAGATGTGGGCTGTTTTTGTCTTTTAAGATTCATTTGATTTTTTACAGACTTTCATAGTTGAAGTTGCCGTTCTTTTCAATACGCCCGGATTTGACGCGTTGCCGAATCAAGCAAAGACATAACATTGCTAAACGCAGATACAACTTTAAAGGCGCACACTCTTACGCTTCATTTTCCTGTTGGTCGTCTTCGACCTTCTCCCTGACTGTTACTTTGATCTCGTTGACCCTCTGGTCATCAGCCGAAATAACTTCAACCGCAAGATTTTCGAATTCAAATGCTTCTCCGGGCTGTGGGAAACACCCGAATTTTTCAAGCACCCAGCCGCCTACCGTTGCAGCGTCTGTTTCGTCTTCAATGTCAAAATATCTGAACATTTTTTCAAGATCAGCCGAACAAAGCACTTTGTACGAATTCTCCTCAATCTGAACTATATCCTCGATGACTTCGTCATGCTCATCCCATATTTCTCCTACAAGCTCTTCAAGAATATCTTCCATAGTAACTATGCCCATCATTCCGCCATACTCGTCTACCACTATGGCAAGATGCGACTTGGTTTTCTGGAGAAGCCTGAGAATATCCGATATCTTCATCGAAAGCGGTATGTATACCGGCTTTTTCATTATTGAACGAATTGATTTGCCGGTTCCCGCTATCTTGCTGTAAAAATCTTTCTGATGGATTATACCTATTATGCTGTCGATATCACCGGAATATACCGGGATCCTGGAATAACCGGTATCTGCAAAGAGCTTTGAAATCTCTTCGTTTGACATTTTTTCATCGACAGCTTCAAGCTGAGTCCTGGGTGTCAGTATGTCAGACGCCTCGCGGTCATTGAACTCGATCGCCGAACGCAAAAGCTCGCTCTCCTGCTTGTCAATGCCACCCTCGTGTTCTACTTCTTCCACCAGCGTCAGAAGCTCATCCTGGGTCATTCTTTTGTCATCACCCTTGCCGAAAATTCTGTTTATCACCGCTTTCAGCCCGGAAAACAGTATACTTACCGGGGAAAGTATCTTCATAAGTGCCGAAATAATCGGCGCTGAAAACATTGCAAAACGTTCAGGCGACTCCTTAGCGACCGTCTTCGGGGTTATCTCGCCGAAAGTCAAAACCACAACAGTGGATACGATAGTTGCCACAACCGTACCGGTGCTTTGATTGCCACTCAACAAATTGATGAAAAACACCGTACACACAGACGACAGGACAATATTTACGATATTGTTTCCTATAAGTATCGTTGATAATAATTTATCGTACTTGTCAGACAGCGCAAGCACATGCGCAGCCCTCTTGTTGCCTTTATCTGCCAGTGTCTTTACCCTTGTTTTGTTCAATGATGAAAACGCCGTTTCGGTTGCGGAAAAATATGCTGAACATATCAGCATTATTACCATTAGTATTATTTGTACAGAACTGCCTTCCATGATCATTCTCCTTTTAAAATGGTTTTGTTTTGTTCATTGCACTATACCTTCATCTTCGTAAGTGCGTGCGGAGAATGAATGTTTTTTACCCTGCCGTAAAGACTTGCGCAATCTCTGTAAGCAGTATCTGTAAATCTGCTCCTCTCAGCCAAATCGGAATATTTGTGTTTCAGGCGTGAGATAATTAAATGTATTGCCTTTGTATTCAAGCAATAAAAATTTCCTCGGGGAGGTTCGTCCATGCCGGTATCTCCTTTCATACGCAATGAATTATACCATACATAAAGCACCTTTTCAATATTTTTAACAAAAAGTTTAAAAATTGACGTTTACCGCTTTTCACAAAAAAACTTGACATTGTAAGCGCAGAGTGGTAAAATATATCAGGTGATGTATTTTCGGAAGGAGGATTTTTATGTCAGAAGACAAAAACAGCCAGATGTCTTTTTTTCCGGATAAGCCTCAGGAATTCAGACCTGAAACCGACATCGGCTATGTGTACGAAAATCCTGAAAATCAGAATACTCTCGACAATGGAAACGCCGATCCGAGCGAAAACGCCGCAGAGCAAACTCTCTCTGAAACAGAGCCCGAAAACATTCCTCTTTCGGAAATATTACCTGAACATACCGTGACACCTCAGACAGTCACCACCTCCGAAAGCATTCCAAAGATCCGTGATACCAAACACAAGCAAAAAAGAAAAAAGCTCGATTTTGAGCCGGCTAACAGCGTTATTATCACCTTTCTGGTTTTTATCGGAAGTACGGTCGCGAAAACATTCAGAAACAGTTTTACGGCTACTGTTTTTACAGCTTACAACAAGATCTTCTCTGACGTCAAAGAAACTTTTCTTTATAAAACCTTGTTCAGTCAGAAAACAGACAGGATCTCACTCAAAATAAAGAAAGTCCTTCGCCGGATCGCCACCAACGCCAGAATACCGTCTCTTATCGGTGACCTGTTTTCTTCCCTCCTGAAAATTAAAGCGAGAACCTACGGTCTTGTGTGTTTTTCATTCGGAGTCGTGACATTATTACTCCATTTTTTCGTGACCTGCAATTTCTCTGTGTTCAATGTTGATGTTTTTGCACCGGTCACCGCCGCTTTTCTGATATTTTTTTCTCTCTTCTTTATTATTTCCGGAAAACCGATTTCAGACATATTGAAGGAAAGCTATTTCCTCTCAATACTGTTATTCGACTTTTTAGGTATAAAACGCCCCTCTCACGCAGAAAGTGAGGTAGTGGAATTCCCGGTCAGCGGTGCTTGCATAATCGGATTTCTCCTCGGCGCGTGTACTCTTTTTTTTCCTGCCGTTTCCGTGATTTTAGTAGCTGTTACGGTAATTTATACCTTCGTAGTCATAAAATATCCCGAAACCGGAATTATTTCACTTATACTCATTACCCCTTTACTAAGTGACTTTGCACTGACTTACATCTGTTCGGTCATCACAGTCTCTTATATATTCAAGATCCTTATCGGAAAGCGTACGCCGAATTTTGAATTTACCGAAATAGCCGTCGCTTTATTTCTCGCTTTGACTCTCGCTTCCGGAATAATAACCTTCGGGGCGCAGGCCGGCTTTTTCTCAAACGCACTTTTCATTATGGCCTATTTCCTCATAATATGCACGCTGCGGGACAAAATTTGGTTTGAAAGAGCTGTGAAATCTGTTGTTCTCAGCGCCTGTGTATACGCTTCATTTTCTCTCTTTGTCACTTTTTTCGGCAAATACCTCGAAATAGATTTCAGCTATATTCCCAACACCGACACCTCTGCTCTTCACTCTAACGTACTCCAGTCCTCGTATGTCCTCGGTATGATCCTGCTCTGCTCCGTATTTTATATGCTTACTGCTTTCTTTACCGCGAAAACATTTACCAACAAGCTTGCTTTTCTGATTTTCATGGTAATTTCAGCAATTTTCATTTTCAGAGAAACATCTGTTTCAATGATCTTCGCACTGATTATTGCAACTGCCGTTTATCTGCTGCTGAAGAGTAAACGCACGGCTGTCTTCATCATCATTGTCTTTATCATCGCTCCTCTGGTTTTATCATTTCACACTGAAGCGCTCAACATCATAAAAGCCGAAATAAACGGAGAGCTGTACAGGCTTGATATCTGGAACGCCGTTATCAATATGTTCGGCAAATACGGGATATCCGGCATTGGTATCGGAACCGGAGCGTTCAGCGATATATACTCAACATTTTATATCGGAAACTCCGTTAACGTTACTCATGCGCACAGTCTGCTTTTCCAGATAGCGTTTTCTCTCGGATTTTTCGGTGTGCTCCTGTTTGCGCTTATAATTTTCTTTATAATGCAGGGAGCTTTGACTTACGGCAGAAACTGTACTGACAAGTCTTCCGAAAACCGTCTGCTATGCTATTCCGGTATGTGTTCGGTTATAGCTCTTTGCGTATGCGGTCTGACTGAATATATATGGCTCAACCCGAGAATTATGCTTGCTTTCTGGCTTTTCTGCGGTCTTGCCGTTTGTTCAAGGCGCAGTTCCGCCGGAGTGAGCGATGAAAATCAGTTCGACTGATTTAAGATTTTATACCTTCCGTTATTTTGAAACAAAGGAGTTTTTAAATGGCCGGTTCTGTTAACAATGCGAAAAGAAAATTCAATGTTCTTGATTTTCTGCTTATTTTATTGATAATTACAACAATCGCTGCGGCAATCGTTTCAGTTATCCGTTCCAATCCTAACAAGATTTCAGGCGGTGACAAAGACGTTATCTATAAAATCAGGTGCGAGATGCTTGACAGCAGCCTCTCCGACAACATAAAGACAGGAGACAACATTTATGACGATGTCACAAATCAGTTACTCGGTACGGTAACTGCCGTGGAGATTGAGGCGATAAAGGCAATTGACTCTTCAACACTTATACCGCACCTTGTCGAAACTAACAAAACAAACATAACTTTAACCGTCTCAGCAAAGGTCTGGGAAAGAGACGGAATTTTTACGATTGACAACTATCATATTGCCGCAGGAAAACCGGTCAGCTTTCATTCTGAAAACATTTCGGTTTCCGGTAACTGTATCCAAATAACCGATGCAATAAGTGGAGAACAAAACAATGAACAGTAATAATATCTATCAGGAGAAAAAACGCTTTACGGCAATAGATGTTCTGATTATCTTTTCCGTGTTGCTTTTGATAGCAACTTTGATCTTCCGGTCCCAGCTGATATCTCTTTTCAACGACAGCAGTAAAAGAATCGACTGTGAAATATATTTCGTTTGCGAAAATGTTTCAAACGAAATCACACCTCAGATCAAAGACGGCTCTGATGTTTATTGGGTGGAATCGAAAGTGCCG
>CALWJW010000062.1 GCA_944381095.1 uncultured Clostridia bacterium | reverse complement strand
GCGGAAAAATGCGCGAGACTTGAAGAGCAGATGTCAATGCTGCCAACCAAAAAATACACGTTGGCAAGACTGAGAAGAGAAATACTGGCATGGCTGTTTTCGGTAAGCGAGGATGACAAAAACAGCATTCCGGGTTACACCGTTCTGCTGGCGGCAAACAAAAAAGGACTTGCCTGTATTTCCGGGAACGGCAAATTTCCTGCCATTCCGGTTTTAACCAGACAGTCTGACGTAAACAAACTAAGCAAAAATGCACAAATCCGGTTTAAGACCGCGCAGAAACCGGAACTTATATATGCGCTTACTTTCAAGGACCGAAGAAATCCGGATTTAACCATGACCCCGGTGATAATTGACGTTTGAAACGTTAAAGTATACAAAAAAAGAAAAAATATTTGTGAGTATTGTCGTTGACAAAACTGCCGGAAAAATGGTATACTTCTCCGTAAAGGCTACCTGAACAATGAAAAACAGAAAAGGAGAAAGCTGAATGTTTGATTTTACAAAAGAGCAGATAAAAGAGTCACTTAACAGAAACCCGAAAGATCCCGCGGTAAAGCTTACCGAAACAAGAGCAGAGGAGATCAGAAATAACAAACTGCTTGCGGATGCATTCAAAAGTCTGGACAGATGCCGTGAATTTTATGCGCAGAGACCGATCTATGCCATACCGTTCTCAATGTTTGCAAGATATGAGCTTGACGGTGACAGAACAGAATTTGAATACGACGAAAAGGGATATTTCATGCATCGCGGTCATCTTAAAACCTGGGCGCTTTCTGCGCTTTTCTACGGTGAAAAAAAGGATTTATCGATGCTTGAGGACACGATGTGGGCAATATGTGACGAGTATACATGGGCGCTTCCGGCTCATATGAACGGAAATCAGGGAATTTACGTCAATTATCAGCCTGACAGATACACAATAGATCTTTTTGCGGCAGAAACCGGTCAGGCACTTGCCGAGATAATCCGGCTGCTCGGCGATAAACTGAACCCGCTTGTAGTGAAAAGAGCAAAAGAGGAGATAAAAAAGAGGATAACAGACAGATTCCTTTACGGCAATATTTCCGATTTCTGGTGGGCACACGGAACCAACAACTGGGCGGCGGTTTGCGCAGGGTCGGTCGGAATGGCGGCAATATGCGAATACGATGATAACGACAAGCTTGCCGAGATGGTAATGAAAGTGCTGGAATCAATGAGAACGTTCATGAGCGGATTTTCCTCTGACGGAGCGTGCCTTGAAGGAACCGGCTATTGGAGTTACGGTTTCGGATATTTTTCCTGCTTTGCCGATATGCTTTACAGGAGAACCGGCGGAGAAATAGATCTCTTTAACGATGAAAAAGTGCACCTTGTGGCAATGTTCCCTCTCAAAACATTTTTCTACGGAAGCAGAACCGTCAGTTTTTCGGACAGCGGAAGCTACGGCGGTCTCGGTCTGGGACTGATAACCATGCTCAGCAGTCATTATCCCGACATGGTGATACCTTCCACGGCAAAACTGTCGGAGGGTGTTGAGACTACGGGATGCCACCGTTTTGCACTCAACCTCAGAAGCTTTATTTGGAGCGGCAATGAAAAGCCGGCGTCATCCGATGAGCTGAAAATCTATCCTCTTCAGGAAGCACAGTGGTATATAGCAAACGGCAACGATAATTTCGGATTCGCCGCAAAAGGCGGAAACAATAACGAACCCCATAACCACAATGATATAGGTCATTTTATCGTTTACAGAAACGGTGATGAATTTTTCTGCGACCTTGGTTCAGGGGAATACAGCCGACAGTATTTCGGAAAAGAGAGATATACTTTTGCTCATTGCGGGTCACAGGGACACAGCGTGCCGATAATCAACGGAAAAACCCAGGTGGCGGGAAAAGACGCTTATGCGGAATGCGTTACCGTAGACGAAACCGGAATCAGTATGAGATACGAAAAGGCATACAGAGATGATACTCTCAGAGAACTTTACCGTAAATTCAGTTTTGACAAAGAAAACGCAGTGGTAAATATCAGGGACAGATTTGTTTTTGACAGCAAACCCGAAAGCGTAACCGAAAGGTTCGTTACAAGGGTGAAGCCGGAAGTAACAGACGGAGAAGTCATCCTGAAAACCGAGAAAGGTAAGGTTGCTCTGAAATTTGAAAAGGACAGTTTTGTTACGAGTGTTACACCGAATGAAGTGGGAGACCATATGGGAGTACCGTTTACATACTACAATATTGACCTTTGCGTGAAAAATCCCGAAAAGTCGATGGAGTTTGAATTCACTGTCAGCTGAGTATACCGCACTTTTTGAATCGGTCTGAAAACATGCACTTCTCTGCGCGCAGCCGACCGGTTTGAATTACATATTCAGAACAGAATAAACAGGTAAGCATACGAAAAATGATTAAAATCAAAACAGCCTGACCTTTTGATTGAAAAAATAAAATTTTTTTCTGAGATAAAAAGTCGGCAAACCGTTTTCCGGGTTTTATCAGCGGTCCCTTGGATTTCAGTCCGTCAGTGCGGACTTTTCCGGGGGACCGGAATATTTTTCCGGAAAAACATCGGAATTTTTTCCGGAACAGCTTTTACGTTAACTAAGAGGTCAGAGTTTAAAATGGTGTATATAATAACAGGAGCTACTCATACCGGAAAAACGCTTCTTTCCATTGAACTTGCGGTCAGATACCGCCTGTCATGCATCTCGCTTGATCTTTTGAAAATGGGTTTGATAAGAAGCGGAAACGCCGGCAGACTTACCGCTGAGGATGATTCTGAAATAGAAAAACTGCTGTGGCCTATTGTCGTCGGAATAGTAAAAACGGCTGTTGAAAACCGTCAGGAGCTTGTCATTGAGGGATGCTATGTGCCGGGAGATTTCCGGAGATATTTCGACAGCCGCTATCTCGCCCATATCAAAGTCTACTGCCTTGTGATGACCGGAAATTACATCAGAAGCAACTATGATCTGATAATCAGACGGGAAAACATTGCGGAAAGACGAGATCCCGGAGACAGACCTGCAATCGGATTTCTGATTTCAGAAAACAAAGCGTACCGTGAAAGATTTACCGGCAGCGGAGCAAAGATTATGGAGACAAACATCAAATACGGTTATGATTTAAGACCGGATACAGTAACCGAGAGCGAGAGGCTGATTTACAGAAAAATAAAACGGTCGGACTTTTCAGAGCTTTGCGAAATGTTAAAGGATCCGGAGGTAATGTACGCCTGGGAGGGGATTTTTGATGACAGACAGGTAAGGCAGTGGATCAGGAAGAGAACGGACGGTTATAAAGAAAACGGTTACGATTATTTCGCCGCAGTTGATAAAGAAACCGGTGAGATTGTAGGTCAGATAGGGCTTCTTGAAGAAAATATAAACGGACTTTCACGGACCGGAATAGGCTATATGTTAAAGAAAAAACACATAAATAAGGGGTATGCAACAGAAGGCGCAAGGGCAATGATAAAATACGCTTTTGAATATCTCGGCAAGGAAGAAGTCATAGCGACAATCCGTCCGGAAAACACGCCTTCTCTGAAAGTTGCCGGAAGGCTTGGAATGACAAACGAAACAACGGTAACAAAAATATGGAACGGTAAAATAATGCCTCATCTGGTGTTCGTTATAAAAAACCGGAATTCAGCTGATCAAAAAAGATAGAAAAAAAGCAGCATTTCTGTAAGTACAGCTTGTTCCCGGCGGCAGGATGACATTACTTTATTCAGACAATGATGATATCTCGTTTTAAGTCGTAAGAAATGCAAACGGCAATTGCAAATTCAAAATTTGAACATATCTGAAAAAACTCCTGCCCTTTCCGGGCAGGAGTTTTTGATGTAAAACGTAAAACCGTGCGAAAGTCGCGTATTTAAGATAGATTTGTTGCAAATGCCGGCAGTCATGCTGACGCAAGGGAAAGAGTATGAGCTGAAAGGAACGGATAACCGTCGCTGAAAATGAGAAGAGTCACTCAGGAGTTTCCGGAGTCCTGCAAAGCTCAGGCGGGCAAATGGTGATGACGTTTACCGAACGCTTTTTCAATACTCCGGATAAGGAAGAATATTGAAAGCACGAAGCTTACCAGCTCTGCTATCGGGAAAGCCAGCCACACAAGAGTTAGATTGCCGGCGAGCGAAAGCAGAAAAGCAGCGGGGATAAGCACAACAAGCTGTCTTGCCACGCTTACGACAAGACTGTAAACACTTTTTCCGAGCGCTTGACAGACGGCAGAGGATATAACTGCGACTCCTGCGAGCAAAAAGCTCGGACTTATGATCCTCAGAGCAACGTCACCGATTTTCAGCATATTTTCCGACGCATTGAAAAATCCGAGAAGCACTTCCGGGAAAATCTGAAATACCAGCAGTCCGAAAAGCATGTAAGATGTGGCGGTTATTATTCCGAGACGTACAGTGTGCCTGACTCTGTCCTTGTAGCCGGCGCCGTAATTGTAAGAGATGATCGGGATGATACCGTTGTTAAGTCCGAAAACCGGCATGAATACAAAGCTTTGAAGTTTGAAATATACTCCGAAAACATTCAGTGCTTCATTGCTGAAAGAAATAAGTATTATATTCATGCAGAAAGTCATTATCGAACCGACCGCCTGCATAAGGACGGACGGAATGCCGATGGCAAGCATTTCGATAAGGACATCTTTCTGTGGTATGAAGTTTTTAAGTCTGAGTCTGATGTCTTTGTTGAACTTAACATTGAGGAAGATTCCGATCGCCGCGGCAACGCACTGACCTATGACGGTAGCGATCGCGGCGCCCGCCACACCCATCTGAGGGCATCCGAGCCAGCCGAAGATCATAATCGGGTCAAGAATTATGTTTATGATCGCTCCGCTTCCCTGAACCAACATGCTGAGCATTGATTTGCCGGTTGCCTGTAACAGTCTTTCGCAGACGACCTGAATGAAAACTCCCACTGAGCATATACAGATTATGGAAATGTAGTCCACACTGTATTCAAAAAGAAGTCCCTCGGCACCTGCCTGTGTCGCAACATACGCCTTTGTTGCGAAAACCCCCAGCACAAGAAACACCAGATAACCGCAGAAGTTCAGGAAAAATCCCTGACCGGCTATCAGGTTTGCCTTATCGAAATTTTTTTGTCCGAGAGATCTTGAAAGCAGAGCGTTTGTACCGACCGCCAGTCCTACTGCCAGAGCAATCATAAGATTCTGGACGGGAAATGCTATTGTAAGTGCTCCGGTACCTTCGATGTTGTTGAACTGAGCGACGTAAATGGAGTCGACAATGTTGTACAGAGCCTGAACGAGCATTGAAATAATTATCGGTATAGAAATTGAAAAAAGCAGAGAGGGAAGGTGCATTGTTCCCATTTTGTTTTCTTTGATCTGGTTTTCTGAATCCATAATATACTTCCGTTTCCGTAATATGTAAATCTTAAACTCTTTTCAGTATATCATCAAACCTATGAAAAATCAATAAAGAAATTATGAATTTGCAAAAAAATGAAGAAAACGGCGCAAGCTTAATGCTTGCGCCGCAAAATAAAAATTACGTTAAGTGCACCGGAAAAAAGCTGTTTTTTTAAGTGAGTGTCATGTTTTGAAGTAATCGTCAGTCAATTTCAAAATAAAGACAGCAGTCTGTTTTTGAAAATTATGATGAAACGGTAAGTGCTTTCAGATGATCTCCTCGGCGTGTCGGGCAACATGACAGTTGATATTTACCGCGCACGGCAGTCCCGCTATGTGAGTGGGAAAATATTCAATGTTGACACCGAGCGCTGTAATATCACCTCCGAAGCCCTGAGCTCCGACTCCGGTTTTGTTGACTGCGTCAAGTATCTCCTTTTCGAGTGCGGCATAAAGCGGATTTTTGTTTCTTTCGGAAATGTTGCGGGTAAGAGCTTTTTTTGCAAGGACAGCGGCATAATCAAATGTCCCGCCTATGCCTACTCCTATTACGACAGGCGGACAGGGATTTCCCTGTGCGCTACTGACCGTTTCGGTGACAAATGCAATTATGTCGTCTTTTGTGGCCGACGGATTAAACATTTTTATGCGGCTCATGTTTTCGGAGCCGAAGCCTTTTGGTTCTACGGATATCCGGATTTTGTCACCCGGAACTATACTGGTGTAAATAACCGCCGGGGTGTTATCACTTGTATTTTTTCTGTTGAAAAGCGGATCGTCGACAACAGAGCATCTGAAATATCCGTCGCGGTAAGCCTCCCTCACGCCTTGATTTACAGCGTCTTCGAGGTTTCCGTTCACGATCTGAATTTCAGATCCTATTTCGCAGAAAACCACCGCCATTCCTGTATCCTGACAGATAGGCATGATATTTGACGCGGCGGCGGACAGATTCTGTACAGCTGTATCAAGAGCTGCTGCTGCCACGGGACAACTCTCTTTTTCTGCCGCTGCTTTTATTGCGTTTGCGGTGTCTTCCGGAAGAAAGACGTTGGCTTTCATAAAGAGTTTCTTTACGGTCTCGGTTATTTGTGCGGCGTCTTTTGCTATCATTTTTAATGCACTTCCTTTTTTTTGTTCTGTCAAGCTCAGAGGAAAGCATGACGTTAAGTATTTTTATGGTACGTTTTCTGGTTAATTTTTCAGAAATAAATCTGACAGGCGGTCTGAAAGCAAAGAGTAACAGCCGTCTGAACGGTGAAATAACTACTGACAGAAGTTTTATAATCTTTACGATAAGAAAACGCATCAACCTCACAAATGGGCTTACCAAGAATCTGTTCAGCAGATATCGCGAAAGGATGAATCCGGAAAAAGCCGCAATGAGCGCAAAATACCGAACCTTTCCGAAATTCAGGTGATAGAGCAGTATTATAACGGTAAGAGCGGCAAATACCGAAAAAACAATATCAGTAACAAAAACGGCAACATCCCGGGCACTTATCTTACCGACCGGCGGATAAAGAGCTTTTATGACATCCTTTTCTTCTGCCGGAAGCCGGATCAAGGCTTTGCGGCGGAGAGACTGCGGCTCAGGGAAGATAAGGAGCAGGGCGGATTTCAGAACGGCGCAAAAAAGCGCGAGAAAAGTTCCGACCGCCAGCGAATAAACAAGCAGTATGAATCCGTGAGAAGACGTTAAGAACATTACTTCTGCTTTCTGCGGAAGAAGGACGGGGATCTGCCGTTGCTTTCCGGGAAAATAAGACCGCAGATCTTGCCTTGGATTTCAACTTTACCGACGTCAACCGACAGACTCACAATATGCATTTCATTTCCGTCAACGGAAAGAATACCGTCTTTTGTAGAGAGGACGATGCACTGTTCGTCGAAACTGATGACATCGCATACTCCCGTTACAGTAAGGTTTTGTCTGTTGATAAGACTGATGAATCTGTCATCCTGAATAAGTCCGTTTGATTTATCCGTTTCTGCCATAATTGACTCCTTCCGCATCTAAAAAAATTGGTAAGACAAATCATATTATGACATCAAACGTAAAAATATTACTGCGGTGAGGTGTCGACGGACTGGGAAACGACCTCATAAAGTGACTGTGCGTCAGATTTAAGAGTGTGTTCTTTTACATCCGTTACACGTACTTTCAGCGTTCGCTGACCGAAAGTGATCTCTATAACATCACCGATTCTGATTTCATAAGAAGCTTTTGCAGTTTTTCCATTCACTGAAATACGGCTTGCGTCGCAGGCTTCATTTGCGACGGTGCGGCGCTTTATCAGTCTGGAAACTTTCAGGTATTTATCAAGTCTCATATAAATTCTCCGATGAAATGAAAAAATCAAAAAATAAGGCCGGTAAAAACCGACCTTGAAATTGTGCCTGTTTAAGCGTTCACGGCGTCGCGCAGTGTTTTGCCTGCCGAGAATTTTGCGGCTTTGCTGGCTTTAATGGAAATCTTTTCGCCGGTTTGAGGATTGACGCCGGTACGTGCAGCGTTCTTCTTGACTTCAAAAGTACCGAAGCCGGTGATCTGAACCTTGTCACCTTCGACAAGAGAAGAGGTAATAACGTCGATAACCGCGTTGACGGCCTTTTCTGCGTCAGATTTTTTGAGGTTTGATTTTGTCGCAACAGCTTCAATTAAAGTGGTTTTTGTCATTTCAAATATCCTTTCTGAACTTGAATTGGTGCGCGTTCTGCGCCTCTCACGTGTATTATACCACCGTTTTACGAAAAAATCAATAGTTTTGAAAAAAATCGGACAATTATATCAAAAACAGCAGTATTTATGTGTAAACTACACAAAAAAGGATTGAAAAAGACTTTGGTGAGTAACGGAAATGCGGCAATACTATTGACATGATCTAAGGTGTTTGGTATAATGGTTGTCAACGGCAGTGAAAAGGAGAAGCTGAATGAATATAACTGTGATAGGCTGCGGCAGATGGGGGACATTTCTCGCGTGGTATCTGTGCAGTATCGGGAATAATGTTAAAATATACGGAAGAAGCGAAAGCCGTACATTCAGATCGCTCAGGGAGACGGGGAAAAACGAGTATCTGACGCTTTCACCTGAAATAGCTTTTACTGACGATCTCGGTCAGGCGCTCGAATTCGGAGACAAAACAGTCATTTCAATCGGGACGCAGAATTATCCGCAACTTGTTCAGAGCATCAAATCCAGCGGAGTCTCGTTAAAAAACAAGGAAATAATCCTCTGTATGAAAGGGATAATCAAAAGTGGAGGAAAACGCATAAGCGAAGCGACTGCGGAAGTTCTCGGAAACGGTCAGCGGGTTGCGGTTTGGGTAGGACCGGGACACGTAGAGGACTTTATAAGAGGAATACCGAACTGCATGTTGATATGCAGTGAAGATCAGCAGTACGCAAAAGAGCTGTGCGCCCAATTCGGTTCGCAGCTGATAAGATTCTATTACAGCCACGACATGATCGGTTGTGAAATAGGAGCGGCAAGTAAGAATGTGATGGGAATAGCGGCGGGTATGCTCGACGGGATGGGGTATTCGTCACTCAAAGGAGCTCTGATGGCAAGAGGACCGAGAGAGATAGCAAGGCTGACAAAGGCTATGGGGGGCGATGAGAGAAGTATATTCGGTCTTTGCCATATAGGAGATTATGAGGCTACACTGTTCTCTGAGCATTCGCATAACAGAAAATTCGGAGAGGCATTTATAAAGGGCGAAGAGTACGACAAGCTGGCTGAGGGAGTAGAGACGGTACGATCGATTCTTTACCTTGGTAAAAAATACGGTGTTGAGCTTCCGATATGCAATGCGGTAAATTCAGTCATACATGAAAAAAAGGATGCTTCAAAGGTTTTCACTGAACTGTTTCTGAGGGAGCAAAAAAGTGAATTTTAAAGACAGAGAATCGGCGTATGAAGTCAGGAATGTAAATTTTGATCTGATAAAAACAATAGATCTGACGTTACCCGAAAATGCGAATAAAGGCAGTAACGGTACACTGAACATAATAGCAGGCAGTCCTGAATACAGGGGTGCGGCAGACCTTTGTGTGGGCGGAGCAATGAGAACCGGATGCGGAATAGTAAGACTTATATCCGCAGAAACTGTGATACAGACGGTGTCGGTAAGACATCCCGGATGTACGTTTGCCGTAACGGGTGCCGGTCAGGAGGTAAAAGACGTTATTTACCGCAACAGAAACTGTACAGGTTACCTCATAGGCTGCGGTATAGGCAAAAGCAGCGGAAGCGCTGAGGCGGTAGACGCTGTACTTAGTGAACCCAAGCAGAAAGTACTCGACGCAGACGCGCTCAATATTATATCATTATACCCGGATCTGAAAAAAAGGCTTTGCGGCAGTATAGTAACGCCTCATCCGGGAGAGTTTTGCAGATTATCCGGATACTCAATGGAAGAGGTAAAATCTGAGCCGGAAAAGTGCGCGCTGCGTTTTTCCGCTGATTACGGAACGATAACCGTGCTTAAAGACTATGTAACCTACATAGCGACTCCCGAAGGGGAGAGCTTCCGCAGTCAGGCGAGCAGAGGGTTGTCAAAAGGCGGGAGCGGTGACGTTCTCGCCGGGATGATAGCAGGTTTTGCCGCAAGGGGATTTTCAGCGGCAGATGCGGCTGTTGCCGGCGTATGGCTGCACGCCGAAGCTTCTTACTTATGTGAAGAGAAGCACGGAAAAATGTCTATGCTGCCTCAGGAGCTTGAACTGTTCGCCGCTGAAGCGGCGGCAAAAGCCGGATTGTGATATATTTCCTGACTCAGATAAAATGTTGGACTGCCGGAAAAAACAGATCGTCCGGATGCCGGATGGGTCAGGTTCAGCAGGACGGGAAGAGAAGAATATTTTTAATTATATTTTTTCAGTGGGGAATGAGTAATGTAAACTGTAAATTACGGACTAAAACAAGAATAACGGGAGGAATGTAAATGGGACCTGGATTCGGATGGGGCGGACCGAGACCGAATTATGATGAACCCGAGAAACCGAAAAATATAAAAGAAGTGCCCGGATTTCTCAAAAAACTGCTGACGGAATTTTTCCACAGACTGTTTTACATATTTTCACTTGTCTGGCAGACAGGACCGTGGATACTGGTGGTAATGATTTTCATGTCGGTATTCAACGGAGTAATGCCGGTTCTGGGAGCCACTATCACAGCCAATATACTGAATGCGCTGATGAGGTCGTTTTCAATAATCGATACGAGTCTGACGGTAAGTGAGCAGCTGAAAATAATGTTTGAGCATGAAGCCTGCCGAACGATAGTATTCTGGCTCGTTATGCAGTTCGCATTTACCTTTTTGCAAAGCCTCGTCAACAACATAAATAACGTCCTGAAAAGAATTTACGGAGAACTGGTCGTCAACCATATCAAGCTCAAAATTATGAACAAGACAAAAGAGATTGATATGGCAAGTTTCGATACAGCCGAGTTTTATGAAAAGCTTGAAAACGCAAACCGTGAGGCAGGCACACGTCCGATACAGATACTTGACGCCACGTTCAGCATTTTCAGTACGATAATAAGCATGGTGTCATTCATAGTGGTTCTTATCGCAGTCAGTTCAGTGGCACCGCTGATAATGGTCGTTCTGGCGATTCCGTCCGCAATAATCAACTTCATATACAGAAAAAAGAACGTCAATTACGTAAGGCGCAGATCCAAAGAACGCCGTACCATGAACTACTATTCCGGAATACTGACAAACAAGGATATGGTAAAGGAAGTCAAGATGTTTTCGCTTACCGATCTGTTTATTGACAGATACAGGCAGACATTCCGGAAATACTACAAAGGGCTGAGAAAGCTGTATATCAAAGAGGGAGCGTGGCATATAGTCCTGACTTTGATAAACGCGGCGGCAAAATGCGCGCTGTATGTGTATATAGCCTTGCAGGTCTGCAACGGAAACGAGCAGATAGGAAACTACTCTCTTTACGTTTCGGCGCTCAATCATATATCAAGCGGAGTTTCAACTCTTATCACGACGACGGCAACTATTTATGAGGGTACTTTGTTCATTGACAATATGATAGTTTTCATGAACAGCAAAAGCTCGATAGTTCCTGTGTTGCCCGAGCCGGTTAAGGTTGAAAGAGGAATAGGACATATTATAGAATTCAGGGACGTTTCTTTCAGCTACCCGGGAACAGACAGAGAGGTAATAAAGGATGTCAGCTTCAGAATAGAACCGGGAGAAACGGTAGTTCTGGTAGGGCTTAACGGAGCCGGAAAGACAACTCTGATAAAGCTTTTGACAAGACTGTATGATCCGACAAAAGGTCAGATACTTTTGGACGGAAGAGATATCCGTGAGTACGATGTACAGTCGCTTTACAGAATGTTCGGAATAATTTTCCAGGATTTCGGCAAGTATGCGGTAACGGCAAAAGAAAACATAGCTTTCGGCGATATTCTGAAAGAAATAAAGGATGATGAGATCAGAAATGCCGCTCACGCAAGTGATGCGGACAGCTTTATAGAGATGTTTCCTGACGGATACGAAACACCTTTAATGAGGATATTCGAGGAGAACGGAATAGAGCTTTCCATCGGTCAGTGGCAGAAGCTTTCGATAGCGAGAGCATTTTACTCAGAGTCTGATATTCTGATCCTTGACGAGCCGACCGCATCTCTTGATCCGATGGCAGAGCAGGAAATATTCAACAGATTTGACAGCCTGAGAAAAGATAAGACGTCAATTTTTGTTTCGCACAGACTTTCCAGCGCCACGACAGCGGATAAAATACTTGTGCTTGAATACGGTCAGCTGATTGAAAGCGGCACTCACAAAGAACTTATGGCAGCCAAGGGAAAATATTATCAGCTGTTTTCCACGCAGGCGAAGAGGTATATAGAAAGTTCCGGGGAAATTGACAGGCAGGACATAGAAAAAAACTATACCGTCAGCGAAGCGGCCGGGTTTGAATACGACAGACGTCTTGACGGTTCAAACCGAGGCCTCAGAAGACCGGATCTGCGCAGCGGAGACCGGGGCGAAGATTTCAGACACCGGGACTGAAAATCAAGTGAAAATTCAACAACAGAGGACAAAGATCAAAAAAGTCTTGACAAAAAAAGATATCAGTGGTACAATGTAGAGGAAGGCAAGGGTAAGAATATGAATGATTTTATGTTTGTAACCGAATATTATTACTGCTATTACTTTACGGAAAAGAATAAGTAATAGTGTTTTTGCCATGACCTGATATAAAAATCAGCCCCGCAGTGAAAAACACTGCGGGGTTTTTGCAATTTACGGAGGATAAAAAATGATAGCTGTACTTAAACCCGGTGTAACAGACAAACAAATTGAAAATCTGAAACAGTGGCTTGCAGGACAAAACCTTGACGTACACGTTTCAAAAGGAAAATACCAGACGGTAATAGGACTGATAGGAGATACT
>CALWJW010000061.1 GCA_944381095.1 uncultured Clostridia bacterium | reverse complement strand
CGGTTTTCTGCTGATAATCGTCAAGTCTTTTTTTTTTTTTTTTTTGTCCTTCATTGCAGGAATCAGTGGACTTCTGAGTTTCATTCAGCTCTGTTAAAAGCTGATTTTTTCTTTCAAGACCTGATTGGCTGTAACTTTGAAGTTTTGCTTTTTCGATGTTAAGGGAATTGATCTCGTTTTTGAAATTTTCGATAATACCGGCGGTTTTCTCGTTTTCAAGAGCAAGCTCCTGCTTGCGGTTTTTGAGTCCGGCGATCTTATCTGCGTTTTCCGATACAAGCTTTTCGGTTTCCGAAAAGCTATATTTTACGGTGCTTAAATTTTTTTCGGCAACGGAGACGTTTTCTTTGAGCGTTTCAAGAGTAATTTGTAACTCTGAAAGCTGTTTCTTTTTTTCTTCAATTGATTCGCTGATGTGTCGTACGTCGTTTTCAAGCAGCTGTTTTTTGGTACTGCTTTCGTAGCGACTGTTGTTCATCTGTTCGATTTTATCACTGAGTTGCAGGAATTTTTCTTTTTCCCGGCTTTTTTCAATATCAAGGCGTTCGTACTGATTATTGTTATCGGTTATTTCGTTGTCAGCCGCTTGCAGTGATTTTTCAATCAGTTCGAACTGATTTTGTTTTACCGATGTCTCGTCTTTGATTTTCAAGGTTTCAAAAATCAGGAGTGAGATGTCGGCTTCCTTTTTCTTTTCGTATACATCGAGGTATTTTTTTGCTTTTTCGGCGTCCTTTTCAAGTTTGTCGAGAGTGGTTTTCTTTTCTAGCAGAATATCGGACAGCCTTTCGCAGTTCTGAACGGTTTCGGCAAGTTTTTTTTCGGCGTCGGTTTTCTGGTATCTGTATTTTGAAATACCTGCTGCCTCCTCAAAAACATTTCTTCTTTCGTCGCTTTTCTGGGAAATGATCTCTGCGGCTTTTCCTTGGCTGACGATGGAGTAGCCGTCACGTCCGATGCCTGTGTTCATGAACAGTGTATTTATGTCTTTGAGTCTTACCGGACGGCGGTTTATCATATACTCACTTGTGCCGTTACGGTTATAGCGCCTTGTCACGGTAACTTCGTCATAGTCGCTGGCAAGCCGTGAAAACCCGTCTTCCTCGCGGTTGTCAAGAGTCAGCGACACTTCGGCATAAGACATGGGTTTACGGGTGTCTGTACCGCCGAAAATGACATCCTCCATTTTGCTGCCACGCATATTTTTGGAGGATATTTCGCCGAGTACCCACCTTACGGCGTCAGAAATATTGCTTTTTCCGCTGCCGTTGGGGCCGACTACCGTAGTAACGCCCGGAGCAAATTTCAGGACTGTTTTATCTGGAAAGGATTTGAATCCTTGCAGTTCAAGAGAGATCAGACGCATATCTGTTCCTTTCTGTATCTGTATGTAAAAGAGAAATACCGAAGCCGCTGACAAGCTCCGACTCGGTCACCCGGATTTTTTTAAGGCCGTATTTTTCGGCAAGTAACGAAACATTGCTTCTTTTCTGACCTACTGCCTGACTTGTTTTTCCTTTCGAAACCGCAAAAACAACTGTCCCCGTAGGAGAATGATATTTTTCGAGAAGCTCTGACATTTTTTTCAGGTAGTAACGGTTTATAGTCAGTTCTCCGATCGCAGGGTGATAGCCGGATCTGAAAAAGTCTGAGGCCAGCGTCTCATTTGAGCAGAGTCCAATGCGCAGCACCTTTACGCCTGAACTTACAAAGATCTCAAAAACATCTGCCGACCTCACTACCGCTTCCTCCGTTGAAAGCGGAGTATAAAGACCTTTTTCCTGCATAGACATAAGCTCTGTTTCCGGGAAGACAACCGTCGGATAAATTCTTGCGCCATCGCAACCGAGCCGGCATATTTCCTTTGAGGAGTAGATTTCGTCCTGCGGAGACGAGTCCGGAAGTCCGATCATCATCTGTCCCACCAGCTGAAAACGATATTTTTTTATCAGGTTGCATGCATTGACAGAAGTTTTTGCAGTATGTCCTCTTCTGGAAGCGGTAAGAACTTTATCCGAAAAACTTTGCAGACCGAGCTCGATTGTTCTGACGCCGTAAGTGCTCAGTATATCGAGAATTCTTTCGTTTATAGCGTCCGGACGCGTCGAAAGGCGTATGCTTTGGATTTTACCGCTGTCTTTAAATTTCCCGGCGGTACTCAGCAGCCAGATCATTTCCGGTTCGGGAATTGCGGTGAAGCTGCCGCCGAAAAAGGCGAGTTCGGTTTCGGTGGTATCGGTGTCGATCGTTGAGAGCGCTGTTTCAATTTCGCTCAGTACCGAGTTCCTGTCATAGCACGGAACGCCTGTGATTTTTCTCTGATTACAGAAAACGCAGCTGTTTGAGCACCCGAGGTGCGGAATAAAAATGGGAATATTAACGTGTTTTTTCATGATTTGAAGTTTCAAAGGCATTTTAGTTATTGTTTGTTTTGCATATTGAGGTTCTGCGGTACACAATGAAGCCTGAAATAACGGTTAAAAAATTGATAGATTTTATTTGATTTTGGTTTAGTTATGTCTCCATCAGATCAGAGCCGATGTCTGTCGTCCGGAAGATACGCATATATACTGACGGCTTCACATGTGTTCAGTCTTTTCTGAAAAATTTCAGAGCGTCCTTTGCGGCTTCCTGTTCGGCTTTGCGCTTTGAATGACCTACACCTGTGCCGATAATGTTGCTGTTAAGCATTGCGGTTACCGTAAATGTGGGATCATTGTCAGGACCTTGCCTGTCAGTCACCTCGTATGACAGTTTTTCGCCGGGAGTCTGCTGTACTATCTGCTGTAACTCAGACTTATAGTCTTTTGAATCAACAGACGCGGTTTTTGCCTTGCTTGCGATAAATGGCAGGGCAAATTTCCCGACGCTGTCAAGGGAACACCCACTGTCGAGATAAATTGCGCCGAGCAGGGCTTCAAAAGCATTTTCCAGCGTCGATGCTTTGTTTTGCCCGCCGCCTTTTTTTTCTCCCTTACCAAGAAAAAGAAAATTTCCGAGAGAGATATCGCCTGCGTAGCCGGCAAGAGCGTCGGTGCATATAACTTCCGACCGCAGTTTGGTCAATTCTCCTTCCGGCACCGAAGGGAAATTCCGGTACAGATAAGTAGTGGAAATAATTTCAAGCACCGAATCTCCCAGAAATTCAAGACGTTCATTTGAAACTGAATCGATATTTCTTTGTAACAGTTCATTGGAATAAGAAGAATGAGTGAGAGCTTCGGTAAGAAGCTTTTTGTTTTTAAAAGAGTAACCGATGATTTTTTCCAGCTTTTGCGGATCGATTTTGTTTTGCATGGCTTTTCTCCGATAAGATTTTTAAGACTCCGGCTTTAAGTTGTACTTAAAATAAAATGATCTGCCGGCTTTCAGACTCACTTAAAATTGCCCGACGTCTTTTGCCCGGTAAAAAACAAGCGCAAAACAGCGTCAGTTTATTCCGAGCTGACGGCAGACTTTTTCCGCCGCAAGCTGTTTTGCCTGTTTAAGTGAAGGCGCAGTTGCCTCGGCGAGCTCTTTTCCTTCGAACATCACAGCAATTCTGTAAGTTTTTTTTGAGTCTGAATCTTTTTTCAGGTAAACCGGGAGTTTTGAATTTTTGTGGTTTTTCTGAAAATATCTGTTCACTTTCGAAACGAAATCATCAGGACCGTCGGAAGAAAGGCTTCCGCTTTTGGAGAGCTCACTGAGAAAGCTATATTCCGGTCCGGATTTGTCGAGAAGGGCATTATAGGCGTTTTTGGCAGCAAGCTGTTCGGCAGTTTTGCGCACAGGTGAGGAGGCTGATGCGATTTGCCTGTCCTGTGCAGAAATGACGCAGTTATAACCGCCTTTGCGGTCGGATGAAGTATTGTAATTCAGAATAACGTTAGAAGTGCGTATTATTTTCTGGACGGCTTCCTGAAGCATTGATTTATAATTTTCATTTAACTGTTCGGGCTCTTTTTTTTCAGATTCGGAGTTTTTTGCCGATCTTGGCGGTCTGCTGTAACCGGCGTTTCTGAGTTCGTCCGAAAGTCGTACCGGCGCAAGCGCGTCGCGTATGAATCTTCTGGTCGGCGCGGTCTGTTCCTGTTTTGAATCGTTTTCAGATCCGGAACTTTCGGAGTAGTTTGTATTCCTTTTGCGTGAGGCAAAGGAAAGAATTCCGGCAATACCTGATGTTTTTTCTTTTACGCGGCTCCGGGAATCTTCTTCACTGTGACTGTCCCGGTCTTTCTGAGAGATTACCGTCTGAGATGCTCTCTGATTTTTTTCGGAATTATCGCTCTGAGATTTTTTGCCCACAGTGGCTGCACGGGTAATGCCGAGCGAGGTAACTCCGCTTTTTCTGCCGCGGCGGGCATTTTGTATATGGATTTTTCCGTCCGATGCTTCGTTTTCGTTAAGGTCGTCTGACATAACTATCTTGCCTTCGGTGCTTTTTTCGTAATGCGAATCAGAATCAACGGCTCTTATGAGAGGAATGGCGAAATTTTTCAGCGCCGTAAGTCCGCTGTCAAGGTAGATTGCCGCAGATACGGCGTAAAACAGCTCGGAATCTTCCTGCGTTTTTTCGTCAGCAGTTGCCGTATCGTCGGATTGCGACAGCTTCTTTAACGATGTGAAATCACCCGTATTCAAAGAGTTTTGATAAAACCTGAGGTCCTTTTCCGGATTTGCGGCGATCCCTGGCGGCGTGTGGGTATAAATGTATTCAGATATAACGGCTGTTATCAGGTTTCTTCCGAGAAAAGCAAGGTTTTTGCTGTCGGGCGAGCCGGAAGCGAAGGCTTTTTCTGCCAGCGAAGGATTTTTGAATATATGTCCTGTCTTTTTCTGTATTTCAGATAAATTGAGTTTGCTATGCATTAAATTACCTCTTTGGTATTTATGTTTGAAACCGAATTTGCTATGGCTTCCTCGGTTTTTTCAGTTACTTGTCCGTCACAGAACCTTTCTGCAACTCTGATTGCACTGACAATTGATTTAGCATCAGAGCTTCCGTGCGCTTTGAACACCGGCTTTTTTATTCCGAGGAACGGCGCTCCACCGTGTTCGGCAGGGTCAAAATCGCTTTTAAGCTTTTTGAGCTGGGGTTTTACAATTGCCGCAGAAAGGTATGTAATCGGATTTTTGCGGTAAACTTCTTTGAGTCTGCTTACGAAAAAGCCTCCGAGACCTTCTATGGCTTTTAGCAGGACGTTTCCTGTGAAGCCGTCGGTAACAAGCACATCGCATACTCCGTCCGGAATGGATTTGCTTTCGACATTACCGGTAAAATTGAGGCGGTCTTCGTTTAAGAGAAAGTTGTAGGCTGCAACGTGAAGTTCTGTGCCCTTATGGCTCTCAGTTCCGTTGTTGAGAAGACCGATTCTGGGGTTACTTACATTCATTACATTTCCGGCATATATATTGCCCATAAGTGCGAACTGAACAAGATTTTCCGGTTTTTGATTTACATTGGCGCCGCAGTCCAGCATAAGAACAGGTTTCGGAAACGGCAAGACGGTTGCGATGGCAGCCTTCTGAACACCCTTGATCCTTCCGACGTAAAGCACAGAGCCGGTGTAGAGGGCGCCTGTGTTTCCGGCGCTGACAACGGCGTCACCGTCACCTTCGCGCAGCAGCATAAGAGACCTTGCCATTGAGGAATCCTTTTTGTCCTTTACCGACATCGGATCATCCTCCATGGAGATTACATCCCGTGCGTCGGCGATCTCAATCCCGGGTAATGAGATATCGAGCATATTTTCCGAAGCTGTTTTTTTTATTATGTCGGCATTTCCGACCATAATTATACCGGCATTGCCGGTATTTGCGGCATAGCAGGCGCCCTTTATGAGTTCGCCGGGCGCTTTATCACCGCTCATAACGTCAACAATAATTTTCATTTGCAGTCCTTTCGTGATGAAAGAGTGGATCGTAATTGAAGTCGGAAAGTTATGAGACTTCATCCGGTTAAAGCTTTCTTTGTGGCAGTTACGTTTGTGATAAACGGTTAACCGAAATAAAATTTTTCAGATCGGCAATTCCTCTGTCGTAGATCGCTTGGTTTCGTACGGCTTTTCCGCCCCTGACTTTATTTTCCAAAGGCTTTACCAGTCCGAAATTAGCGTTCATCGGCTGGAATTTCCCACTGCCTCCGCGGCTGATGTAAGCGGCAAGAGAACCTGTCACCGTTGTTTCCGGGAAGACTATTTCTTTTCCTGTTGTCAACCTTTCGGCGGCGTTCAGACCCGCCACAAGGCCGGAAGAGGCGGATTCAATATAACCTTCGACTCCCGTCATCTGACCGGCAAAGTAGAGATCCGGCCGCGATAGGGCAGAGTAAACGGGGGATAAATTTCCCGGGGAATTTATATATGTGTTTCTGTGCATAACACCGTAGCGCAGGAAAACGGCATTTTCAAGTCCGGGTATCATACAAAATACCCGTTTTTGTTCGGGAATTCTGAGATGTGTCTGAAATCCCACAATGTTGTACATGGTTTTTTCCTTGTTTTCCGCTCTGAGCTGTACACATGCATATGGCTCTCTGCCGGTTTTGGGATCGGTCAGACCCACCGGCTTCATGGGACCGAAACGAAGGGTATCGACTCCGCGTTTAGCCATGATTTCAACCGGCATGCATCCTTCAAAAACCGTAAGTTTTTTCTGTTCCGATTTATCAAAGTCGTGCAGTTCCGCCTCTTCGGCATTGATCAGATTCTCATAAAATTTCAGATAAGTTTCTTTATCAAAGGGACAGTTCAGGTAGTCGGCGTCGCCTTTATCATAGCGTGACTGGGCAAAAACCGTGTCATAATCTATTGATTCGGCATCTACGATAGGTGCGGCTGCGTCAAAGAAATAAAGTCCGTCCGAACCGAAAAACGCAGCGATGTTTTTTGCGAGCTTTTCTGTTGTCAGCGGTCCTGAGGCAATAACGCAGATTCCGTTATCAGGGATGTTTTCAGCTTCCGCGCAAATCACCCGGATGTTTTTCATAGACTTTATTTTGTCTGTTATATAAGCAGAGAAAAGGTTTCTGTTTACTGCCAGCG
The DNA here is from genome assembly GCA_944381095.1 of uncultured Clostridia bacterium. GTDB lineage: Bacteria > Bacillota > Clostridia > Oscillospirales > CAG-272 > SIG673. Next base: position 5,981 of record CALWJW010000061.1, on the reverse strand, counting down.
CCGAGCCTGCCGGAACTGCGGAAAAATCCGCTGCCTCCATTATCAGGGAACCGAGAAGTCTCAGCTCGTCTTTCAGCATTCCGGCGGCGTTTGTGCTCTGAGCGGAGCGCAGCGAATTTGAGCAAACAAGTTCTCCGAAGAGATCTGCAGAATGAGCCGGAGTTTTTCTTTCGGGCTTCATTTCTATCAGATCTACGTCGATTCCTCTTCTGGCTATCTGGTATGCCGCTTCTGAACCGGCGAGTCCGGCGCCGATAACGGTAATTTTACTTTGATTCATCATTTTCGGCGATACCGGTGTAACCGCATTCTTCTTTGTTAAGGCAGTAAACGGTATTTTTACCTTTCTTTTTCATCAGGATACAGCCGCATTTGGGACATTTTTCGGTTATGGGCTGATCCCACGAAGAGAAATCACAATCAGGATATCTTTCACAGCTGTAAAACAGAGAGTTGTTTTTCCCTTTTTTCGCCACGATGCTGGCGCCGCACTTCGGGCATTTTACGCCGGTATCCTTTGTTATTTGCTTTGTGAATTTACATTTCGGGAAATTTTCGCACGCATAGAAATTTCCGAATTTTCCGTATCTTACCACCAGTTTTCCGCCGCAAAGGTCACAGGTAAGTCCGGTGGGTTCCGGTGTTTTGCTCTGAGAGGCAGATCGGTCTTCAAGGGGTTTTGTGTTTTTGCATTCAGGATAATTCGGGCAGGCGGCGAACTTTCCGTATCTTCCGTTTTTTACTATCATAACGCTTCCGCATTTTTCACAGATCATGTCTGTCTGTTCTGCGGGGAGAGAAAATGACATATCTTTGGTTTTTTCTTCTGCCTTTTTAAGGCTTTTTTCGAATTTTTTGTAGAATCCGCTGAGTACGCCCTGCATGGTGTTTTTTCCTTCTGCGATGTTATCGAGGCTGTCTTCCATGTGCGCAGTGAATTTGCAGTCAACTATGTCAGGGAAATTATCGCTGATGATTTTCGTGGTAATTTCGCCGAGTGATGTCGGGACAAGTGAATGTTTGTCTCTCTTTACATACCCTCTTGAAATTATCGTTGAAACGATGGTGGCAAAGGTTGACGGCCTTCCTATGCCTTTTTCTTCGAGGAATTTTATTATTGTAGCCTCATTGTATCTTGCCGGAGGTTCGGTGAATTTCTGAGTCGGGACAAGCTTGCAGGGGGAGAGCACCTGTCCTTTTTTCAATTCGGGCAGACGGAGATTTTCGCCTTCGTAGTCAAGGTCGTCCGACGCCCATACCTGCATAAAACCGTTGAATTTGACATTATATCCGCTTGTTCTGAAAATGAAGTCGCCGGCCTGAATGTCTGCGCTTACGGTGTCGAATTCGGCATTTGCCATCTGGCTTGCCACAAAGCGGCTCCATATGAGCTTGTATAATTTATACTGACCTGAACTCAGATATTTTTTTATATGATCCGGATGGAGACTTACATCGGCAGGTCTTATGGCTTCATGCGCATCCTGAGCATTGCCCTTGGTTTTGTATACTCTCGGAGATGAGGGCAGATACTTTTCCCCGAACTTTACGCCGATGAATTCTTTTGCGGCTTCGGAAGCCTCAGACGATATCCTCAAAGAGTCGGTTCGCATATAGGTAATAAGGCCGTGGATACCGCCGTTTTCCGCACCGAGGTTGATACCCTCGTAAAGCTCCTGGGCTATACGCATGGTATACTGTGACTGGAAATTCAGCTTTTTTGCGGCTTCCTGCTGCATGGAAGAAGTGTTGAACGGCGGAGCGGGGCTTTTCTGACGTACGGCTTTTTTTACCGCAACAACGGTAAACTGTTTGTCCTTGACTGCGTCGATAATTTTGTATGTCTGCTCTTTGGTATGCAACTCGGTTTTGTTATCACCCGGGACTTTGCCGTAAAACTTTGCTTTTATGTTGAGTTGTTCGAAGACAGCGTCAAGCAGCCAGTATTCTTCCGAAACGAAGTTTCTGATTTCCTCCTCCCTTTCGACGATAGCCTTTGTTGTAACTGACTGAACCCGTCCTGCGGAAAGGCCGCTTTTCACAGCCTTCCAAAGAAACGGACTCAGCTTATAGCCGACGATTCTGTCGAGGATTCTTCTTGCCTGCTGTGAATCCACAAGTTTCAGATCGATGTTTCTCGGATTTTTTATTGCCGCTTTTACAGCCGGCTTGGTCACTTCGTTGAAGGTTACACGCCTTGTCGATTCGATAGGAAGACCGAGTGTGTTGGCGAGGTGCCATGAAATAGCTTCGCCTTCGCGGTCAGGGTCGGTAGCAAGGTAGATCTTGCTTGCGGATTTTGCGTCTTTTTTCAGGGCAGCGATAAGCTCACCTTTACCGCGTATGTTAATGTAGTGTGGCTTAAAATCGTTGTCTATATCAACCCCGAGCGTACTTTTGGGCAGGTCGCGGACATGTCCCTGACACGCTACTACCTTATAGCCCGATCCGAGATAATTCTTGATCGTAGTTGCTTTTGAAGGTGATTCGACTATTACCAGATTTGTCATTTGTTCCTCCGTTATGAGTATTTAAGTATGTATTGGAAATTTACGTAAACTGTTTGTCGGCGGACTTGAAAATATTCCGCTTCTGCCAACAGGACGTAAAAAATTCTGAGTAGAAAAAAAGCCGGAAATTCAAATTTGCTGACCGCATACTGCCCCGGAAAAGCGAACGATACAGAAGCATATTGTTACAAGCAAAAAAGCTTTATTCACCGTATCACTGCAAGAAAAAACATCTATTCACTGTATCGCTGTAAGCGAAGAAACTTTATTCACAGTTTCGATGTAAGCAAAAAAATTTCTATTCATTGTATTACTGCAAGCAAAGAAGCTCCTATTTGCCGTCTTTGTTTATCTGAAAGTAACCTCCCGGCAACTGAACTACACGTTTTTTGATTTCAAGAACTGTAAGAACGGAAAGCAGTTTCGGTAACGGAATGCCTAATCCGGACATTGAATCAACAGTCAGTTTCTCACCGCTTTCAAGTAGTTTGAGCACAGATATTTCAATACTCGTAAGACCCTTGTACATATCAACTTTTTCGGTTTTGCGAGTCTGGTTTTCAGCCTGACGTTTTTCGTGCCTGAGTTTATCCTCCATATAGAGTCTGTCAAGCTCTTTGAGGTCGCTTACTCCTTTGAAAGGCGAATGGACCTTTATTCCGTTTTTTATATCCTCGGGAGATACCCGTCTTGAATTCATTTCTTCGGTCAGTCTGTCGAACTCTTCGGCTTTTTCCTTTGTGAGCCGGACTTTGTAACCTCCCTTTGGGATAGGTTTTCCTGAATATCTGATGACCGGTCTGTGCGAAAGCATATCGAGTGTTTCCAGCTCGTCTTTTTGTTGTTTGCTTAGGGCTTTGTTTGCCTTACTGAACTCTTCGTCATCGAAGTCGCTGTAAACTATTACCGGCTTTGGCTCTCCGAGTACGTCAGTACTACGGTGCGATTTTTCTGACGACGGATCGTAGTATCTCGGTAAAGCGTTTTCTGAATTTATGTTATCCTTTGCTTTATGATTGTTAGACGATTCCTCATTTGGATATCTTTCAGTAGGTAAGGGACGGAAGCGGTCGAAAAAGCTGCCTTTTCCGCTGTATGAAGTCTGACTTCCTGTTCCATGTGAGAAAGGATTGAATGAAGACGGGTAACCGAAAGAACAGTCATTTGTGAACTGGGTGAATCCGCTGCTGTTGGGGATTGCTTTGAAAGTAAAGATATGGCTGAAATCAGAGATTATGTCCTCGGTTTTCGTAACTGCTTTGGCACCGCTTAAAAGCAGATTGTTTGTGCCCTCGCTTGTAAGCTCACCAATTCTTCCCGGAAGAGCGTAGAGAAGCTTGCCTTGTTTTATTGCGTGGTCTGCTGTGAGTAATGCACCGCTTTTTCTGGCGGCTTCCACCACGAGCACTCCGTGGCTGACTCCGCTTATCAGCCTGTTTCTGATCGGAAAATGTCTGCCTTCCGGACGGGAAAACGGCGGGTATTCTGTGATGACGGCTCCGTGTTCGCAGATTTCTTCAAAAAGACGAGTGTTTTGCTTTGGATAAATAACATTTATCCCGCTTCCGAGAAACGCGACGGTTTTACCCTTTGCGTCAAGCGCGCCTCTGTGAGCGGCGGTATCAGTGCCTAATGCCATACCGCTGACGATAATTGAACCGGCATATGCCAGATCGTGTGAAATTGTATAGGCGGCAGAGGAGCCGTAGGACGTGACGTTTCTTGTTCCTACTACTGCAATGGAGAGCGAGGCGGAAAAATCCGGAACCGTGCCCTTATAGTATAACACAGGAGGTTGCCCCTGTATTCTCAGAAGCTGAGACGGATAGTTGATATTTTCCGGCGTCAGTATCCCGACATCGTTTTTCCGGCAGAAATCAAAAATTTTCAGAGCATTGTCAAGAGTTTTGTTGGATAAAGCCGTGACGGATGTTGAATTTTTTCCGAAAATTTCAGAAAAGGAGTTTTCATCAGCATTGTAAATTGCCTTTATGTCATACCCGAAAGTGCGGAATATTTTGTCGAAAGCTGTATTGCCGGGCTGGAACTTTAAGCTCAGCCATATCCAGTAGATGCAGTTGTGCATGACCGACTCCTTTCGTCAACGGTTTGATTTATATTTCTCGTAGAGCAGTATGGAAGCGGCAGTTGCGGCGTTCAGTGACTCGGTGGTGTTCTCCATTCCGATAATTATGCTTGCATTGCAGGCTTGCAGAACTTTTTCGCTTATTCCGTTTGCCTCGCTGCCTACGACGAAGCATGAGTTTTCCCTGAAATCCAGGGCTTCTGCCGGTATAGCGTCCTTGCTCAGCGCCGCCGCATAAACTTTGATCCGGTTTTCCCTGAGCAGAGTAACTACGTCGGCAAGGTTTTCTGCCCGGAGCGTTTTTTGTCTGAAAACAGCGCCCATTGATGCTCTTACTGTCTTACTGTTGTAAACGTCAGCGCAGTTTTTACTCAGGATCACCGTATCGGTCCCGAAAGCAGAAGCGCTGCGCAGAATTGTACCGAGGTTACCCGGATCGTTTATCCCGTCAAGAAGCAGACATGAAGAATTCCGGAAATAATCCCTTCTATATATTATAATTATATTGTGGATTTTGTCAAGGGTTTTTGAAATACAGAATACTCCTTCCGGAGATTTTTCAAGGGAAATTTTTTTGTAGACATCCTCTGTGACAACAGTAAAATCACATTCCGGCCGTTGCTTTTCTATAACGGCAGCAGCGTCGGGTGTAACGAAAAGCAGCTCCGGTTTGAGTCCTGAGTCCAGAAATTCGTAGAGCAGTTTGAAACCTTCAAAAGAGAAGAGGGAATTTTCAGATCGGAATTTTTTGTCTCCCAGCTTAGCCGCGAGTTTTATTTTCGGGTTATTTCTCGAAGTAATGGTTTCGTGTTTCAAAACGTATTCCTCCTTGAACAGGATTTTTTTGAAGAGTAGGCTTTCCGGCAACGTAAAAATTCAAGCATTCGTTAAATACCGGTTTGAAAATACTGTAAGCTGAGTGTTTTGGAAATTGAGTTGACCGAACGTCATATCGCGTCAGCGTTCTGAAATGATTATTAAAACCGACTGTGGGCGGTCGTCCGGACAATTTGTTTTCAGAATCAAAAAAAGCTGAGCCTGTTTTGTTTTCAGCATCTCCAAAAAAAAGGCTGAGTCCGTTGCGACACAGCCATTATGTTGATTAGAGAGCAGCCTTTGCTTTTGAGCAGAGGTCGGCGAAAGCTACGGTATCCGATAAAGCAAGCTCTGAGAGCATTTTGCGATTCAGTTCAATACCGGATTTTTTCAGACCGCACATAAAAGTGGAATAATTCATGCCGTTTGCTTTGCAGCCGGCAGAGATTCTGGTGATCCAGAGTCTGCGGAAGTCTCTTTTCTTCATTTTTCTTCCGGCGAAAGCGTAATTTCCACTCTTCATGACAGCTTGTTTTGCCATCTTGAAATGCTTTGATTTAGAACCCCAG